>NZ_JAPEVI010000003.1:3095454-3405000 GCF_026240905.1 Roseibium salinum
AAGTGAACCCGGCGCTTGCGGCGGATCACCGTGACCTCGTGGAACAGGTCCATCAGCATGGTCTTGCCGCGCCCGACGCCACCCCACATGTAGAGGCCCTGAACGGAGGCCCACAGCTGGTTCTTCTTCTTGGCGAACAGCCAGCCGAGCGAACTCTTCTTCGAAGCCAGCCGGGTTTCGGCAAGCCGGGCGTTGAGCAGATCCAGCTGCCGAACCGCCTCCCGTTGAACAGGGTCTTCCCTGATCTCGCCGGATGCGATCAGCGCATCGTAGCGGGCATTCAGCGCGCGATTGACCGGCAGTTCCATCTTCAAGCGGCTACTCCCTCCATGAGACCTCATGGAGTCGTGAAGGTGACCAGGTGCGGGTCATCAAAACCCTGGGGCGGAATAAGGTCAAAACGTCGCAGATGCAAGTCATGATATGGTCGAACCCGGTCCCCCGGTTTCAAAGATTCGTTTTTCAACCGGTTGAAAACTAAAGAGTTCCTGATTCATGCCGATCGAACTTTTTCCCACGACCCGGATTGGAGCGGTCAGGCGGCACGGCTGATTGATACGAGTGGCGTCCAAATCCGGGTGGCGGCGTGCGTTGCCCCCCTCAGCCTTTCCCCTTCTCAGCACCATCAAATCTCGACTTGAATCGCGGCAGGCTCCCCCTCTCTCCCCTCGCGGGGGAGATGTCGGCGCGAGCCGACAGAGGGGGGTGAAGCGGTGCCGCAAACTCGCAGGTGCCTTTCTGCCGCAAGGCTGTCACCCCCCTCTGTCTCCTCTCGGAGACATCTCCCCCGCAAGGGGGAGAGGGTGCCAGGCTGCAGAGCCGGGCCGCGTGTCCAATCCTGGTGCTGACCATTTGGGACTTCGGCGGGATGCTGGAGAAGTCCACGTCCGGCCAGACGGCGTTTGATAACCTGCGCGCTCGCCATCTCGCCCGGAGACGGCAAAAAAACGCCTGCACCGGAAGATCCGGTTGCAGGCGGTGGAGCAAACTGATTGGAAGGAGCAAACTCTAGCGCAGAAGTAAGGTCGATTTGCGGCCGTTCTGCAATTCCTGAAGATAGAGGAGCTGAGCGACGAGGAAACACTCCGCCTGCTCGCTCAGATCGGCCCTGCGGCCGCGACCGTCCGTCAGCAGCCAGGCGTTGCCCGGCTTGACGACATCGCATTCGATCGGCGCCTTCGGGTCGAATCCGCCCTTGTCGAGAATGGTTGATCCGAAACGGTCGGTCTGACCGTTTTCCAGTCCCTTCATGCCCATGCGCAGACTGCGATAGACCTGCTGCACCGACTGGGCCGCGACGATTGCCGTCACGATGTCGTCGCCATCCATGGCGGCAAAGCGCACCACCCCGGATTCGGCAGGAATTGCGGCATTGGAGCAGGGCGTATGCTGAACGTCGCCGAGGGGCGTCCATTCGGTGCGCAGCGTGACCGTTGCCGGCTGACGAAGAGCGGCCATTTCCCTGGCCAGGCGCTTTTCAGCCACACGTTGCGGGTTTCCGGTCGGACGGTCCAGGCCGGAGGATTTCGCGGCGATCGACGTTCCACCGATCCTGAGACGGCGGAAGACGATGACGTCGCGCATCAGATCCGTGCGCTCAACCCTCCATCCGGCGTCCAGCCAGGCGTTCTGGTGAACCAGGCTGCCGCCGGAATTGGCCCACCAAGTCCTGTGTTCGCGTGCGCTTTTGGGAAGTGACGAGCCGATGATTTCTTCGACCTCGTCAAGCTTGGCCGCCCAGACCACATCTTCCAGACGCGCCAAATGTTCACGCAATGGTTCGTACTTCGACATGTGCACAGCCTTTCCGGTAGTAGAGGCAATGTACACACCTATAACGCGAACTGTCCAGTAAAAATTACCGAGGCTTATTAACGGCGCAGGGAGATCGGCGCCCCTGTGGAGGTCTGGCCGCTGAACTGTCCGGGAGCGCTGGAATAAAGCTGTGCGACGGTGACACCGGACCCGTCCTTCAGGACCACCTGGTTGCCGCTCAGATCCCATGCCGAAATGCCGGCCAGCACCGGAGCGGTACAACCCCTGGTATTGGCGCGATACCCGCCCGACCAGGAGGTCAGCGTCATGAAGGCCATGCAATTGTCGCCGGCGGAGGCAACCTTCCAGCCACCGAGAAGATCGGTGCGCCCGACCTGCTGGGCATTGGCCGGCGCTGAAACCGGGTTGCTGGTAAGATCGGTCGCGCCGGATGCCGGGTCCATGCTGGTCGTGCCCACGGGCGGTGCGTTGGGATCAAGCGGGGCCAGAGTGCCCGCCCCGACGGGCGTGGTCGGTGTTGCCGGCAGCGGTGCGGGCTGCTGGTTGCCCCCACCTGACAAACGCTGGCATCCCGCAGCCAGGATGACCATTCCCAAAACCAGAACAAGTTTTCCCGCGCGCATCATGACGAATCAGTCCCTCACCTTCGACCCAATATAAGTGCATCTCTTAGCCCAGAATTTGTCGAAAATGCAAAATCCGGATATTTGCGGCCGCGGAAGGCGCAAAGGCGTGGATCAGGCCACGTTCCACATGAGCGGCTTGCCGGCGGCCCGGGGCGGCTCCACCAGGCGGTCGATCGCCGTTTTGATCCGCAGGAAACAGTCCGCGCAGGCGCCGAAGGTGTCGGCAAGCTGCGGGTTGCGGGCAATGCTCCACCAGTGGCTGGAGGTCGTGGCCTTCCAGAAATGCGGCGGTTCGATCGGGTCCATGTCCGCAAGGTAGATCACCCTGTCGGGAATGACCGCATGCGGCATCAGGAAGATGCCGACCGGTTTCGGCGCAAGCCCCACCGTGTCGACACCTTCCGCGGACAGAAGCCGGTGGACATTCCGGTTCAGACCGGCCGCCGGCTCGATGCCCGCGGAAAATGCCCGCAACAGCCCCCCGGCCTTGAAATTCAGATAGGCTTCGGCCAATGGTCCCAGCAGGCTGTTGTCCGGGCAAAGGAACAGGACGGAGGTCTTTGTCACAAGAGCACCTTATCAAGAGATCACGTCGGGCGGATTGCGCCGCCTGGAGCATCCTGTCTGCGCGCATCCGGTCGCAGGCTGCCCCCTCCTACACTCTTGGCGGGAAATCTTTATGACAATAACCCGGCAAGTCTGAATTACATGAGGATATCCTCCACATCCTTGAAGCGAGTGCGGCTCTCCACCGCATGACCCGTGGCCGTTTTCTCTGCCATTTGACTGAATCCGCTCCGGCCTTCTCCCCTCCCGGGCTTTTTGAAAAGGAATGATCCATGCCGACAGCCATCTGGTGTATCCTGATCGCCGCTCTTCTGCCCGTCCTTTCGGCGTTTCCCGCCAAGCTGAGCAAGGAGTTCGACAATGCCAATCCCCGGGACCCGGACTACTGGCGCCACGGCTTCCGGGCGCGCGCGCAGGCCGCACAGGCCAACGGCTTCGAAGTTTTTCCCTTCTTTGCCATTGCCGTTCTCGTGGCGATGAGCCAGGGCGGCGACCCGCAGTGGATCGACCGGTTGGCCGTCCTCTTTGTCATGCTGAGAGTGATTTACGTATTCTGCTATTGGACCGATCGGGCCACTCCGCGCTCTCTGGCATGGGCGGTGGCATTCTTGACAAGCATCGCTCTATTCACCAGCTCCCTTTGGAGCTGAAACGGCACGACGAAACCAAAAATTTCTTCAATGGATCATTTGCACGGGCCGCTGGTTTCGGTAACGATGCCAGCATGTATTGCAGTTCCTCGACAGGCAGAGGTGTATTGTGCGGACGACTGACCAGACAACGGACAACACCTTGCCGGCGCAACGCGAGCGCACGGCTCAACGGCAGCTGGCCGATCGCCACATCGTCGACCTTCTGATAGCCGAACGTGGAAAACTGGTGATGGCGAGCCCATGGTGGCCGTTCATCAGACCCGTCGCGCACAAGTTCCTGCGCTACAAGTCCGCGGTCGAGATGGCTGACACGATCGCCCAGATGGAAGCACTCGACGTCTTCGCCCATCTGAGCGAGCTGCTGACCCTTGACGTCACCACGCTGGGCCTCGACCGCGTCCCGAGCGAAGGGCCCGTCGTGCTGGTCTCCAACCATCCGACCGGTATCGCCGACGGTGTCGTCCTTTACGATGCCATCAAGTCCAGGCGCACCGACTTCGCGATCTTCGCCAATCGCGACGCGATCCGCATCAACCCGCGCCTTGCCGACATGATCATCCCGGTCGAGTGGCGGGCAGACTTCAAAAGTCGGGAGAAATCCAAGGAAACGCTCAAACTCGCCTCCACGGCCTTCACCAAGGAACGCGTGGTTGTCCTGTTTCCCTCCGGGCGGCTGGCCTATTGGAACGAAGGCAGGCTGACCGAGCGGCCGTGGATGACATCCGCGCTGGCGCTGGCGCGCAAGAACAAGGCGCCCATCATCCCGATGCATATGGGCGGGCGCAATTCCGGTCTCTTCTATTTCCTTGCCCGGGTCTCGACCGAGTTGCGGGACATGACCGTCTTCAACGAGCTGCTCAACAAGAAGAACGCCAGGTTCCGCGTGCATTTCGGCAAGCCGATCCGGCCGGAACGCCTCGAGGGGGACCTTGGCGAGCTGACCGAACAGATGCGCATCCACTGCTCCGAAACGCTGGCCACCAATCCGGACGCGGAATTCTGACGCCTCCCTGACGTTTTCTGCCGATGCGTCCTGCGTCATCCACAGGCGCGGGCCGGCGTTGATTGCCCTTGCGGCGCGAATAAGACATGGTGCTTGGGAAATCTGAGGAAGCATTGCCCCATGTCCGTTTCGCCCGCGACCGCCGCGGATGAAATCCCGCCCGTTCAGCCCCATGCCGCTCCGGCGATCCGCCCGGAACCGAAGCCGCTTGCCGTTTTGCAGAAAGTGTTCGGCTACAGCAGTTTCAGGGGCAAGCAGCAGGCGGTCATCGAGACGCTGGTGGACGGCAACGATGCCGTCGTGCTGTTCCCGACCGGGGCCGGCAAGTCTCTGTGCTACCAGATCCCGGCGCTCTGCCGGCGGGGCGTGGGTATCGTCGTTTCACCACTGATCGCGCTGATGAAGGATCAGGTAGGCGCCCTGCGCGCCGCCGGCGTCAATGCCGCGGCCCTGAACTCGACCCTTTCCCCGGACGATCAGGCGGCCCTGCGCGAAAGCCTGCGGCGCGGGGAAATCGATCTTCTGTATGTCACCCCCGAACGGCTCGGCAACGAGACGTTCCGCCGGTTCCTCGACACGCTCGAGATCTCGCTGTTCGCCATCGACGAGGCCCATTGCGTCAGCCAGTGGGGCCACGATTTCCGGCCGGAATATCTGTCGCTGTCCTGCCTGAGCGAACGCTATCCGGGCGTGCCCCGCGTTGCCCTGACGGCGACCGCGGACCCGCACACGCAAAAGGACATCCTGGCGCGGCTGCAGCTGGAAGAGGCCGAGGTCTTTTCCACCAGTTTCGACCGGCCGAACATCCGCTACGAAATCGTCGAGCGCACCAATCAGCGCCAGCAGTTGCTGGACTTTTTGAAAAAACACGAGGGCGAGAGCGGCATCGTCTACTGCCTGTCGCGGGCCAAGGTGGAAGAAATCGCCGAGTGGCTGACGAGCAAGGGCACCAGGGCCCTTCCCTATCACGCGAGGCTGCCGGCGGAGCAACGCGCCGCGAACCAGGATGCCTTCCTCCTGGAAGAAGGACTTTGCCTTGTGGCCACCGTCGCCTTCGGCATGGGCATCGACAAGCCGGACGTGCGCTATGTCGCGCATCTGGACCTGCCCTCATCGGTGGAAGCCTACTATCAGGAAACCGGGCGCGCCGGACGCGACGGGGCACCTTCCGAAGCGTTCATGTCCTATGGCATGGCCGATCTGGTGCAGCGGCGGCGCATGATCGCGGAAGGCGACGCGCCGGACGAGGTGAAGCGGGCGGAAAACGCCAAGCTGAACGCCCTGCTCGGCATCTGCGAAACCGCCGGCTGCCGCCGGCAGGCGCTGCTAGCCCATTTCGGCGAGACCTACCCGGAGCCCTGCGGCAATTGCGATACCTGCCTGTCACCGGTGGAGACCTGGGACGGAACGGAGGCGGCGCAGAAGCTGATGTCCGCCATCTACCGCACGGGGCAGCGCTTCGGCACCGGCCATGTCATCGACGTGCTGCTTGGCAAGACGAACGAGAAGATCTCCCGTTTCGGCCATGACAACCTGTCGGTTTTCGGCATCGGCCAGGACGTGGCGCAGAAGACATGGCAATCGATCGCCCGCCAGCTCGTTGCTGCCGGGTATGTGGACGTGGACCACGCCCAGTTCGGTGCGCTGGTGCTGACGGAAAAATCACGATCCGCCCTGCGCGGAGAAGAAAGGATCGCCCTGCGCCGGGACCGCAGCGCGGCCGGGCTGAAGAAGACCCGCAACTCCCGGACCGGCTCGATTGCCGATGAGCTCGACCACGATGACAAGCTCCTGTTCGAGCGCCTGCGGCGCCTCAGGACGCAGATCGCCCGCGACCAGAACGTGCCGCCCTATGTGGTCTTCCCCGATTCGACCCTTGCCGGCATTGCCGCGGCGCGCCCGGTCTCCGCGGACGCGCTGCTGGCCGTTTCCGGCGTCGGCCAGACCAAGCTGGAAAGATACGGCGCGGCGTTTCTCGACGTGGTCGAGGCCTTCGAAGCCGGCGTCTAGATGTTTAGCCAAGATCCTTAACCTTAATGATTTCTTGAGAATTTTGCGGGAAGAAACCCCTATAGGTTGCAAGGGGTATTCACATGCGTTTTCCTTCCATTTTCCTGGTCGCCGTGGCCGGCTTTTCGTCGGCACCGATGGCGGCCGACATTCCCGTAAACGAGATGCCCGCCGCCGATTTCGGCACGGTCGAACAATTGCGGCTGACCCGGGCCGACTGGACGGGTTTCAATGCCGTTGTTTTCGCCGGTGGCGGATTTTTGAGCGGCACGGACAGTCTGGGACTGGACGCGTTCTTCCGCTCGGGCCTGGTCGGCGGCTCGATCGGCTACGATCAGCAAGCCAACCGCGTCATTTTCGGCGCGAGCCTGGAAGGTGCGCTGACGAATTTCCGGGGCGACACCAGATCCGGCAGCGCGCGGCAGAGCTCCAACTGGCTGAGTGCCGCCACGGTCCGCATCGGATATGACGCCGGACGCTTCATGCCTTACCTTTCGGCCGGGGTCGGCTTCGGCAACTACAAGGTCGAGCGCAAGAGTGATGGCGCCTCGGATGAAAACATCCATGTCGGCTTCGTGGCCGGCGGCGGTGTCGAAGCCCGCCTCACCGACAATGTTTTTGCGCGGGTGGATTACAAGCACTACCAGTTTGACGAAAAGACATACAACGTTTCGGGCTGGTCGCCTTTTTCCGCCGACGGCAATGCCGACGTCTTCAATGCCGGCATCGGGCATCGGTTCTAGGGTCTGTGGAGCTCAGGCACGACCGATTGTGAAAGGCGGCCACTGGCAACTGAGGTTTGCCGGCAGGTCCTGCCTATCCTTCGTCATTCCGGCCAGGCGTAGCGCGCGCCGGAACCGGAGAGCCATTAGCTTTGCATTTCTATACGGAAGACCTCGGCTCGCCGATCCCGGATCTTCGCTTCGCTGGGTCCGGGAGGACAATCCGAAGGTTTGACATAGGTCGCAGGCGGGCCTTTACCCGCCGGCTTTCGGCAATCCCTTGAAAGCTTCGCCGCCCCACACAGCCTTCACCCGCGCATCGCGGCCGCAGCCTTTGCGGTAGCCTTCGTAGGCCTCGGCGCGGGTGACGTAACCAAAGCGGGTCAGGGTGCGCACGTCGCTCTTGTAAAAGCCCTGATGGTAGTCTTCCGCCGGCCAGAAGGCAGCCGGGTCTTCGACCGGCGTGACGACCTTTGCGTCCAGCACCTGCTGCGCTTCTTCGATTTCCGCCTTTGCCTGGCGCGCCTGTTCCTCGTCCAGCGGATAGATCGCGCTGGAATAGCCGAAGCCGCGGTCGCAGAACTGGCCGCCGGGATCGGTCACGTCGATGGTGCGCAGGAATATCCCGACCAGATCGCCGTAGCTCAGTTTGCTCTGGTCAAAGTCGACCTTCACCACCTCGCGGTGCCCGCCGCGCTCGTAGGTCTTGTAGGTCGGATCCTCGGTCTCTCCGCCCGCATAGCCGGAAACGACCTCGCGCACGGCGGGCAGCTTTTCAAGGTCCGCCTCCACGCACCAGAAACAGCCTCCGGCGAGAATGGCCGTTTCCGCCTGTGCGGGAACGAGCGGAGCCGCACCGGCAAGGGCGGTAGCGAGAAACAGCGGCAGCAAGCGCTTCATGACAGGTCCTCCATTGTTGCCGCTAGAGGTAACGTGCCGGGCCGCGCGGGCAACTCAACTCCGCTTTGTCCTTGCGCAAAAGACCGTGAGGGTGCCGTGATGGCAGAGCGGATTTCATTTCTTCGGGACCTTTCCCGGGGGCAGAACGCGAAGACGGGCAAAGGCCCGTCTTCCGTCTGTGATCCAGGCTATGCCGTCATGGGTACGGTTCTACCGGACCAGTCGATCTTCTGGGTGACGAACATGGTTGCGGCCAGGGAGATGAACGCGATCGCGGAGCCGATCAGCAGGGCATAGTCCTGTTCCTGCATCAGGGCGAAGAGCACGGAGAAGATCACCGCCAGCACGAGCAACATGGTCAGTCCGGCGGTACGGCTCTTGAGGGACGTGCCGACATAGACCGCGTTGAGGACGGTCGCCGCCGCTGCCGCAATCAGATAGGCGGGGCCGTAGCCGGCATGTTCGGCAAAGGCGAGCAGCATCACGTAGAAGATGATGAGAGCCAGTCCGACCAGGCCGTACTGGATCCAGTGGAACCGCCAACCGGTCCGCATTTCCAGAACGAAGACCGCTAGGAAGGTCAGGCTTATGAAGCCGATGGCGTATTTCAGCGACCGGGAAATCGTCTGGTAGAAGTTGACCGGGTCGACGAACTTCACCCCCAGAAGCTTGTCCTGGAGCGGCAACTGATCGGTTTCCTGTACGCCCGGCGTGCCGCGGGCGAGATAGGGAATGGTCCAGTCGGCCTCAAAGCCGGTGTCCGAGATCGTCCGGGTTTCCGGCAGGAAAGTACCGGTAAATCCCGGATGCGGCCAATCCGACTGCAGGGCCACCTTGGTCGTCTGACCGGCAGGGGCGACATAGAATGCCGTGGAACCGTTGAGCTGGAGTGGAATATTGAAGGAAAAGCCGTTGCGCCATTTTGGCGCCGGGACGGCGGCATTGATCCCGGACGACTGCAGGGAGCGGACGGTGTCGGAAGCATTCCGGGAGAGGAGCCCGAGCCCGGGTTCGAACGGAATGGCCTGGACACCGTCCAGCGCCAGCACCACTTCGCTCTTGAGCGCCGTGACATCGCCGATGCCGATCACCAGAACCGCCTTGTCCGCCGCTACGTCGATCGTGCCGCCATGGCGCGGCTCGAACATCGCTTCCGGCGGGCGCGCGAACGCTCCCTTCAAATTGAAGCGGCCCTTGTAGACGGGGAGCGAATAGATGGATTTCCGGCGCTCTTCCACCGTGATGTCCCCGGCCACCTCCAGCTTCTTGGGAAACAGGACGGCGGTGCGCTGGTGAATTTCGGTCCTGGCCTTGTTGCCCGATCCCGTGACACGGGTCTCGCTGAACGGGACGACGAGGTAGGGCCCGTTGACCGCCTGCACCCCGCCCCAGGACTTCGCAATGTCGACCGCCACGTCCCGTGCCCGGTCCGCGCGCTCTTCTATGAGGACCCAGACAAAGGTGCTGGGCACCATGAGCATCAGTGTGACGAAGCCGATCAGCACCAGCTTGGCGGCCGGAGAATTGAAGAACGCAAGAGATCTGCCGGCCGGCGGCTGCCGGCCGGATGGCGCATCGGAAGAATTCAGATCCGTATCGCTCGTCATATGGCACAACCCTTTCAATGATGGGTGCCCGCAGGTTACGGGCGCCCGGTCAATGGGCTGAGGATCGCGGTTCTTTCGGGAGTTTCCGGGGCGGAAATGCGGGACTTTCCAGCAGGGTTTCAGCAGATTTCGTGCAGGGGCCCGAATGACAATCGGGCAAATGAAAAGGCCGCCTCGAGCGGCGGCCTCCACGAACAGCACATGGGTCCGAAAATCAGACCCGCCGTTCCACGAGCATCTTCTTGATCTCGGCAATGGCCTTTGCCGGATTGAGGCCCTTGGGGCAGGCCTGCGTGCAGTTCATGATGGTGTGGCAGCGGTAGAGGCGGAAGGGATCTTCCAGATTGTCCAGGCGCTCGCCGGTTGCCTCGTCGCGGCTGTCGATCAGCCAGCGGTAGGCCTGCAGCAGGACCGCCGGACCGAGATAGCGGTCGCCGTTCCACCAGTAGCTGGGGCAGGAGGTGGAGCAGCAGGCACACAGGATGCACTCATAGAGACCATCCAGCTTCTCCCGGTCTTCATGAGACTGGAGCCATTCCTTTTCCGGCGGGGGCGATATGGTCTTCAACCAGGGCTCGATCGAGCGGTGCTGGGCGTAGAAGCGGGTCAGATCCGGCACGAGGTCCTTGACCACGGGCATGTGCGGCAGCGGGTAGATCTTGACCACGTCGCCGGCGATCTCGTCCATGCCCTTGGTGCAGGCCAGGGTGTTGGTGCCGTCGATGTTCATCGCACACGAACCGCAGATCCCTTCGCGGCAGGAGCGGCGGAAGGTCAGGGTAGGGTCGATCTTGTTCTTGATGTAGATGAGGCCGTCCAGAACCATCGGACCGCAGTCGTCGGCATCGATAAAATAGGTATCGACCCGTGGATTGCGGCCATCGTCCGGGTTCCAGCGGTAGATGCGGTACTCACGCACATTGGTCGCGCCTTCCGGCTTGTCCCACACCTTGCCTGCCGTCACCTGGGAGTTCCGGGGTAGCGTCAGCTGAACCATCTCGTTACTGCTCCGCGTTGGGCCCTGGAGTCGCGTCCGGGCCGGTTGGTCCTGCGGCCCGCTCGCCGAGCTCGAAGACCATGTTGTCATTCGTCTGGCCGGTCACCTTGTAGCCCCGGCTTGCCAGTTCGTGCAGGCAATCCTCGGACCAGTAGGGCCGGCAATTTGTTTCCAGCAGGATCACGCGGGGCCAGAGGCGTATGTCCGCGTGCCTGAGGAAGGGAAGCACCACCCGGTCCTCGAACCCTTCCACATCCACTTTCAGAACATCGATCCGCGCCAGCCCGTGCTCCTCGGCAATCGCCGTCAGCGGACGCAGCTTCATGAAGGTGGGCGTCCAGTCGCCCGCCCACTCGCCGGTGGTCAGGTCCTTCACGAAGGTGGCAAAGCCGCAATTGCTCGGCTCCTGCCACAGCGGCAGCGTTTCCTCGCGCGGGCCGACCGCCGAATTGACGACGGCCACGTTGTGCAGCTCGTTGGCGCGCACATTGAACGCCAGCTTGTCCGCGGTCTGCGGGTTGGCCTCGATCGCCAGAACCTCGGCGCCGAGACCGGCGGCGAATATGGAATAGGAGCCGATATTGGCACCGATATCGACGAAGACCTTGCCGTGCCCCAGATGCGGCGCGATCAGCCGGTGTTCCTCGCGCTCGGGCAGCCGGCCCTTGGCGAGGATCTTGCGGTCGTCGTAATTCTCGCCCGGATAGATCCGGAACTTCAGACCGTCCGCCTCAAGGTCGTACGGTCCCTTGAAGAACCGCGAGACCAGGGAGCGGATCCGCCGGCGCACCTGTCTGGAGAGATCGTGGCGGTCGGCAAGACGCCAGGCAGCCCGGACCAGCCGTTCGGCCGGATAGGTGCCGAACGGGCTGCTCGTGTCCAGTTGGGTCGCCGCCTGGCTCAATACAGTGCTCCTAGATCAACCTGCATTCGGGCCGCAGTGCCTGGATGCAGGAGCGTTGATCGCTTTCAAAAATTGCCAGAACATCTTCTGCGCCATTTCCGGCGTAGGATGCCCTAGTAGACACGCGCCTTCGGCGCGATCTTTTTCGGGTCGATGCCGCCTTGCTCCAAGGTGGTCAGCTGGTCGAGAACGACCGGACGGTAGTCCAGCGTCACATCGCCGGCCTCGTTCACCCTGGCCAGCGTATGCTTGCGCCAGTTCTCGTCGTCGCGGCCTGCGAACGGACCGTCCTTGTAGTCCTCGCGGGCGTGGGCGCCGCGGCTTTCCTTGCGGGCTTCCGCGCCGTAGACCGTGGTGATCGCGTTGGCCATCAGGTTCTCCAGCTCCAGTGTCTCCACCAGATCGGAGTTCCAGATCATCGAGCGGTCGGTGACCCTGAGGTCCTTCAATTCGCCCCAGATGTCGGAAAGACGCTTGCAGCCCTGCTCCAGGGTTTTCTGGGTGCGGAAGACGGCCGCGTCCTCCTGCATGGCGCGCTGCATCTTGTCGCGCAGATCGGCGGTCGGGATTGCGCCGTTCGCGTTGCGCAGCCGGTCGAAGCGGTCCATGACCTTGTCACAGCTCGCTTCGTTCGGGGTCGGGACGGATTCCTTCGGATCGACCACTTCCGCTGCCCTGATGGCGGAGGCGCGGCCGAAGACCACAAGATCGATCAGGGAATTGGAGCCAAGACGGTTGGCGCCGTGAACCGATGCGCAGCCGGCTTCGCCGACAGCCATGAGGCCGGGCTGGATGCGGTTCGGATTGTCGCTGTCCGCGTTCAGGACCTCGCCCCAGTAATTGGTCGGAACGCCGCCCATGTTGTAGTGAACGGTCGGCAGGACCGGGATCGGTTCCTTGGTCACATCGACGCCGGCGAAGATGCGGGCGCTTTCCGAAATACCCGGCAGGCGCTCGGCCAGCATCGCCGGATCCAGGTGGTCCAGATGCAGGAAGATGTGGTCCTTCTCCTTGCCGACACCGCGGCCTTCGCGGATCTCCATGGTCATGCAGCGGGAGACGACGTCACGGGAGGCCAGATCCTTGGCCGACGGCGCATAGCGCTCCATGAAGCGTTCGCCTTCGGAGTTGACCAGATAGCCGCCTTCGCCGCGGGCCCCTTCGGTGATCAGGCAGCCGGAGCCGTAGATGCCGGTCGGGTGGAACTGGACGAATTCCATATCCTGCAGCGGCAGGCCCGCACGGGCCACCATGCCGCCGCCGTCGCCGGTGCAGGTGTGGGCGGAGGTCGCGGAGAAATAGGCCCGGCCGTAACCGCCGGTCGCCAGGACCACCATCTTGGCCGCGAAGCGGTGAATGGTACCGTCGTCGAGGTTCCACGCGATCACGCCCTGGCAGACGCCGTCCTCGGACATGATCAGGTCGAGGGCGAAATACTCGACATAGAATTCCGCGTTGTTGCGCAGGGACTGGCCGTAGAGCGTGTGCAGGATGGCGTGGCCGGTCCGGTCGGCCGCCGCGCAGGTGCGCTGCACGGGGGGCCTTCGCCGTAGTTCTGCATGTGGCCGCCAAAAGGGCGCTGGTAGATGCGGCCGTCTTCGGTCCGCGAGAACGGCACGCCGTAATGCTCCAGCTCATAGACCGCCTTGGGCGCTTCCCGGGCGAGATATTCCATGGCGTCGACATCGCCGAGCCAGTCGGAGCCCTTGACCGTGTCGTACATGTGCCATTCCCAGCAATCCGGCGTCATGTTCTTCAGGGACGCGGCGATGCCGCCCTGGGCAGCCACCGTGTGGGAGCGTGTCGGGAACACCTTGGTGATGCAGGCGGTGCGCAGCCCCTGCTCGGCCATGCCGAGTGTCGCGCGCAGGCCCGCGCCTCCGGCGCCGACAACGACCACGTCATGGGTATGGTCGACGAATTCATACGTCCTGGCCATCCGGGTTAACCTCCAAAGCCAATCTTGAGCACTGCGAAAATGCAGCCGAAACCGATAAAGGCGCAGAAGAAAATGTTCGCCATCAGCGCTATGAACTTGATGCCTTCGGCATGGATGTAATCTTCAATGATCACCTGCATGCCGAGCTTCATGTGATAGGTGCCGGAGAGGATCACCAGGAGCAGGACGATCGAGATGAGCGGGTTCCGCAGCATCTCGACCACGTCGCCGTGCGAGGAGCCCTGCATGGAGATCACCAGGATCACGAAGAACGAGATCAGGAACAGGTTGGCGACCGCTGTCAGCCTCTGCTTCCAGAAGTGGTCGGTGCCCTCCTTGGCCGAGCCGAGGCCGCGAACCTTGTTGAGCGGGGTGCGCATATCCTTCATGACGCTCTCCTTAGCGAACCGCGTAGCCGATGATCCACAGGATCAGCGTCAGGGAAACGGAGCCGATGATGTTGGCCCTGGCGAGCCATATGCGGGCTTTTTCGCCGAAGCCGGCACCCGTATCCCAGATGAGATGGCGCAGTCCGCCGAGCATGTGGTGCACCAGGGCCCAGGTGAAGCCGAACAGGACGAGCCGGCCGATGATGGATCCGTAGATGCCGTTGACCAGATCGAAATAGGACGGACCCGCGGCGGCGGCGATCAGCCACCAGGCCAGGAAGATGGTGCCGAAATAGAGCGCCGCGCCCGTCATGCGGTGCAGGATCGACATGACCATCGTGATGATCGGTCTATAAATCTGAAGATGGGGCGACAGCGGGCGGTTGCCCCGCAGATCGGCGTTCGACATGGAATTCCTCTCCCGTACGACGCTGCCTTCCGTTCACGTAAACGTAAGCAAATCAAAGCGTTGTCTAGAGGGGTTCTAGCGCCAACGCGTCTAAACGTCAAAATATCCTATAGGCCTAATTGCATCGAAACCACTTCTGAATCGTTTAAATTGCCGTGGCGCAACATTAAACGCCGCCACCTCACCTTTAGGTCACCTGCTCATGGCCTTGCGGAACTCCGAAAACCGACCAGCCGGTCTTGCGGGCGAAGGCTTCCATCGCCTCGGTGCCGAGCTTGGAGTTTCCGTAAGGGTTGAGACCCGGAGACCATACGGCGATGGAGGCCCTCCCGGGCGAAACCACCAGAATGCCGCCGCCAACGCCGCTCTTGCCCGGCATGCCGACGCGGAAGGCGAAATCCCCGGACCCGTCATAGTGGCCGCAGGTCATCATCAGCGCATTGATCCGGCGGCGCCGTTCGGCCGAGACGAGCGCGGGCATCTTGTCCCCGTCGACGAGAAAGCGCCCGGCCATGGCCAGTTGGCGGCAGGTCATCTCGACCCCGCACTGGTGGCAGTAGGTCCCCAGCACCTTGTCGATCGATGCCTGCATGTTGCCGAAAGAGGCGAGGTAATGCGCCAGCGAATAATTGCGGTGGGCGGTGGCCAGTTCCGAGCGCGCCACCTTCTCGTTGATATGAATGCCATCATCGTCCGCGGCGGCCCGGATGAAGCGCAGAAGCTCGCCAAGCGCTTCACGCGGGCTGGAGCCGGCAAGGTAGGTGTCCGTGGTCACCAGCGCACCGGCATTGATGAAGGGATTGCGCGGAATGCCGTTCTCACGTTCCAGGAGCAGGACCGAATCAAAGGAAAGCCCGGAAGGCTCTCGCCCGACCCGCGTCCACATGGCATCGCCGACACGGCCGAGCGCCAGCGCCAGCGCAAAGACCTTCGAGACGGACTGGATGGAAAACGGAACGTCGGCATCGCCGGCCGAAAAAACCCGCCCGTCGGCCATGGCGGCCGCAATCCCGAACTGGTTCGGGTCCGTGCCCGCCAGTTCGGGAATATAGGTCGCCACCCTGCCCTTGTCGGGATTGGTCGCGGCGGTGGTTGCTATCTCTTCCAGCAGTTTCTGCATCTGCCTCTCCATACTGGCTTGGCAGTTCTTCAGATTGCCGGCGAAGATGCAAGTCCTGGAAAGCGTCGGCAGTCAGCGGACGCCGTCATTCAGGACCGCGGTCCGGAATATCAACCCTCGCGGGCTCCCGCATATCCGGGCTGGCGGGCGTAAAGCAGCTTGAAAAGATGCATCATGAATATGGTCGCGAAAATCGGGGTGACCAGGTTCAGCACCGGCACGGCCAGCAGGGCGGCAATGACGAGGCCGCCGATAAACACGGTTCCGCTCCTCGCTTTGCGGAAAGCCTTGGCCTCTGCCGGAGGCAGGAAGCGCATGGCGGCGAATTCGAAGAATTCGCGGCCGAGCAGATAGCCGTTCACGACAAAGAATGCCACCAGGTTGACGCCCGGGATCAGCAGCAGCAGCAGGGCAAGGATATTGCCGAGGATCACGACGCCGGTGAACTTGATCGTCTGGCCGACCGATTGCGCAAGCGGCAGCGCCTTGCCGGGCCGGTCGCCGGGATAATCCCGCGCTTCGACAATATCGGCGACATCGTCCTGAAAGAGGCCCGCAAACAGCGCCGAAATGGGCGCGATCAGAAACCCGAGCGCGAACACGGCACCGATGCCGGTGAGGACCGAAACGACCGTGTCCATCCAGCCATAGGGCAGCTCGAGAAAATTCACCACCAGGCCCTGCAACACGACCCAGATCACCAACAGGACGGCGAGCGTGAATCCGAGCATTTTCCAGAAGATCGACCGGAAAGGCCGTTCGAAAACCTGAGACATGGCTCGGGAAGCTGCCTGGAACATGGAACCCCTTCGGTCGGATCGTGGACCTCATGCACATAGGAAATCGGGGCCCGGAACACAAGATGCCCCGTTCGCGGCAAAACTTAGCGCTGTATGCATTGCATCGCGCAACTGAGTTTGGATCAGCGTCCAGCCGGATTTTCCGCATGCCGGGGATCTATTCTGCTGCGGTTATCGGTTTGAGAAGTGAGTTCTGATGAGCCTTCGGGGACGCTTAGCATTCAAGACCCAACACACGCCAAGTTCAAGCTGACGGGTTATCTCGATACAGGGGCTTGCACCCTTCGTATTCCCATTCGAAATTTCTTCGCAAACACGGAAGGCTCGCTTCGTACGATCCGGCGTCGCATTTCCTCACCCTGTCCCGGATCCAATTCTCGGCAATATTCATGTCGATGCTGGAAAAACGCTTGTACTTCACGCTTTCGCGCCCGGCGCGTTTTGCTGCATGTTTCATCCTCTGCGTTTCACCGCACAAGATCATCAAGTTGAAGTCATTTGCGCTCTTAGACCCGACTTCACCTATGCCGATCGTCACGTATATTGCGAGTTCATTCAGGCCTTCGACAGGAAACTCCTTCAGGTCCTCAATGTCTTCATTGCCGTGGAAAGTCAGGAAATATTTGATTTCAAGGCTTGGTTCGGTCACGGCACTCCCCTCAGAACCGCGTCCGTGCCTTCAGCGCCTGGGACAGCGTCCCCTCGTCCAGGTAGTCCAGTTCCCCGCCGACAGGGACACCGTGGGCCAGGCGGGTGACGTTGATGTCGAGGTGGGAAAGCTGGTCCATGATGTAATGGGCGGTGGTCTGGCCCTCGACCGTCGCGTTGATCGCCAGGATAACTTCGCTGAAGCCTTCCAAGCTGCAGCGGTCGATCAGCGAGGCAAGGTTCAGATCGTCCGGGCCGATGCCGTCGAGCGGGGAAAGCGTCCCGCCGAGCACATGGTATCGGGCATTGATTGCGCTGGCGCGCTCCAGCGCCCAGAGGTCGGCGACATCCTCCACCACCACAAGAAGGCCGGGATCGCGCCTGGGATCCGAACAGATGGTGCAGGGATCGGACGTATCGACGGTGCCGCAGGTGGAGCAGATGCCGATCTCCTTCACCGCCACGCCCATGGCCTCGGCGAGCGGCACCAGAAGCTGGTCCTTTTTCTTGATGAGATGCAGGGCGGCACGGCGGGCGGAGCGCGGGCCGAGGCCCGGCAGCTTGGCCAGCAGCTGAATCAGCCGCTCGATTTCCGGACCTGCGACACTCTTTTGCGCCATTCCCGTTTTCTTCCAGTTTCACCCGACTTGGACGAAAGGCTTGCCTCCCGTCCGACGGTTCAGGGCCGTGGAAAACGGCTCTCCCCGGCAACCCTTACTCCAAATTCAAAACGGCAGTTTCATGCCGGGGGGCAGGCCGAGGCCGCCCATAAGCTCCTGGGTTTTCTCCTGAATGGCCTGGTCGACTTTCACGCGCCCGTCGGCGTGGGCCGCGATGATCAGGTCTTCCAGGATCTCGCCTTCACCCTCTTTCAGAAGCGACGGATCGATCTTCAGGCTCTTGAGCTCGCCCTTGCCGTTGAGCCGCAGGGAAACCAGGCCGCCGCCGGCCGACCCATCCGCCTCGATCTCAACGATCTGTTCCTGCAGCGAGCCCATCTGCTCCTGCATCTGCTTGGCCTGTTTCATCATCTTGAGGAAATCCATGGGGCTAGCTCCTTCCAACACCTCATGCGCCTGCCAACGCGGGGCGCTCTTGTTATCTAAGTTTCGCTTTTAAAGAACAATGCCTGCGGATCAATCGTCTTCGTCATTGCCCAGCGCTTCGTTGAGCAGGGGATCGTTCAGAAGCGGATCGGCCAAGGCGGCTTCATCTTCGTCGGTGACCTGAACCTTCACGTCGACGACCCTGGCCCCCGGGAACTGGGAGAGCAACGCGGCAACGGTCGGATGCGACTTCGCGTCGGACAGGAGCTGCTGCTGATTGGCTTCCTGTTCCTCGTGAATGGTCGGGCGCCCTTGCGTGCGCGAGACGACCACGAACCAGCGCTGACCGGTCCATTCCATCAGCTTGCGGCCGAGCTCACCGGCAATATCGGGCGGCGCATCTTCGGTCGGCTGGATCTCGATCTTGCCGGGCTCGAATTTCACCAGCCGCATCTGCCGCTGGATCGCGACCTTCATCGGAATGTCGCGATTTTCGGAAGCAAGCGCGGCGCAATCGTGGAGGCTGCGCAGATTGTGGGCGGGCTCGGCCGCGATCTCCGGCTCGGGCGCCATCTGCGGCGCTGCCCGCTCGTTCGGCATGCCGCCCTGGATGGCGGAAAGCTGCGGCCGGGCGCCGCTTCGCATGGTCGGCCCGCTGCCCGACGAACCGGAGGACCGCGGCATGCCGACGGCCATTGCCTGGGTGCCGCCGCCGGAAGGCGCGCCGCCGCCACCTGAGGGGACACCGCCGCCGCCAAACGGATTCCGGCCGTTCCTGACCTGCTCCATCAATTCGCCCGGATCGGGCAGGTCGGCGGCATAGGCCAGACGCACGAGAACCATGTCGGCAGCTGCCAGGGGCTTTGACGACGCGTGAACTTCCTGAACGCCCTTCAGAAGGATCTGCCAGGCACGGGAGAGGAGGCGGACCGACAGTTTCTCGGCAAATTCCCGCCCCCGGCCTCTTTCGGCCTCCGTGACGGAGGCCTCGTCGGCGGATTTCGGGGCTACCTTCATGCGGGTTACCAGATGGGTGAAGTCGGCAAGATCCGTCAACACGACCGCCGGATCCGCACCGACCTCATATTGACCCTGAAGTTCGCCCAGCGCCTCTTCGATGCGGCCGGCCATCAGGTGGCCGAAGAGATCGATCACCCGCGCCCGGTCGGCGAGGCCGAGCATCTGGCGCAGGTCTTCCACCTCGATCCGGCCCGCTCCATGGGCCATCGCCTGATCGAGCAGCGAGAGGGAATCGCGGGCCGAGCCTTCACCTGCCCGGGCGATCAGCATCAGGGCTTCGTCGGAAATCCGGATATCTTCCGCGTCCGAAATCCGGCGCAGCAGTCCGATCAGCTTCGACTGCTCGATGCGGCGCAGGTCGAAGCGCTGGCAGCGGGACAGAACCGTGATCGGAACCTTGCGGATCTCGGTGGTGGCGAAGATGAACTTCACGTGCTCCGGCGGCTCTTCCAGGGTCTTCAAGAGACCGTTGAACGCCGCGTTGGACAGCATGTGCACTTCGTCGATGATATAGACCTTGTAGCGCGCCGTGGCCGGACGGTAGCGGGCGGCATCGATGATCTCGCGGATATCGCCGATGCCGGTATGGGAGGCGGCGTCCATCTCGATGACGTCGACATGGCGGCCTTCCATGATCGCCTTGCAGTGCGTGCCTTCCTGCGAAAGCTTCACCGTCGGCTTGTCGGCAAGGCCCGGCACTTCGTAATTGAGGCCGCGCGCCAGGATACGGGCGGTGGTCGTCTTGCCGACCCCGCGCACGCCGGTCAGCATCCAGGCCTGGGCGATGCGCCCGGTTTCGAAAGCGTTTTCCAGCGTCTGCACCATCGGCTCCTGGCCGACCAGATCCTCAAACGTCTTCGGACGGTATTTCCGCGCCAGAACGCGGTAAGCACCATCTTGCGATGCCGGTTTGGCGGTCACGTGATCGTCCATCAGTCCCGGCGCCTCACCGGCGCCACCTTGCAGAAAGCCTGTCTCATCCATGTGCTGCACCATAGCGGCTTTTTTAAAAAGTTGGACGGGCTTTTGAAAGTTTTTCTGTGCATGGCATCCTGGAAACCGGCAGGGCGTCTGCCCTGTCCGATTGGAAAGATCCCAGGGCGGAACACGTCGGTGCAAAACAAAAAAGCACTGCGCTATCCGGCAGTGCTCATCGTCTCTTCAAACGAAAACGAAGGGTGGGAGGCTGGCACGGTGACCCGTGCCGATGCTCGTTAGGGCTGCTTCCTTCCGGACCTGACCCGGTTGGCGAGTGGCTCGTCCACCACCAACCTCCCGAGGGCCTTATATCAGAAGACACACGGGGTTTGGCAAGGGGGCGGCCGATGTTTTTTCTTTGCCGGAAACGCTGAAGGGACGAACGGCAAAACAGGTTCGCATCTCCCGCCTTCTCGCCCTATGCTGTAATGTCGGCGCCGGACACGCGAAGCACCACATTCCTCGATCTCTCTGGATGACGCGACATGACCTTTTTCAACCTCAATCCGCGCCTGGAAGGCGACAGCCATTTCGTTGCCGATCTGCCGCTTTCGACGGTTAGGCTGATGAAGGATGCCAATTATCCCTGGCTGCTGCTTATTCCGCGCCAGCAGGACCTGGTTGAAATCATCGATCTCGACGAGGACGACCAGCAGCAGCTGATGCGGGAAATCGCCCTGGCCAGCAAGGCTCTCCGATCCGCCGTGAATTGCGAGAAACTGAACGTCGCCGCGCTCGGCAACCAGGTCTCGCAGCTGCATGTGCATGTGATCGCCCGCACCCGCGACGACGCGGCCTGGCCCGGGCCCGTGTGGGGCGTCGTTCCCCCGCAAGCCTACGACCCGGCAAAGGCGGAAAACCTGGTCGAGCATCTTCGGGACGCCTTCACGTCGGATGACGGCTAGGACACGGCGCCCATCTGGACATGGGACTTTCGCCATCCTAGTTTCCACTGCGTCCCAGTCTGCCAGACATCTTTCCAAGGATTCAGAACATGCACGCTCCTGCCGCCGATCTCCAGGCAATGGAGATGAGTTTTCTCGGCAATAGTCTCGACCGGCAATCGACGCGCCGTGGCGACAAGGCCTATCTCGACGGTCTCCTGACCGGGCGCGACACCAGGATCGTGCTTTCGACCGACAGGACTCTCGTCTTTGCCGCCGCAGAGACATTGACGATGGGCCATGACCTGCCGGCCGCCAAAGCGCTCGGTGCCGATCCGGAGGAGCTGGTGTTTCTGGGCTTGAGGCCCGAAAACGGTCAGGCGATCTTTGCAACGACGCTGCCGGTCGGCGACGAGGAGCTGGCGGAGCGGACGGACCTGAGGCTGGAAGACTTGAGGACGCTCGCCCTCAAGAACCTGCTTCCGCCGGAAGATTTGGGCCCGCTCGCCCAGGCCCGCGCCCTGATCCACTGGCACCGCACGCACCGGTTCTGCTCCCGCTGCGGCGCGAGGACCGTGATGTCCGAGGCGGGATACCGGCGCGATTGTCCGGACTGCGGCGGACAGCACTTTCCGCGCACTGATCCTTGCGTGATCATGCTGATCACGGACGGCGAGCGGGCCCTGCTCGGCCGCCCGCCCCGTCTGGCGGAAGGGATCTACACCACGCTTGCCGGCTTCATGGAGCCCGGCGAGACCATCGAACAGGCGGTCCGGCGCGAAACGCTGGAGGAATCCGGCATCAGGGTGAGCGATGTCCGGCTGATCTCGAATCAGCCATGGCCGTTTCCGGCAAACCTCATGCTCGGCTGCATGGGCACCGCCGTTTCCACCGAGATCCAGATCGAGGATGACGAGCTGGAAGCCTGCAAGTGGTGCGACCGGGACGAAGTCCGCCGGATGATCGCGGGCACGCATCCGGAGGGGCACAGGATCCCGCCGCCGATCTCGATCGCCCATGAACTGATCGTCGGCTGGCTGGAAAACGAATGAGCTGGTGCGTTTACCTGACCCATCCGGAGGTCCGGATCGATCCGGACGTGCCGGTGCCGGAATGGGGCCTGTCGGAGCTTGGCCGGGAGCGGGCAACCAAGGCGGTCCGGCAGCCCTTTGCCAGGGACGTCAGGCAGGTCGTCTCCAGCGACGAACGCAAGGCGATAGAGACCGCACAGGTCTTTGCCGGGCACCTGAGGGTTTTCCACCGGGTCTATAATTTCCTGCACGAGAACGACAGGAGCGCCACGGGCTTTCTCCCGCCGGCCGAATTCGAGACGACCGCCGATGCGTTCTTTGCAAATCCCGGCGAGTCCGTCCGCGGTTGGGAACGGGCGATCGATGCGCAGAACCGGGTGGTCAACGGGATCAGGAGCGTCCTGCGCCAGATCCCGGACGACCATCCGGTCCTCTTCGTCGGACATGGCGCCGTCGGCACGCTGCTGATGTGCCATCTGATGGGCGAACCGATCACAAGGCAGCGCGACCAGAAACGGGGCGGCAGCTGGTACCGTTTCGAAAAACGCTGGCTGATGGACCAGATGGGCCGCCATCTGGCGTGGACAGAGCTGTGAGCGCTGTCGGCCCGGAGGCCGGATCATGTTAGGCTTGCCGGCACTTACACCCTGGAGCCTGCCCGTGATCCGTCGCCTCGTGTGCCTTTTGCTCGTCCTCCCGGCCCTTGCCGCGGCCCTGCCGGCAGCCGCCGGTCAGTATGATGCCCAATTCCGTCAGTTCCTGAATTCCGAGGTAATCCCGGCGGCCCGGGCGGCGGGCGTCTCGCAGGCGACCATCGACCGGGAGCTGGCCGGTCTTGCCCCCGACACCTCCCTTCCCGGCCTTGTCGGACCGGGCGGCCGGGGAAAGTCGCCGGAAGTCAACTTCCAGGCGGAGTTTCGCACGCCCGCGCGCTATTTCCGCGACAGCCAGTTCAACGCGCTCGTTCCCGGCGGCCGCCGGCTGATGCAGAAACATGCCGGCACGCTCGGCGCCATCGAGGCCCGGTACGGCGTCCCGAGGCGTATCATCCTGGCGATCTGGGCGCGGGAGTCGGGCTATGGCGGGGCGAAGATCCCCTATGATGCGGTGCGGGTTCTGGCGACGCAGGCCTTCATGGGCCAGCGGCCGGATTTCTTCAAGGGCGAGCTGGTTGCGGCGCTGAAGATCCTGCAGAACGGCGACGTCTCGCGCAGTGCCATGAAGAGCTCGTGGGGCGGGGCCATGGGCCAGCCGCAGTTCCTGCCCTCGTCCTTCCTGAAATATGCCGTCGACTTCGACGGCGACGGCAAGCGCAACATCTGGACGTCTGAGGTCGATACCATGGCCTCGATCGCCCATTACCTTTCCGCCCATGGCTGGCTGACAGGCCGGGACTGGGGCTATGAGGTCCATCTGCCCAATACCATTTCGTGCACCCGCGAGGGGCCGGACAACCGCCAGAAGATTTCCACCTTCGTGCGCGAAGGCGTCAAGCGCGTGAGCGGCAAGCCCTTTCCCGATCATGAGCTGAACCAGCCGGGCAATATCCTATTGCCCGCCGGCCGCTATGGTCCCGCCTTCATCGCCACGGAGAACTTCTATGTACTGAAGGCTTATAACGAGAGCGACACTTACGCGCTGTTTGTCGGGCACCTGGCCGACCGCTACGGCAACAACCAGGGCTTTGCCGGCGACTGGAAGCCGATGAAGGAAACCACCCGCGGGGCTGTCCGGAACCTTCAGGAGCGCCTGCAGAGACTCGGCCACGATGTCGGCGGAGCCGACGGGCTCATCGGTTTCAAGACCCGCCGCTCCATCGGCAAGGATCAGGAAAAGAACGGATTCTTTGCCACCTGCTGGGTGGGGTGATGTCGCGGGCCATTCGCGAACCTCACGCCGGCGCGCCGCACAAGCGGCTCTACTCGCGCCGCCAATGGACCTACGGTTCCCCGCCCGCTCCGCTTTCCTTCGCAATCTGCCGCAGGGCACCGGCGATGGTCGACTTGTAGCGGACGTCCGGCGGACGCACGTGGTGGGTGATCAGCATGCGCAGCGTCTGTTGCGAAGCGCCGGTGATGAAGAAGCGCACGCCCGCCCGCTTCGCCTTGCGCACCGAGCCTTCGATGACGCTGGCGGCCGTGGAATCCAGGAACGGCACCGCCGAGCAGTCCAGGATGAAGTTGCGCCTCTTGTCGGCAATGTGGTCGAGCACCGAGCCGACGGTGGAGGCAGCGCCAAAGAAGAAGGCGCCGGAAATCCGGTAGATGACCGTATCCGGGTTGCTTGCGGTTTCCGCCTGGTAGGCCTCCCGCTGGCCGTTGCTGCTGTCAGCGACATCGTCGAGCGACGGCAGGGCCTGCATTTCGACCGAAATCGCCTTCGACATGCGGCCGATGAAGAGCACGGCGCCGAGGGCAAAGCCGACGACGATGCCCTCCGTCAGGTCACGGAAGACGACCAGCAGGAACGTGACCATCAGCACGAGCGCATCGCCGCGCGAGGAACGCAGGAGCGCGGCGAAGGCATGCTTTTCGATCATGTTCCAGGCGACGACGGCCAGAACGCCGGCCAGGGCGGCGAGCGGGATATAGCTGGCCAGCGGGGCCGCCACCAGCATGAAGCCGAGCAGAAACAGGGCGTGCAGCATCCCTGACACCGGCCCATGCGCCCCGGCCCGGACATTGGTCGCTGTACGCGCGATGGTGCCTGTCGCGCAGATGCCGCCGAAAAGCGCCGAAGCGATGTTGGCCACGCCCTGTGCGACGAGTTCGCAGTTGGAGCGGTGACGGCGCCCGGTCATGCCGTCGGCCACAACGGCGGACAGAAGGGATTCGATCGAGCCCAGCAAGGCAAATGCAATCGCGTCCGGCAGGACGGCCAGCACGGTTGCAACGTCGAGCGGCGGCAGGGACGGCAGCGGCAGGCTGCGCGGGATACCGCCGAAGCGGGAGCCGATCGTCTCCACCGGCAGCGCCAGGACGGCGGCCAGAACCGAAGCCGCGGCGACCGCAATCAGCATGCCCGGCCAGCCCGGCCGCAGGCGTTTCAGACCGGAAATCGTGAAGATGGTGAGTGCCGCCAGGGCGATCGCTGCCGAGTTGAAGGTCGGGAGAGCCTCGGCGAGGACGGTGAGTTTTTCCACGAATTCGCCGGGCACCTCGCCCGCCACGGTCAGGCCGAACAGGTCCTTGAGCTGGCTGGAAAAGATGATGACGGCGATGCCGGCGGTAAAGCCGACCGTTACCGGATAGGGAATGAACTTGATATAGGTGCCTATCCTGAGATAGCCGGCGGCGAGCATAAAGACGCCCGACATCATGGTTGCCAGAAGCAAGCCGTCGATCCCATGGCGATGCACGCTCGCAGCGACCAGCACGATGAAGGCACCGGCCGGACCACCGATCTGGAACCGGCTGCCGCCAAGGGCCGAGATCAGGAAACCGCCGATGATGGCCGTGTAGAGACCGCGCTCGGGCGAAACGCCGGAGGCGATGGCAATCGCCATCGACAGCGGCAACGCCACGATGGCCACGGTCAGCCCGGCGACTGCGTCGGTGCGCAGTTGCACCCAGCCGTAGCCTTCGCGCATCACGGTGACGAGCTTGGGAGTGAACAGCTCCACAAATGTCGGAGCGGAAACCGGTGCCGCCCGCGGGCTACCCGATCCAGCAGCTGCTTGCGCCTGTCGTGAAGACTCCATTGTGTCCTTCCTGCCTTCCTGAAGGCGGCGGGACCGTCGGCACTATGGTCGGCGGATGCCGTCGTTCGAAGTGGTTTTGCGCGTCACCCGGCCGCTCGGCCGCCGGGCTGCCCCGGCTCGATGAGCCGCACGCCTCGGCCGCCGCGCTCGCTCACCTGATTGTCGCTGATCACCTCGACGCCGCAGGCGTTGAGGGCGTCGATCACCCTGGTCAGCGTCTCGATCACACCGCGCACATTGCCTTCGCTGGCCTCCATGCGCTGGATCGTCGGCACCGACACGCCGGCCTTTTCGGCAAGCGTCTTCTGGTCGATGCCGGCAAGCGCACGCGCGGCGCGCATCTGAGCGGCTGTGATCATATGAGTTCATCCCTCACTCATGAGTATGCACTATTTACATATCAAAGATGATGTTTCAAGCATCATCTTTGGGCAGCGAGGCTTGATACCTGCCCCGGACTGGGCGGCAGCGAGGGCCGGGGCCCGAGAGCCACGGCCTGGATTTTTCGGTGCATTTCGCGACAATCCGCAGCGCGCCGGCCCCGGCTCTCCGCTTCGCGGCAGCCGGGACGATCAAGCCAGCGCTCATACGGTCACGTGAGCCTGGTGGGGGCCATACCCTAGGCGCTCACCACCCCTTCCGGGGCGGCTTCCAGGCGGAAGGCGGCGGCCATCAGGGCCTTGGTGTAATCGGTCTGCGGCGCGTCGAAGATCTGCTCCGCCGGGCCGGATTCCATCACCTTGCCCTGGCGCATGACGACGACTTCGTTGGCGAGCGCCCTGACCACCTTCAGATCGTGGGAGATGAAGAGATAGGCGAGGCCGTGGGCCTTCTGCAGGTCGCGCAGCAGGTCGACGACCTGGGCCTGGACGCTCATGTCGAGCGCCGAGGTCGGCTCGTCCAGCATGACGAATTTCGGCTCCAGGACCATGGCCCGCGCGATGGAGATGCGCTGGCGCTGGCCGCCGGAAAACTCGTGCGGATAGCGATGGCGCGTCGATGCGTCGAGGCCGACCTCCTCGAGCGCCTTGGCCACCTTCCTGTCGCGCTCCTCGGCGGAGATGCCGGGAAAATGCACCTGGAGCCCTTCACCCACGATATTGGCCACCGACATGCGCGGGGAGAGGGCTCCGAAGGGATCCTGAAAGACGACCTGCATGTCCCGCCGCAGCGGACGCATTTCCTTCCAGGAATTGGTCTGGATTTCCTTGCCGTCGAACGTGATCCGGCCTTTGGAGGAGATCATGCGCAGGATGGCGAGACCGAGCGTCGTCTTGCCGGAGCCGCTTTCGCCGACGATGCCGAGCGTCTGGCCCTGCCGGACGGTGACATCGATCCCGTCGACCGCCTTGACGTGGTCGACCGTGCGGCGCATGAGCCCGCGCTTTACCGGGAACCAGACCTTCAGGTCATCCGCCTGGACGACGATCGGCTTGCTCTTGTCGGTTCTGGGCGGTTCACCCTTCGGCTCGGCGGCCAGAAGATGCCTGGTGTAGTCGTGCTGCGGGCGCTCAAAGAGGTCGGCCACCGGTCCCTGCTCGACGATCTTGCCGTGGGTCATCACGCATACGCGGTCGGCAAATTTCCGCACAATGCCCAGATCGTGGGTGATGAACAGCATGGCCATGCCGAGCCGGCTTTGCAGGTCCTTGAGCAATTGCAGGATCTGCGCCTGCACCGTCACATCGAGCGCGGTGGTCGGCTCGTCGGCGATCAGGAGATCAGGTTCGTTGGCGAGCGACATGGCGATCATGACGCGCTGGCGCTGGCCGCCGGAAAGCTGATGCGGATAGGATTTCAGGCGCGTCTTAGGCTCGGCGATGCCGACCTGGCCGAGCAGTTCCAGCACACGCGCCCTTGCCTGGTTGTCGCCCATGCCGCGGTGGATCTTCAGCACTTCCGCGATCTGCTTTTCCACCGTGTGCAACGGATTGAGCGAGGTCATCGGCTCCTGGAAGATCATCGACACGACGTTGCCGCGCACCTTGCGCATCTCGCTCTCGCCGGCCTGCAGAAGATCCTTGCCGCCCATTTCGATCCGGCCGGAAGGATGCGAAGCCGCCGGATAGGGCAGCAGTTTCAGCACCGAGAGGGCGCAAACGGACTTGCCCGACCCGCTCTCGCCGACCAGCGCGACCGTCTCTCCCTTTCGGATGTCGAAGGAGATCCGGTCGACGGCGAGGGTTTCGCGGCCGCCCTGGGTGAAGGCGACCGACAGGTCCTTTATGGAAAGGAGGGTCTCGTCTGCCATCATGTCCTCGTTACGCCATGCTCTTGCGCGGATCGAACGCATCGCGCACCGCTTCGCCGATGAAGATCAGCAGGCTCAGCATCAGCGAGATGACGATAAATCCGGTTATGCCCAGCCACGGGGCCTGAAGGTTGTTTTTGCCCTGAGCCAGAAGCTCGCCGAGCGATGCGGAGCCGGGCGGCAGGCCGAAGCCCAGGAAATCCAGGGCGGTCAGGGTCGAGATCGAACCATTCAGGATGAACGGCATGAAGGTGAGCGTTGCCACCATGGCATTGGGCAGCAGGTGCCGCCACATGATGACCCCGTTGGAAACGCCAAGAGCGCGGGCGGCTGAAATGTATTCGAAATTCCGGCCGCGCAGGAACTCCGCCCGCACCACGCCGACCAGGGCCACCCAGGAAAAGGCGAGCAGAATGGTGAACAGCGTCCAGAAACCGGGCACCAGGAACGAGGAGACGATCAGGATCAGGTAGAGCGTCGGGATCGCCGTCCAGATCTCGATGAACCGCTGGAAGATGAGGTCGAGCCAGCCGCCGTAATACCCCTGCACCGCGCCGGCCGCGACACCGATGACGGAGGAGGCCAGCGTCAGGGCCAGGCCGAACAGGACGGATATGCGGAAGCCGTAGATCAGGCGGGCCAGAACATCGCGGCCCTGATCGTCGGTCCCCACCCAGTTCCAGTTGCCGATGACGCAGTTGGGGTCATCCACACCGAGCGGATAGCGCGAGCAGCGCTGCTCCTTGTCCATCATCCAGGAGGGCGGCGCGGGCGCCGGAACCGGGATGTCGCGGTTCACCGTCCGGTAGGAATAGCGGACCGGCGGCCACAGCATCCAGCCGTTGGCATTTATCTCGTCCTGAACGAACGGATCGCGATAGTCGGTCACCGCCAGGAAGCCGCCGAACTTCTCTTCCGGATAATCGACAAAGACAGGCGCCAACAGCTCGCCCTTGTAGGAGACGAGGATCGGCCGGTCGTTGGTTATGAATTCGGCAAGCATCGCCAGGACGAACAGAACCAGGAAAATCCAGAGCGACCAGTAGCCCCGCCTGTTGGCCTTGAAATTGGCAAGCCTGCGCTGGTTGATCGGCGACAGGCGCGATTTTTTCAGGGGCGCGGCGTCATGTGTTTGCGTGGAGCCCTGTGCGTGATCGCCGCCGGGCCTCACGTTGGCGTGGCGCCCGCTTTCCGGGGCGTAGGTGTCCGCATCGGTGCCATGATCGGGTGTCATCGATCAGACCTCCCTGCTCTCGAAATCGATCCGCGGATCGATCCACATGTAGGTGAGGTCGGAGATCAGATTGACCAGCAGTCCCATCAGCGAAAAGATGTAGAGCGTGGCAAACACGACCGCATAGTCGCGGTTGATGACGGATTCGAAACCCAACAGGCCCAGGCCGTCGAGCGAGAAGATCTGCTCGATCAGCAGCGCGCCGGCAAAGAACGAGGAGATGAACGCGCCGGGGAAACCCGCGACCACGATCAGCATGGCATTGCGGAAAACGTGGCCGTAGAGAACCTGGCGATCGGTCAGGCCCTTTGCCCGCGCGGTGATCACATACTGCTTGCGGATTTCATCGAGGAACGAGTTCTTGGTCAGCAGCGTGAGCGTTGCGAATGCGGACAGGGCCATGGCGGTGAGCGGCAGGGCAAGGTGCCAGAAGTAGTCGACGATGCGCGCCGGCCACGACAGTTCCTCCCAGTTGTCCGATACGAGACCGCGCAAGGGGAACAGATCCCAGAAGGACCCGCCCGCAAAAAGCACAATCAGGAGAACGGCGAAGAGGAAGCCGGGAATGGCGTAGGCCACGATGATCACGCCCGATGTCCAGATATCGAACCGGGACCCGTCGCTGACCGCCTTCCTGATCCCCAGCGGAATGGAGATCAGATAGGATATCAGGGTCATCCAGATCCCCAGGGAGATCGACACCGGCAGCTTCTCGCCAATGAGATCGAGGATCTTCACGTCCCTGAAATAACTCTCGCCGAAATCGAACCGGGCGTAATCCCAGAGCATGTTCAGGAAGCGTTCGAGCGGCGGTTTGTCGAATCCGAACTGCACCTCCAGTTCCTTGATGAACTCCGGATCGAGCCCCTGGGCACCCCGGTATTTGGAGGTCACTCCGGCCCCTCCGCCGCTTCCGCCCGACGCATCGTTTCCGGCACCGCCCATATCGCCGCCGCCCCCGCCGATGCGGGAGGTTGCCGAAACGTCGGTGCCCTGCAATTGCGCAATGACCCGCTCGATCGGGCCACCGGGCGCGAACTGGATGATCGCGAAGTTGATTGCCATGATCCCGACCAGCGTCGGGATCATCAGCAGTATGCGGCGAAGAATATAGGCGCCCATGAAGCTCGCGCAGTCCCCTTGGTTATTGGCCTTCTGAAGCGGGCCGGAGATAACACCTGACTACTCAGTGTGTTCGTAATGTGAAAGCCTTTGGTCGGACCCTAACTGCCTTTGCCGAGTTTTGCCGCCTTTTCCTTGTCTATCCACCAGAGTTCTTCAACAGGGAAGAAATAGCGAGGCGGTTCTTCCGGATAACCGTAGATATCCCACATCGCAACGGTATGGATGTTCTTGTACCACTGCGGTATCCAGTAATGCCCGGCCCGCAGCACCCGGTCCAGGGCCCGGGCGGCGGTGGTCATTTCCTCGCGCGACCGGGAGGCAATCACCTTGTCGATCAGCGCATCGACGACGGGGCTGGCAATGCCGGCGACATTGTAGCTGCCCGGTATCGCGGCCGCCCTTGATCCCCATATGTCGCGGATGCTGTCGGACAGCGTGGCGTCAAGGCTGAACCTGCGGCTGGCGATATCGAAATCATAGTCGTTCAGCCGCGACTGGTATTGCGCCGGATCGACGACGCGCAGGTTCGCCTTGATCCCCAGTCTCTCCAGGTTCTTGATCAGCGGATTGGTAATCCGTTCAAAAGCCGTCGTGTTGTTCAGGAACTCGATCGTCAACGGGCCTCCGTCCGGACCGACCAGCATGCCTCCCCGGCGCTCATAACCTGCCTCTTTCAGCAGGTTGCTTGCCTTGCGCAACTGGCTGCGGTCATTGCCGGAGCCGTCGCTGACCGGCGGCATGATCGGCTCACCGAAGACGGTTTCGGGCAGTTGGTCGCGGAACGGTTCCAGAAGGGCCAGTTCTTCCGGCCGGGGCGGCCCGACCGCTTTCATGTCGGAGTTTTCGAAAAACGACTGTGTCCGCACGTACAGCCCGTGGAACAGGTTCTTGTTGGACCATTCGAAATCGAAAGCATAGCCGAGTGCCTCGCGAACGCGAGGATCCTGGAATTTCTCCCGCCGCGTGTTGATGAACCAGCCCTGAGCTCCGGACGGGCGCCCGTCCGGAAATTCCGTGCGCACGACCTTGCCTTCTTCAAATGCGGGGAAATTGTATTCCGTCGCCCACGTCTTGGAGACGAATTCCTCCCTGTAGAGCACATTGCCTTTCTTGAAGGCCTCGAACGCCACCTGCTGTTCGCGGAAAAACTCGATCCGGAGAACGGCGAAATTGTAGCTTCCCACCACGACGGGCAGTTCCTTGGCCCAGTAGTTCTCGACGCGGTGGTATTCGACATAGCGCCCGACAGCCTGCTTGCCGACCTTGTACGGGCCGGAGGACAGGGGCGGCGTCAATGTCGACTGCTTGAAGTCGTAGGCCGTATAATACCGCTTGGAAAAGATCGGAATGGTGGAGGCGATCTCCAGCGGCAACTGACGCGCCTGGGTTCCGTCGAACACAAGAACGACCCGGTAAGTGTCCACAACCTCCACTTCCTTCAGCGCATTCAGCGGCTGGCTCAGCATCGGGTGGCCATCCGCCTTGATCAGCATGAGCGAAAAGGCGACATCCTCGGCCGTCAGCTTCGAACCGTCATGGAACCGCGCCGCGGGCCGCAGATTGAACGTGAAGACGTTGCGGTCTTCGGAAACCTCGACCGTTTCGGCGACCAGCCCGTAGACGGCGTCCGGCTCGTCCCAGGCCCGCACCATGAGCGTGTCGAAACACAGCTCCATGCGTGGCGGCGCATCTCCTTTCAAGATGAAGGAATTGAAGGTGTTATAGGTCTGGACGTTCTGGTTGTAATACCAGTAGGGCGCCTGAAACGAGAAGGTCCCGCCCTTCGGGGCATTCGGATTGACATAGTCGAAATACCTGAAGTCCGGCCCGTATTTCAGGTTGCCGAACACGGAAACGCCGTGCTGGGGGCCGTTCACGGGAGGCTCTTCGGCGGCCAGCGCAGCCCCTCGCCTCCAGGGCACCGCGGCCAGCAGCGCCGCCGCACCCGTGAGTTTCAGCACTCGCCTGCGGGATGGAAAGGAAAACCCGCTCATCGCTGAGCTCCGACACTGGCGGCCAGTTCCTCGTCGTACCACCAGATGGTCGGGAAGCCGTGCGTGTACTCCGGAATGTTATCCGGACGACCAAAGCGGTTCCAGCGGGCCGTGCGAAAGACCCCGGAATACCACTGCGGGATGACGAAGTTATGGTGCATGAGCACGCGGTCGAGAGCGTGCGTGGCCGCGACCAGCGTCTCACGGTCGTCCGCAAAGATCAGCTTTTGGATCAGCGCATCGATGCCGGGGTCCTTGATGCCCGCATAATTGAAGGATTGCTGCTGGTCGGCGGCCGCGGACCCCCAGTAGTCACGCTGTTCGTTGCCAGGTGAAAGGGATTGCGCCCACCCAAGCGTGGTCATTTCAAAGTCACGGCTGCGAATACGGTTCGTGTATTGGGGCGTGTCCAGAATCCGAAGCCTGAGATCGATGCCGAGTCTTTTCAGGTTCTGGGCATAGGGGAGAACATAGCGCTCGCTGTTCGGGTCGTTGTCGACGAACTCGATCGTGAACGGCTCTCCCGTTGCGCGGTTGACCAGCGTATTGCCCCTCAGTTCGTAACCTGCCTCCTGGAGCAGGCTCAGCGCCTTGCGCAGGTTCGAGCGAAGCTTTTGAGGATCGCCGTTCACGGGGTTCTCGTAAACTTCCGTGAATACTTCTTCGGGAATCAGATCGCGAACGCTTTCCAGGATCTCGAGTTCCTTGCCTTCCGGCAGTCCCGAGTGAGCGAGTTCCGTTCCCGCGAAATAGGAAGCCGTTCGATTATACTGGTCATAGAAGGCGGTGCGATTGATTGATTCAAAATCGAATGCCAGGTTCAAAGCGCGGCGGACACGTTCATCGCTGAATTTTTCCAGACGTAGATTGGGGACGAAGGCCTGCATGATGCCGCGCCCCTCGTCCGGGAACTTTTCCAGTATGATCTGGCCGTTTTCGACTGGAGGCACCTGATAGCCGGTTGCCCAGTTCTTTGCGACATTCTCGGAGCGCCAGTCATACTGATCGCCCTTGAATGCCTCGAGCAGAACGGTCTGGTCGCGATAGGAATCGTACTGGATCTCATCGAAATTGTAGGTTCCCACGCGAATGGGCAGGTCTTTCCCCCAGTAGTCTTCGACCCGTTGGTACGTAACGCGTCGATTGGGTTCGAAACTCCCGATCTTGTAGGGACCCGAGCCCAGCGGCGGCTCCAACAGGCTGCCGCCGATGTCCCTCTGGTTTCCGTCGTCTCCGGTTCCGGTCCACCAGTGTTTCGGCAGCACCAGCAACTGGCCCAGGATATGCGGCAGTTCCCTGTTTCCCGTCGTGTCGAATTCAAAGCGCACGACCCCGTCCGGGAGCGCCTGTGCCGACTTGACGTTCTGATAGTAGAACTTCTTGCGCGGATCCAGTTCGGTCGCCTTTTCAAACGACCAGACAACGTCTTCCGGTGTAATCGCCTGGCCGTCATGCCATTTCGCGTCGGGGTTCAGCCGGTATTCGACCCAGGAATAGTCCTCGGGATATCTGACCGCCTCTGCAATGACCCCGTATTGCGCGCTGATGTCGTCTTCGTCCAGCGCCTGCTCCATGAGGGTTTCATAGATCAGTCCGATGCCGGGAGCGATGCTTCCCTTCGGAAGAATGGGGTTGAACGTATCGAAGCCTCCGATGCTCGATAGCCGGACCTTCCCCCCTTGGGCGCATCCGGTTCCACATAGTTGAAGTGTTCGACGTCAGGGCTGTAGCGCGGTTCTCCGGTCAGTGCCGTGGCATGCCGCCACTGCGGCTCGGCTGATTGCCCGTAAGCCAGGTTCAACCCCGTCATGGACACAACGCCTGCCAGCACAGCTTTCGCTGCTGTCGATTTCAAACCGCGCCAAGTGAACACCATCGGCTTCTCCGTCCCTCCGCTTTTATCCCAATTTTGCAGATCTCTAACGCTAACTTAGGCACCAGCCGCCCCCACGTCACCTGCTGGTTGCCCATATGACAGAAATTTAACCTGCCTGGGGAACGCCGCCGTCGGGCAAATCCCTCGGGCCCTGCTTCGAATTGGCCTTCTGGGCATACATCCGGTTGTCCGCGATCCTCAGCAGATCTTCCACCGTTCCGGCATCCGCGGGGAAACTCGCGTTGCCGATACTGGCCCTCATGTCGATCCTGGCTCCGGAAAACTCGAAGACCACGGAGATACATTCCAACAGCCGCGTCAGGAACGCTTCCTTTTCGTGACGGCGCATTGTGCCAGGGGTCAGGACGATGAACTCGTCGCCGCCGACCCGGGCAACCGTGTCCGTCTGACGGGTCTCGACCTGCAGCCGCCGGCCGACTTCGATCAGCAGCTGATCGCCCACCGCATGGCCGTAGCTGTCGTTGACGGGCTTGAAGGCATCCAGATCCACGTAGAAGATTTCAAACCCCACCCCGGACCGCTCGCACATGCTTGCAAGCTGGAGCATGCGTTCCTCCAGAAGGCGCCGGTTTGCCAGGCCGGTGAGCGGGTCGTGGAGGGCCATGGAGCGGACCTTGTAGACCTCATTGATCAGAAGAAACGCCATCGTGCCGAAGACCAGGGAAATCAGGCTGCCGGCCAGTTGGGTGAACCAGACCTGGCTGCCGGTATTCGTCCAGCCGGTCTCCGGATAGCCGATCAGTTCCCAATTAAGCCCTCCGGGAAGATGAAGGGGAAGCGCGATATGGTCCTTGTCGAGAATGGCCGGGCTGCCGAACGTGACGCTGGCCGCGCCGACTGCGTTCTTGTTGAGAACCGCCGTGCGGAGCCCGCCGACACCATCCTTGAGGCCCGCGGCCGACATCAGGCCGTCCTCATCGAGGACGAGGGTCGCTATACCCCAGTAGCTCCGGTCCTTGATCGGCTGGCCGGGAAAGGCCGGCAGGAAAACCGGTATCCGGATCACGAGCGCCCGGCCGCCCTGGACGAGATCCAGCGGGCCGGCAATTACCACTTCGCGCTTCGTCATGGCCTCGCGGATCGCCGGCCATTGCGAAGAGTTCATCCGGTAGTTCAGGCCGAGCGCCGCCTCGTTGGGTTCCTGCGGATAAACGCCACGAAGGATGTTGTTGGGTGCAAGCCCGATTGACCGGATGGACGGGTTTTCCTCAACCAGATCGGCAGCGATCTTCAGATAGTCCGCCATGTCGAACGGCTTGTCGCCCAGTTGCGCGACATAGGCCCTGATGCCGAGCCCGTGAGCAACCGTCCGGCTGATCTCCCGCTCAAGGCGCGCGCGCGCCTCGGACAATTCAGCCGTTGCTTCGCGCTTGTGCTGGGCAACCAGCCCGTTGCGCACAAGCTGGCCGACATGCGCCGTGACTGCAATGCCGGCGAAAAAACAAACGCCCGCTACAATGGACGCGGCAAGCGTTCCACTCGACTTCGAAAAGATACGCCGTGTCAGATGAGCTCCCATATGGTTCTCGCCTGTCCCTCGCCCGCACCGATACTATACTACGAGGCACAAGAAAATGTTAAATTTTCATGCCGCCAAAGTAAAAAAAGCCGGATATTTAATCCGGCTTTTCGTTCTTCATATATATTTTAAGCTTTCGCCTGGAATTTACTCTCCAGGCAGAGGTTGAGGCGAGTCAGCCTGCTGACGAAGATAGGCGATTATGTCCGCCCGGTCTTCGGGTTTGCGCAAACCGGCAAAGCCCATGGACGTGCCGCTCACGTAGCCCTTCGGGTCGGCCAGGAAATGATCCAGCTCTTCATAGGTCCACGCGGGCTGTTCCTCGCCGAACTGCGCCATCGCCGCAGAATAGCTGAACCCGTCCACACCGCCGGGCTTCCGGCCGACAACGTTCCACAGGGCCGGCCCGACCTTGTTGGCGCCGCCCTGTTCAAATGTGTGGCAGGCCTGGCATTTCTTGGCGACATTCTCGCCAGCGTCGGCGGACGCTTCGATCAGGCGTTCGGAGATCGGTGCCACCTCCGGAACCGCTTCCACTTCCGAAGTCGCATCTTCTTCGGAGGCAACGACGATCTCATATCCCGGCTCGCCGGGAATGGTCGGCTCGAAGATTATGTCGGATACGATTCCAACACCCATTGTCAGAATAAGCACCATCAGGACCGCGCCGGCGGCCTTGTTCAGCGTGAAGGAATCCATTCTCTCCGGCTCCAAGCTCATACGCGTCCGGGCTCGCAATATGAGGCTGCGAACCCTATCAGCTTTTCAAAAGTCGCCGGAACCTAAAAATTTTTGACCTTGCTGTCCATAGCTTTAAAAGGACATCTGATACGACAAACGGACGCGGCAGGTGTTTTTCACGTCTTGCCGGGCCCGTCCGGCCCAATGGAGACCCTCGTGACCGCTGCCCTTGTCCTGATTCCGGCCCGCCTCGCGGCGTCCCGCCTTCCCCGCAAACCGCTGGCCGATATTTGCGGAAAGCCAATGATCGTGCGGGTTCTCGAACAGGCCTTGAACGCGGATATCGGCCCCGTGGCCGTCGCCTGCGACGACAAGGACATCGCCGAAGCAGTCCGCGACAACGGCGGCACCGCCGTCATGACCAGACCCGACCATGCTTCGGGATCCGACCGCATCCATGAAGCCGCCGAGCTTCTGGACCCGGAACGGAAGCACGAATTCATCCTGAACGTGCAGGGGGACGTGCCGCTTATCGCCCCGGAGGCGATTCGGGCGGCGTTCGCTCCGCTGTCCAATCCGGAGGTTGCCATCGGCACGATCGCCACCGAACTCGATCCTGCATTTCGCGACGATCCGACATTCGTCAAGGCGATCATAACCCCGAATGGCCAGGGCCATCACCGCGCGCTTTATTTCACCCGCGCAACGGCCCCGAGCGGGGACGGCCCGCTGCATCACCATATCGGCATCTATGCCTACCGCCGCACCGCACTGGCCGATTTCGTCAGGCTGCCCCCCTCGCCGCTGGAGATGCGGGAGAAGCTGGAGCAGCTGCGGGCCCTGGAAGCGGGCATGCGCATCGACGTATCGATGATCGACAGCGCGCCGATGGACGTCAACACACCGGAAGACCTGGCACGCGCACGCGCGGCCTACCAATCACTTTGAAGCAGGCTGCTGCAAGGCGGAAAGACCCATGACCGACAGAAAAAGAATTGTATTCCAGGGAGAGACCGGCGCCAATTCGCACATGGCGTGCCGGAGCGTCTATCCCGACTATGAAGCCATCCCCTGCGCCACGTTCGAGGACTGCTTCTCCGCCATGGCGGACGGCTCGGCCGACCTCGCCATGATCCCGATCGAGAATTCGGTCGCCGGGCGCGTCGCGGACATTCACCACCTGCTGCCGAAATCGGACCTGCACATCATCGGCGAATATTTCATGCCGATCCGCTTCCAGCTGATGGCGCCGAAAGGCGCGACGCTCGGCGGCCTGAAAAAGGTCCAGAGCCACATCCACGCCCTCGGCCAGTGCCGGAAGGTCATCCGCGAGCTGGGGCTGACGACGATCGTCGGCGGCGATACCGCGGGATCCGCCCGGCAGATCGCCGAACTGGGAGATCCGTCCGTCGCCGCGTTTGCCCCCGAGATGGCGGCCGAGATCTACGGCCTGGACATCCTGCGCCGCGATGTGGAGGACGAGGCGCACAACACGACGCGTTTCGTGATCCTGTCACGGGACGAATTGCTGGCCGCGCATAACGGTCAGCCGGTCATCACCACCTTCGTTTTCCGAGTCCGCAACGTGCCGGCCGCCCTCTACAAGGCGCTTGGCGGATTTGCCACGAACGGGGTGAATATGACAAAACTGGAATCGTATCAGCTCGAAGGCCAGTTCTTCGCCTCCATGTTCTATGCAGATGTGGAAGGTCACCCGGACGATCCCGCGGTTGCCCTTGCGCTCGAGGAACTCGCCTTTTTCTGCGCAGAGCTGAACATTCTCGGCGTTTATCGCGCCAGTCCCTTCAGGGACAAGATCAAGGAACCGGAAGCCAATCGCGCTCTGCGACCTAATCCCCATTCCTAACGCCACACGTTGGCGCATTCAGAGGACCATATGACCGAAACGAGATTTGACGCCCTGTGTATTGGTAATGCCATCTGCGACGTATTCGCGCATGTCGAAGAAGACTTCCTCCTCCGGGAGGACCTCGTCAAAGGCGCCATGCGCTTGATCGATACGGAAGAGGCCGTGCGCCTTTTCGACAAGATGGGACAGACCGTCCGCATTTCGGGCGGCAGCGCCGGCAATACGGCTGCCGGAATCGCGTCGCTCGGCGGCAAGCCGGCCTATTTCGGCAAGGTTGCCGAAGACGAACTCGGCGATAGCTATTACCACGACATGAACGGCACGGGCGTCTACTTCAATACGCCGCGCCTGAGGGATTCCAACCCGACCGCACGCTCGATGATCCTGATCACGCCGGATGGCGAGCGGACCATGAACACCTATCTCGGCGCCTGTGTCGAATTCACCCCCTCGGACGTCGACGAAGACGTCGTCGCGGCTTCCGCAGTCACCTATATGGAAGGGTATCTGTGGGATCCGGAAGAGGCCAAGAAGGCGTTCCTGAAAGCTGCGGAGATCGCTCACAAGAACGGCCGGAAAGTGGCCCTGACCCTGTCCGATTCCTTCTGCGTCGACCGCTATCGCAGCGAATTCCAGTCGCTCCTCAACGAAAAGGTCGTCGATCTCCTGTTTGCCAACGAGCATGAGCTTCGCGCGCTTTACGAGACGTCGGATCTCGACACCGCCATCAACGCGGCCCGGGAGACCGGTGCCCTGACGGCGCTCACCCTCGGCGAGAACGGGGCGATGGCGTTCAACAGGGAAGAGACGGTGAAGGTGTCCGCCCAGGCCATCGACAACGTGGTCGACCTGACCGGCGCGGGCGACCTGTTCGCCTCCGGGTTCCTGTTCGGCCTTGCCCGCGACTACTCGCTGAGCGATGCCACGTCACTCGGCTGCGTGTGCGCGGCAAATGTCATCACCCATGTCGGCGCCCGCCCGGAACGTCCGCTCAAGGACGTTGCCGCCCAGAGCGGGTTCGACATCTGAATCACAAAGCACGAGGGCGGTCAAACGACCGCCCTTTGTATTTTTCTAGTCCGCCAGGTCCTGCACGCTCACGACACCGCCATTCTCGTCCAGGCGGTAGATGATCGGAGTGCCGGTGCCCAGTTCGCGCTTCAGGATTTCTTCCGGGCTGAGGTCCTCCAGCTCCATGATGAGCGCCCTGAGAGAGTTTCCGTGGGCGGCGACGATGGTCCGCTTGCCGGAGAGGACCCTGGGAAGGATCTCGGTCTTGTAATAGGGCAGCACGCGTTCGGCCGTCATCTTGAGGCTTTCGCCGCCCGGAGGCGGAACGTCATAGGACCGTCGCCAGATATGCACCTGGTCCTCGCCGAATTTCTCGCGGGCCTCATCCTTGTTCATGCCGGTCAGGTCGCCATAGTCGCGCTCGTTCAGGGCCTGGTCCTTGATGGTCTCGAGACCCGTCTGGCCGAGCTCCTCCAGGATGACATCAAGGGTCTTCTGCGCCCGTGACAGGACGGAGGTGAAGGCCAGGTCGAAGGTCAGCTTCAGATCCCTGAGCTGCTCGCCGGCCTTGTGGGCTTCCGCAAGGCCCTGCTCTGTCAGACCCGGGTCTTTCCAGCCGGTGAACAGATTCTGCAAATTCCATTCGCTCTGTCCGTGACGGACAAGCACAAGAAGGCGATCCATGCCTTTCTCCTCAAGCTAACTGCGAGACCATTCCACGTTCTTCCAAACGCGGGACACGCCCTAATCGTTCAGGCCGAGCACGTCGGCCATCGAATAAAATCCCGGCTTCTGGTCGAACCCCCAGAGTGCCGCCTTGACGGCTCCACGCGCGAACAACTGGCGATCTTCGGCACGATGGGTCAGTTCGATCCGCTCGCCCTCGCCGGCGAAAATGACCGAATGCTCCCCGATCACCGATCCGCCGCGCAGCGTCGCGAAGCCGATATCGCCCGTCTTGCGCGGATCCATGATGCCGTCGCGGGAGCGCACGGAGCGCGCGGCAAGTTCGATGCCCCGGCCCTCGGCCGCGGCCTCGCCGAGCAGCAGGGCGGTTCCCGAAGGCGCGTCGATCTTGTGTTTGTGATGCATTTCAAGAACTTCGATATCGAAATCCGCATCGAGGGCGGCCGCTGCCCTGCGCACGAGACTGGCCAGCAGGTTGACGCCCAGGCTCATGTTGCCGGATTTGATGATCCGCGCATGGCGCGACGCCGCCAGCAGGGGTTCGTCCTCCCCCTCCGCCCAGCCGGTGGTGCCGATGACATGGACGATACGGGCCTGCGCCGCCAGTTCGGCGAACCACAGGCTTGCGGCCGGGGCGGTGAAGTCCAGCACCCCGTCAGCCGCGGCAAAGGCCGTCAGCGGATCGTCGGTCAGGGCAACGCCCAGTTTGCCGGTGCCGGCCAGTTCGCCGGCGTCCTGGCCGAGAAGATCCGAGCCCTCCCGTTCGATCGCGGCGACGACTTCAGCTCCCGGGGTTTCGGTTACGGCACGGGTCAAAGCCCGGCCCATTCTGCCGCCGGCTCCAACCACAACCAAGCGCATCTGCCCCATCGGGTTCCTCACATTCAACTCTCGCTGGGGGTATAGCAGTTTCGCCGATGGAGGCAAACGCTTGATGTCATCGTATTCCCGCAGGGCAAGCGCAACAAAACCCTCGTGAATTGTGGCAATCCACATGGATCCCAATCCAAGGTAAACAGCAAGACGAATCGCCTACAGCGTGTGAATAGATTCAAGGTTCTAATTCACCAAAGATAAACGCTGGGCCGTATACGCTCACACAAGTGGATTATTCGCTCTCACAAGTGTGGATGCAGGGGCAAGACTTCATGTTCGGGACTTCGGACATCCGGCAGGCTGGAAGATCAACTCGTAGCGTAGACGACGCGCTTCGCGATAAGGCTGTCTCGCCTGCCCGGACCCGGGCGCAGAATGCTCCTGCGTGCCAACCGCAGAACGGGCCTACGGGAGCGCCTTTTTGAGACTGAATTTTTCCATCCCTTTCAGCCGGCTGATACTGGTGCTGTTCACGCTGGGGCTTGTCGGCACGGCCGTCGCGCTGTTCTGGATAACCTATCTCGGCAGCGTGTCGATAGCCGAACACGAGATCGCCCGCACCGCCAGATCGAAGGCAACCCTCGCCCGCCTGGTCTTCATGCAGCATCTGGACCAGTTGGAAGTCCAGATCCGCGAGGTGGCGGCCGATCCCGCAATCCGCACAGCGCTTGCAGACAACGACAAGGCCGCCGCCAGGAAAGCGATCGAGCGCGCAACGCAGGGCATGACCAGTGCGACGCTCGATATCCTGCTGATCGACCGTCCCGGCGAGGACGGCTGGGTGAACACCAGCCTGGGCCTGATCGACCTGAGCCATCAGCTGCCGCCAGATGTCCGCGCGGCTATGCCGCCGGATATCTGGATCACGTACTCGGAGCACGATTCGGAGCCGCTGATGGTGACCACCGCGCTCGCCATTCTGGTTCTGGATCCGGAAACGGGCCAGGTGCTGGGCAGGATCTTCGGCGGAACCACCGTCACCGACTCCTTTACCCTGCCCGGGGAACTGGCAAAAGCACTGCAGCTGGACGAACTGGCTTTTTATCACCACGGCCACGTGGTGGCAGGCATGGGCGACCTGACCCGGGAAGTCCTGCCCGAGACGCTCATGGCGTCCGACGAGGACGTCGCCTATCATCTGAAGGGCGACAGCCTCTACGTCCATATACCGTTGATGATGGACGTGGACGGACATCATCTGTCCGCCGTCACAAAACAACCGGTCGACACGCTGCAGAAGGTGGAAGACACCTACAGCCGCCTGTTCACGCCCTTCCTCATCTACACCGGCATCCTTGCAATCGGTGCCGCCCTGATCGTGAACAGGATCACCACCACCGGCCTCGCCCGTCTGCTGACCTACGCCATGAGCCTGCGCCAGGACCGCGTGGTGAACGTGCCGGCTCCCGGCTTCATCGTCGAGTTCAACCAACTGGCCACCATGTTCCAGGCGGCGTTCGAATCCATTCGCAACCGCGAGGCCCAGTTCAAGGAGATGATCGACGGCTCCCTGCACGGAGTTCTGGTGCATGCCGACAACCGGATCCTTTACGTCAACGAGGCATTGCTGAAGATCCTCGGATATGACCCGGGCGCCCCGGAGCAACTGGTCGGCGCGCCGGTGCTTGAGATCTACGCCTCCGATGAACACAGCCGGCTGCGCAGCTATTACGATATGGGCAAGAATGGCGGCGCGCCCCGGGCCTATGAAATCAAGGGCCTTACGAGAACCAGTGAACCCATCTGGCTGGAGCAGCATGTGCGCGTAACCGAGTGGCGCGGCGTGCCGGCCTACTACGCCACGATCACCGATATCAGCGAGCGAAAGCGCCAGGAAGAGCTGGCGACCAAGAACGCCAATTTCGACATCCTGACCGGCCTTCCGAACCGCCGTCTGTTGATGGACAGGCTGACTCAGACCATTCAGCGCAACAATCACATCGGCGAAATGACCGCGCTGATGGTCCTCGATCTCGACCGGTTCAAGACCGTCAACGAGACCTATGGCCCGAAGGCGGGCGATCAGGTGATCGAGACCATGGCCGCGCGCCTGACGCAGGTCCTCGGACCGGAACAGACAGTGGCCCGGATGGGCGGCGACGAGTTCGCCATTATCCTGTCAAACCCGGAGGACCGGTGGCAGATCGAGCAGGTTGCCCGCGACATCCTGAGCGAAGTCGAAAGGCCGGTCGAACTGGAGGGCAATGCCCGGATCGTGCTTGCCGGCAGCCTGGGCATCACGCTTTCGCCCAATGACGGCGACGACGACGAGGCGCTGCTTCTGCAGGCGAATACCAGCATGTACCAGGCCAAGGCCGAAAGCGGGTCCAGCTACCGGTTCTATGCCACGCGAATGAACGAGCAGACCGCACGATCCGGCCAGATAGAGGCGGCGCTGCGCGAGGCCGTCGAGCGCGGTGGCCTGCATCTGAACTTCCAGCCGATCATCGATTATCCCCAGGGCCGGATCGTCAGCTGCGAGGCGCTGGCCCGCTGGATCGACCCGAAACTGGGCTCCGTCCCGCCGTGCGAATTCATCAAGGTTGCCGAAGAGAGCGGGCTGATCGTTCCCCTGGGAGAATGGGTGCTCCGGGAAGCCTGCCGCTTTTACCTGTCCTGCAACCGCAACGGATTGCAGCTGGACAGCCTCAGCGTCAACATTTCCCCCGCCAATGCCGCGACGCCGGCTTTGTCGGCCGGCTTGAAGAAATCCTCACCGAGACCGGCATGGAGCCGGCCCGGCTGCATCTGGAAATCACCGAGAGCGTGATGTTCGACGACCAGCGCGCCGACCCTATCAAGATCCTCGAAGCCATCAGCGCGCTCGGCGTGAAGATATCGCTCGACGACTTCGGCACCGGTTATTCCTCGCTCAGCTACCTGAAACGCCTGCCGATCGACACGCTGAAGATCGACCGGTCGTTCATCATGGAGCTGGAACGGGATGCCGATGGCCAGGCGCTCGTAGAGGCGATCGTTTCAATGGCCCGGTCGCTGGAAATTTCAGTGATCTGCGAAGGCGCCGAGACCGCCGAGCAGTGCGATCTCATCTCCTCTTTCGGCTGCGCCCTCATCCAGGGCTACAGCATCGCCCGGCCGATGGCCGGCGTCGATTTCCACCGGTACCTGGCGCGCATGAACGGCCTGAAACACGTCATGGGGCGGGCCGGTTAGGCTATGGCCCCATACGGCCGCAGTCAACGCACAGCCTGGTTACACAGACGACCTCATCCTGAGGAGCGAGCTCGCTCGCGTCTCGAAGGATGGGCTGCTTGCGCGAAATATGCCGCCAATCCTTCGAGACGGACCTGACGGTCCTCCTCAGGATGAGGTGATTTTCCGCAGCAGGTTCACAGTTGACACGAACAGGCTCCCCCAACTCACACCCGGAGCGTTTCTCGATCCGCTTCAGGCATTTGACGAGGTCGTCCGGCTTCCTCGGCCGGGGGTGGCGGTGCGCGATGTGGTCCATCGGACAAGCGGGCGACGCCGATGGGCCGGCGATTTTTGCGCAGACAAAAACGGGGGCCGAAAGGCCCCCGCATTGCTGTCCACCGGGAACACGCCGTTACTCGGCGTCTTCCTTCGGGGCTTCCTGACCGGTTTCCTGATCGACGACCTTCATGGACAGGCGCACCTTGCCGCGCTCGTCAAAGCCCATGAGCTTGACCCAGACCTTGTCGCCTTCCTTGACCACGTCGGTGACCTTGGCGACCTTCTTCGGGGCCAGCTGGGAGATATGGACCAGCCCGTCCTTTGCGCCGAAGAAGTTCACGAATGCGCCGAAATCGACACATTTCACGACGGTGCCCTCGTAGATCATGCCCACTTCCGGCTCGGCGGCAATGGAGTTGATCCAGTTGACGGCGGCCTTGATGGCCTTGCCGTCGGCAGAGGCGATCTTGACGGTGCCGTCATCCTCGATGTTGACCTTCGCGCCGGTCTTTTCAACGATTTCGCGGATCACCTTGCCGCCCGAACCGATGACTTCACGGATCTTGTCGACCGGGATCTTCATCACTTCGATGCGCGGCGCATGCTCGCCGAGCTCGGCACGGGCTTCCGTGATGGCCTTGGACATTTCACCCAGGATGTGGATACGGCCGTCCTTGGCCTGCGCCAGCGCCACCTTCATGATCTCTTCGGTAATACCGTGGATCTTGATGTCCATCTGCAGCGACGTGACGCCCGTGCGGGTCCCGGCAACCTTGAAGTCCATGTCGCCGAGGTGATCTTCGTCGCCCAGGATGTCGGAGAGAACCGCAAAACGGTCGTCTTCCTTGATGAGACCCATGGCGATGCCGGCAACCGGTGCCTTCAGCGGAACGCCGGCATCCATCAGCGACAGCGAGGTGCCGCAGACGGTTGCCATCGACGAGGAGCCGTTGGACTCGGTGACCTCGGAAACCACGCGGACGGTGTACGGGAACTCGTGATGCGGCGGCATCACCGGGTTGATCGCGCGCCAGGCCAGCTTGCCGTGGCCGATTTCGCGGCGCCCCGGAGAGCCCATGCGGCCGGTCTCGCCGACGGAATAGGGCGGGAAGTTGTAGTGCAGCATGAAGTGCGACTTCACGGTGCCTTCCAGAAGGTCGATATACTGCTCGTCTTCGCCGGTGCCGAGAGTGGCGACGACGAGACCCTGGGTTTCGCCGCGGGTGAAGAGGGCTGAACCGTGTGCCCGCGACAGAATGCCGACTTCCGACTCGATCGGGCGGACGGTGGACAGGTCGCGCCCGTCGATGCGGGTGCCGGTGTCCAGGATGCCGCCACGGACGATCTCGGCTTCGAGCTTCTTGAACTGGCCGCTGAGGACCGTCGATTCGACGGCTTCGCCTTCCGGAGCATTGGTGATCAGCGCCTCGACGACCTTCGCCTTGGCGGCGTCGACCGCGTTCTTGCGCTCGGTCTTGGAGGTGATCTTGTAGGCGGCGCTCAGCTCTTCGGACGCCATCGACTTGATCTTGCCGAAGAGTTCGGAATAATCCGGCAGAACCAGATCGCGCGGTTCCTTGGCAGCGGTTTCGGCGAGCTTGATGATCGCGTCGATGACCGTCTGGAAACCCTTGTGGCCGAACATCACTGCACCGAGCATGATGTCTTCGTCCAGTTCCTTGGCTTCCGATTCCACCATCAGGACCGCATCGCCGGTGCCGGCAACGATCAGATCCAGAGAGGATTCCGGCATGTCGTCAACGAGCGGGTTCAGAACGTATTCGCCATTGATGTAGCCGACGCGCGCGCCGCCGATCGGGCCCATGAACGGCACGCCGGACAGGGTCAGCGCCGCGGAGGTCGCGACCATGGCCAGAATGTCGGGAGCGTTTTCCAGATCGTGCGACAGAACGGTGATGACCACCTGGGTGTCGTTCTTGTAACCTTCCGCGAAGAGCGGGCGGATCGGACGGTCGATCAGGCGGGACGTCAGGGTTTCGTGCTCTGACGGACGGCCTTCGCGTTTGAAATAGCCACCTGGGATTTTGCCGGCAGCAAACGCTTTTTCCTGGTAGTTCACGGTGAGCGGAAAGAAATCCTGGCCGGCCCTGGGTTCCTTGGCGGAAACGACCGTCGCCAGAACCTTGGTTTCACCATAGGTCGCCATTACGGCGCCGTCGGCCTGACGGGCAACCTTGCCCGTTTCGAGGACGAGCGGGCGGCCGCCCCACTCGACTTCTACGCGATGAATATCAAACATCATCTGTCCTTACAGCTTTGTCTGCTCCCCGGCTGCTTTCGGTACAGCACAAGAAGAACACACACATTCCCGGTCGGCCCCGTACGGGCCGGTTACCGGCGGACAGGCCACGGGCAAGACAGCAGGCTGCTTTCGGAAATCGGATCAGAAAGAAGCCGGCAATCCTGCCCCATGACGTGTCACGAGGTCTCTATAATGCGTTTGCCGTCAAAAGGGAAACGCTGTTAAGAAAAAACGCGGCGGGTGAAATCACCTGCCGCGCTTTTTGGATAGTGCGATCTTAGCGACGAATGCCAAGACGTTCGATGAGCGTTTTGTAACGCTCTTCGCTTTTGCCGCGCACGTAGTCCAGAAGGGACCGGCGCAGCGCAACCATCTTCAGAAGGCCGCGGCGGGAGTGATTGTCCTTGCCATGGTCCTTGAAGTGTTCGGTCAGGCTGGTGATGCGCTCGGTGAGGATCGCAACCTGGACTTCCGGAGACCCGGTATCGCCTTCCTTGGTCGCATATTCCTTGATCAGCTCGGCTTTGCGCTCTGCAGTAATCGACATCGCTCTTTCCTTTCGAAGAGTTGCGGCCAGTTTAACTGGCACGTTGGACTGCCGGAGGACCGGCCTGATCCGAATGTTTCCAGAGCCGAGATGTCGTTCAGCAAAGGATCCGTCCGGACGAATTGAGCCTTACTGCCCAATGGCGGCGGAATATGGCGGAAAAGCAGGGAAAAAGCCAGAACTTTCTCGGAGCTTTCCGCCATCGTTCAAAGCTACAGATGAAACACCCGCGTCGGCTGGAAACGGCCCTTGTCGACCGAGCCGATGGCGACCGGTACGTTGGCGTGGCTGGCGAAGGCGATTTCCGTGTTGAGCGGGGCTTCGCGGCCCCTCAGAAGCACGGCCATGCCCTTGCGGATCCTGGCGGCATCGTCGAGTGACACCGCTACTTCGACCAGTTCCTCCATGGCCTCGCGCACGGGCAGGACGAATTCCTCGACCAGGGACTGCACGCCCTCGTCTTCCGCCAGCTCTCCGGCCGCTTGAAGAATTTCGTCCAGTCCGACCATGTCGTCTTCACCGAACGGCCCGACCAGCAGGCGGCGGAGTGCGGTGACGTGGCCGCGCGTGCCGAGGCGGCGGCCGAGGTCGCGCGCCAGGGCGCGCACATAGGTGCCCTTGCCGCATTCGGCCTCGAAGACAGCTCGGTTTTCGTCCGGGCATTCCACCAGATCCAGCCGGTGCACGTCGATGGGTCGGGCCTCGAGCGTCACGTCCTCGCCGTCGCGGGCCAGATCATAGGCCCGCTCGCCATCCACCTTTATGGCGGAGAATTTCGGCGGAACCTGGAGGATGGTACCGGTGAACTCGCCCAGGACGGCGGCAATGGCATCAGGCGCCGGACGCAGATCGGAGGTGGCGGTCACTTCGCCTTCCGTGTCGTCCGTATCGGTTTCCACACCCCAGGTCACCTCGAAACGGTAGACCTTGCGGCCGTCCATGACGAAGGGGACCGTCTTGGTGGCTTCGCCGAAAGCGACCGGCAACAGACCGGAGGCGCGCGGGTCGAGGGTGCCGGCATGGCCGACCTTCTGGGGCGAGAATATGCGCTTTATCCTGCTCAGCGCTTCATTCGACGTGATGCCGTAGGGCTTGTCGAGCACCAGCCAGCCATTGATGGCGTTCTTTTTTCTTTTGATCTGTTTTTGCCGTGCCATTTGTATTCGTTTTCAAGATCCAACAATGTCCGTCGCAAGGAAGGGAGGAATTCGTTACGGCATCAGCAATTGCCGCGTCAGCTTTCCTCGCCCTCGTCGTTTTCCAGATCCTTCGCCACGTCCGGGGAATGCAGCAGAGACTCGATCCGGTCGTCATCGTCGAAACGCGTGTCGAGCACGAAACGCAGGTCGGGCATGTATTTCATCGTCAGCCGGCGGGACACCAGGCCGCGCAGGTATTTGGCGCTGCGGTTGAGCGCCTTTTCGACCTTGTCCGCGTTCTTGCCGCCGAGCGGCATGACGAGACAGGTCGCCAGACGCAGGTCCGGTGTCATCCGCACTTCCGGAATGGTGACGATGACGCCGTCCAGATCCGGATCGGACAGCTCGCCGCGGGTCAAAATGTCCGACAGTTCCTTGCGCACCGTTTCACCAACGCGCAGCTGGCGTTGGGACGGTCCACGGCTGTCTTGTCCGTGATGTCTTGCCATTCTTGTTATCCTGTTCAGCGCCATTGCGGATCAGCACAGTGCGCGACTGAGCGCCGACCCGGAATGAGGATGCCTTGAGCCGCGGCAGCGAGCCGCAAGACCCGGTCTCCGCATTTGCCGGAACCGGTCTCGCGCACGTGCCTCAGGGGCGGGCGTCCATTTGCAAAAAGAGCGCGCTTGCGCGCGCCCTCATATCTGGTTTCCGGATCAGCGTGCGGCAACACCGCAAGTGCCCGGAACGGTGTTCCTGCAGCTCAGGCTCAGAGCGTCCTGGCGATCTGCTCGACGCGGAAACATTCGATCACGTCGCCCGGCCGCATGTCCTGGTACTTGACGAAGTTCATGCCGCACTCCTGACCGGATTCGACCGACTTGACCTCGTCCTTGAAGCGCTTGAGCGTGCCCAGTTCGCCTTCGTGGATGACCACGTCGTCGCGGATGAGGCGGACGTTGGCACCGCGTTCCACGACGCCTTCGGTAACCAGACAGCCTGCAACCTTGCCGACCTTGGAGATGTTGAAGACTTCCCTGACTTCCGCATTGCCGAGGAAGGTTTCCCGGCGCTCCGGAGACAGCAGGCCGGACATTGCCGCCTTCACATCGTCCACCAGATCGTAGATCACGTTGTAATAGCGGATCTCGATCCCGTCCCGGGCAGCGGCTTCGCGGGCCTGCTTGTTGGCACGCACGTTGAAGCCGATGATCGGGGCCTTGGAGGCGGACGCCAGCGTGATGTCGCTTTCCGTGATGCCGCCGACACCCGACAGCAGGATCCGTGCGCCGACTTCCTCATTGCCGAGGTCGTTGAGCGCATGGGCGATCGCTTCCGCGGAGCCCTGCACGTCGGCCTTGAGCACGAGCGGGAATTCCTTCCGGCCCGTTTCCTGCAGCCGGTTCATCATCTGCTCGAGCGAACCGCGCGTGCCGGTCGCGACCACGGAGGCCTTCTCGCGGATCTGGCGCTGACGATAGTCGGTGATTTCACGGGCGCGGGCTTCGTTTTCGACGACCGCGACCAGATCACCGGCTTCCGGCGTGGACTGGAAGCCCAGAACCTCGACCGGCTTGGCGGGACCGGCTTCCTTCACCGGCTGACCGTTTTCGTCGAGCATCGCACGGACGCGGCCCCACTCCGCACCGGCGACAAGAATGTCACCCGGCCTGAGCGTACCCTTCTGAACCAGAACGGTTGCCACCGGCCCGCGGCCCCGGTCGAGCTGCGCTTCGATGACGACGCCTTCCGCGGTCCTTTCCGGATTGGCCTGAAGCTCCATGACCTCTGCCTGCAGCAGGATCATTTCGAGCAGCTTGTCGAGGTTGTCCCCGGTCTTGGCGGAGACTTCGACGTCGATGATATCGCCGCCCATGGATTCGGTGACGAGATCCTGGCTCAGCAGTTCCGTACGGACCCGGTTCGGATCGGCGCCCGGCTTGTCGATCTTGTTGATCGCGATGATGATCGGAGCCTCGGCCGCCTTGGCGTGCGCGATCGCTTCCTTGGTCTGCGGCATGACGCCGTCATCCGCGGCAACGACCAGGATCACGATATCGGTCGCCTTGGCGCCGCGGGCACGCATTTGCGAGAAGGCGGCGTGGCCCGGCGTGTCGATGAAGGTGATCTTCTGACCGTCCTGATCGACCTGGTAGGCGCCGATATGCTGGGTGATGCCGCCGGCTTCGCCGGTGACCACCTTGGACTTGCGGATCGCGTCGAGCAGCGACGTCTTGCCGTGGTCGACGTGACCCATGATGGTCACGACCGGCGGACGCTGCGACATTGTGGACGGATCATCTTCCAGAGTGAACAGTCCTTCTTCCACGTCCGCTTCGGAGACGCGTTTTACCGTGTGGCCCATTTCCTCGGCAATCAGTTCAGCCGTATCGGCGTCGATCACGTCGTTGATCTTGAGCATCTGCCCCTGCTTCATCAGCAGTTTGATCACGTCGACGGCACGCTCGGCCATACGGTTGGCGAGTTCCTGGATGGTGATAGCTTCCGGCAGGACCACTTCACGCGAAATCTTTTCGCGCACGACCTGCTGCTGACCGCGCTTGGCCTTTTCCTGGCGGCGGCGCATGGAAGCAAGCGAGCGTGCCCGCTGACCGTCATCGCCACCAGTGGCCGCGGAAATCGTCAGCTTGGACCGGCGACGGTCGTCGCCGCCGCGCGGACGGGCCACGGGCGCCGGGGCCTGTTTCGGACGCTTGACGGCGCGCACGTTCTTGCCGGCACGGTCGTCATCACTTTCTTCGCGGGTGTCCGGTTTGACCGGTGCCGCGGGCGGGGCTTTCGCCTGCCTGCCCATGTCGTCCAGGCTCGGCGGCTTGCCGCCGTCCGCATGGGCCGGCTTGCGAACCGTCCGCTGCGCTTCGGAAGCCTCGGCCGCCTCGGCTGCCGCTGCCTGTTCAGCCACCCTGGCTTCTTCGGGCAGTGCTGCGATCCGGGCCGCTTCCTCGGCTTCGCGCTTGGCGCGCTCTTCCGCTTCGACCTTGGCTCGCGCTTCCTCTTCAGCCTGGCGCTGAGCTGCTTCCACCGCGCGGCGTTTTTCCTCTTCCTCGCGGCGCTTGCGGTCTTCGGCCTCACGTTCCTTGGACATCTGGAGCGCAGCCGCACGGGCCGCAGCTTCTTCCTTGGTCAAGGAACGCAGGACATTGCCGTTGCCTTTTTGGCGCGGCTGACCGGCAGTCGCCGGCCGTCGGCCCTGCCTGGCCGCCTGCGATTCCGGCTGTTGCTTGCGCGGTGCTTCGGAAGGGGTCTCAAGCCGCTGCGTCGTCTGCGCCGGCGCTTCCGGTTTCGGCTCCTGCCCCGGAACTACAACACGGCGCTTCTTCTTTTCCACGACGACGGCTTTCGTCCGGCCATGCGAGAATGACTGCCGAACAGTTCCCTGGTCGCCACCCCCGCGCTTGAGGCCAAGCGTCTTGCCACGCTCAACGCTGATTGTCTTGTCGCCTGGATTTTTCGTATCGCTCATATTGCCTTCAGTCCTGCGCAACCGCCTTTTTCAAGCGTCGCTCTATTTGCCGTCTGCGTCGGAATAACGGCGAAAACGCTCCAGGTCACGCACTCGTGCCAGAAAGTTTTCGCTCGCATGTCCTGCAAGCAGTGCAGCATGTATCACATTTGACCGGCCCAATGCCAAATCCAATTGAGCCGAATCGAACAAACGGACGACATGGCATCCATCTGCGGTTTCCTTTGTGCCGGCGGCCACCGCCGCCAGCTTCCGTACCCCGTCCTCTGCCGCGTCCGAGGCATGGACCAGCCCGACGACGGGATCCCGCCGCAGGGCTGCTTCAACCTTTGCATTCCCGGTGACCAGCTCACCCGCCTTGCGCGTCATGGAGAGCGCCTGCAGCGCTGACCGTTCCATGAGCGCATCGACACGCTCCGCCAGTCCGGGCTCGACACGGGCTTCACCCTTGAAGCCCCTGCCGAAAACTTTCTTCCGGTCTTTTTCGGCAGCGACAACAATGTCACTTGTCGCCGTCACCCAAACACCACGCCCGGGAAGCACCCGCTTCAGATCCGGGACCACCTCTCCCTCGGGGTCGAGCACGAACCGGATCAGCGAGCTGATGGGGCGAACCTCCCGGGTGACGGCGCATTGCCGCTCGGTCGGTTCATTCTTCCTGGGCACGCTGCCACTCCTCAGATCACCTGCCCGAAAGCAGAAAACTGACCAACCATAAGGTGTTGGAGCATCCATGTCATCCGGACCGGATGCTCCCGCGGAGGCTTTCCAGCCTCTCTTATCCGTTCAGGATCACGCCGCTCGGCGCTTCTTCCTCTGCCGCAACAGCCTCGACGTCCTCTTCAACGTCTTCGTCCGCCTCGGCGCCTTGAGCCGCGAGTTCTTCCTCGGTGATCCAGCCTGCCGCCAGGCGGGCCGACATCACCATGTTCTCAGCATCCGCACGGGATACATCGAACCCGGAAAGAGCCCCGTCGAAACGCTTGGTCTCGCCGTCCTTGCGTTCGACCCAGCCGACGAGATCGTCCGCGGCACATCCGGCGAAGTCTTCGATCGTCTTGATACCGTCCTTGCCAAGCGCAACCAGCATAGCGGTTGTCAGCCCGTCAATCGACCGTAATTCATCGGAAACTCCGAGTTCGATCCGCTCTTCGTCGAGTTTTGATTCCAGCTCGCCCAGATAGTCCCGCGCACGGGCCTGGATCTCGACCGCGGTGTCCTCGTCAAAGCCCTCGATCATGGAGATTTCATCAAGCTCCACATAGGCGACTTCTTCAACGGAGGTGAAACCTTCGGTGGCCAGCAACTGGCCGACCATCTCATCGACGTTGAGAGCTTCCATGAACAGCTGCGAGCGTTCCTGGAATTCCTTCTGACGGCGTTCGGATTCCTCCTGCTCCGTCATGATGTCGATGGCCCAGCCTGTCAGCTGGGACGCAAGGCGCACGTTCTGGCCGCGACGACCGATTGCAAGAGATAGTTGGTCATCCGGGACCACAACTTCAATACGTTCCGCGTCCTCGTCGAGAACAACTTTCGCAACTTCCGCCGGCTGCAGCGCATTGACGATGAAGGTTGCCGGTTCTTCGTTCCACGGAATGATGTCGATCTTTTCGCCCTGCAGCTCGCCGACGACCGCCTGAACACGGCTGCCGCGCATACCCACGCAGGCGCCGACCGGATCGATGGAGCTGTCCTTGGAGATCACGGCGATCTTGGCGCGCGATCCCGGGTCGCGGGCAACGGACTTGATCTCGATGACGCCGTCGTAGATTTCCGGCACTTCCTGGGCAAAGAGCTTGGCCATGAACTGCGGATGCGTGCGCGACAGGAAGATCTGCGGGCCGCGCTGTTCCCGGCGCACGTCGTAGATGAAGGCCCGGATGCGATCACCGGTGCGGAAGATCTCCCGCGGGATCAGCTCGTCACGGCGGACGATACCCTCGCCGCGGCCGAGATCCACGATCACGTTGCCGTATTCGGCGCGCTTGACGACGCCGTTGATGACTTCGCCGACACGGTCCTTGAATTCGTCATACTGACGATCGCGCTCGGCTTCGCGCACCTTCTGCACGATGACCTGCTTTGCGGACTGGGCTGCAATGCGGCCGAAATCCAGCGGCGGCAGCGGCTCGGCGATATAATCGCCGATGCTGGCTTCCGGGTTGCGGGCCTGCGCATCGGCCAGGGCGATCTCGGTAGAGACGTTTTCCACGACCTCGACAACCTGCAGAAGACGCTGCAGGCGGATCTCACCGGTCTTCGGATTGATTTCTGCACGGACTTCCGTTTCGGTGCCATACCGGGAGCGGGCCGCCTTCTGGATCGCATCTTCCATCGCATTGATGACGATCATCCGGTCGATCGATTTCTCCCGGGCGACCGCGTCGGCGATTTGCAGCAGTTCCAGCCGGTTCGCGCTGATTGCCATATTCCACTCCTCTTGCGCCGTTAGCCGTACCAAGGGGCCTGTCGAGCGCGTTTCTTCTTGCCACCAGGCGTAACCGCCTAGTTGGGTTTGTTGTCCTGTGTCAGCTCATCGCCGTCGCGGGCGGCCAGAGCCGCCTTTTCCGCCTTCAGAGCTGCGGTAATCAAATCGTCGGTAAGCACCAGCTTGGCTTCGCCGATATCTTCGAGCGGCAAACCAACCGTGTCTTCCTCACCTTCGCGCACATCCGGCAGACGCACCTTGGCTGCGCCGTTTTCAGCGCCGAGCAGGGTTCCCCGGAATCGCTTCCGGCCATCCTGCATCACTGCCATTTCGACCTTCACCTCATGCCCGGCCCAGCGATCGAAATCGCCGACACGGACGAGAGGACGGTCAATTCCAGGGGATGAGACTTCAAGATGATAGGCCCGGTTGATCGGGTCATCGACATCAAGAGCAGGCGACACGGCGCGGCTGACGGCTTCGCAATCCTCGACGGTCATGGTGCCGTCGGTGCGTTCGGCCATGATCTGCAGCGTGCAACCGTTCAAAGCGCTGATCTTGGTGCGCACCAGCCGGTACCCGAGATCTTCGATCACCGGTTCCACAATTGCGGCAACGCGGGCCTCCAGACCCTGCTCCGTCACAATTCTCGGTTCGTGTGCGCTCACACTTGGCTCCCGTTTACGGCTTTAAGCATCAGATGCGCCTGATTGTCGGTTTACATAGAGCAATCCTGCTGAATTTCTTCGGTTTCCGGCCTTGTGTAAGCAAAAAAGAGCGGGTCCCCGGCGGGCCCACTCTCAAAATGCCCAGATAAGCCGTTTGAGGTGAAACACGGGCTGTATAACTCCAAAGGCTGCAAGAAAGCAAGGGGCCAGGGGAAAATCCCTGGAAGAAGTTGCGCGTGCAAGCCGTGTCTTGCGCCATGGTGCCATCTGGCGTCGAAAAACCGCGGAACACTGCCCCGAAGAACGCCACTTGGCGCGCGTGCGGGCTTGTCCGTGCGCGCATTTTCTTGACCGGGAGGGGCCGCTTCCGTTCGCCAACCTACCGGTGGAGACCCCCGATGGCGCTTGGGCCGTCAGACGCGGCGGAAGGTCAGGTAACGGCCGACGCGGCCTTCGCGGATGGCCTTGGCTTCATAGCGCGTGCCCGGCCATCCGTCCCAGGGCGTCTTCCAGTCACCGGCCGTTTCCGCCGTCCATTCGAACGCCGGATGGTCGCGGCAGTGGCGCAAGGTCCAGTCGACATAGGTGTCGATATCGCTGGCGAAACGGAACTCGCATCCCGGCCTGAGCGCACGGGCATAGCGGGTGAGGTTCTGCTCGTTGATGAACCGGCGTTTCCAGTGCCGCTTCTTTGGCCAGGGATCGGGATAGAGCTGATAGGCAAGATCGACGGAAGCTTCGGGAAGCCAGTCCAGAACGTCGACCGCGTCGTCGCCATAAAGACGGACGTTTTCAAGGCCCTCGTCCACGACCGCGGCGACCGCCTTGGCCAGGCTGCCGACGAAGGGCTCAACACCGATGAACCCGGTTGACGGGTTGGTCCTTGCCCTGTGGAGCAGGTGCTCCCCGCCGCCGAAGCCGACTTCCAGGCAGATGTCGTGAACATCCGCCCCGAACAGCTCTCGCAGGTCCCCCGGCGCCGGTCTGCCGAGGTCCAGCGCCAGGGCCGGCAGGTCGTTTTCCATCAGCGCTTCGCGGCGCGGGCTCAGGGGCTTGCCTTTGCGGCGGCCGAAAAAGGAGCCTTCGTATCTGTCAGTCATCTTGCAACAGTTTCAAACCAAGGGATCGCCGGCGTCGGCCGGCGATCCCGTCTGCGTGGTGCATGTCAGCGCTCGAAATCGGATCAGCCCGCGAGCGGGCGGAGCACGTCAACCAGGTCGGTCTTCTCCCAGGAGAACCCGCCGTCGGCATCCGGCTCGCGGCCGAAATGGCCGTAGGCCGCGGTGCGCTCATAGATCGGATTGTTGAGCTTCAGGTGCTGGCGGATGCCGCGCGGGCTCAGGCTCATGACTTCGCGCAGCGTCATCTCCAGCCGGGCCTCGTCACAACGGCCGGTGCCGTGCAGATCGACATAGACAGACAGCGGGTCGGCGACGCCGATCGCATAGGACAGCTGGATGGTGCAGCGATCCGCGAGGTCTGCGGCCACGACGTTCTTGGCAAGGTAGCGCGCCGCATAGGCCGCCGAGCGGTCGACCTTGGTCGGATCCTTGCCGGAAAACGCTCCACCGCCATGGGGCGCAGCGCCGCCATAGGTGTCGACGATGATCTTGCGGCCGGTCAGGCCGGCATCGCCGTCCGGACCGCCGATGACGAAGGCGCCGGTCGGGTTCACGTGCCAGACGGTGTCACCATTGATCCAGCCTTCCGGCAGCGCCGTGAGGATGTGCGGCTCGACGATCCGGCGCACATCTTCGGACTTCAGCGCCGGATCGAGATGCTGCGTGGACAGCACGATGGAGGCGACGCCGACAGGCATGCCGTTTTCATAACGGACCGTGACCTGGCTTTTCGCGTCCGGGCCGAGCGCCGGCTCGCTGCCGGATTTGCGCACCTCGGCCAACTGGCGCAGAATCTTGTGAGCGAAAAGAATCGGAGCCGGCATCAGCTCTTCGGTTTCACGGCAGGCATAGCCGAACATGATGCCCTGATCGCCCGCGCCTTCATCCTTGTCGCCACTGGCATCGACACCCTGGGCGATATGGGCGGACTGCGCATGAAGGTGCACGGCGATGTCGCAGTTTTCCCAGTGGAAACCGTCCTGCTCGTAGCCGATGTCCTTAACGGCCATCCGCGCCAGATGCGCAATGTATTCCTTGGTGATGGTCGCCGGACCGCGGGTTTCGCCGGCAATGACGATCCGGTTGGTCGTCGCCAGCGTTTCGCATGCCACACGGGCTTCCGGCATCTCTCTGAGATAGGCGTCCACGACCGCATCGGAAATGCGGTCACAGACTTTATCCGGGTGTCCCTCTGACACGGACTCGGACGTGAACAGGTAATTCTGACGTGCCATTGGCGATCGTCCTTCTGGGAATGAATATGAGCGAAGTGGCGATGGTCCCCGCCGCTTCGCGTGCATCAATCTTAGAAGTTCTTCGCCACGTCAAGCACGAGATGCGTTTTTTCAGTCGTCACCGGCAAGAGACCGGACGAGGTCGACGATCCGGCGGCGGACCTTCGGGTCCTCGATGCGCACGAAAGCCTTGTTCAGAGACAGTCCCTCGGAAGACGACAGGAAGTCGACAACGTAGGAGGTCGGCTGGGTTTCGCCGAAGCCCTCGGCTTCTTCGGGCGTGCCCGGGGCATCTTCAAAGAAGAAGGAAACCGGAACCTTGAGAACGGTCGCGATGTGCTGCAGGCGGCTTGCGCCGATCCGGTTGGTGCCTTTTTCGTATTTCTGGATCTGCTGAAAGGTGATTCCCAGGCTTTCGCCCAGTTTTTCCTGACTCATGCCAAGCATCATCCGCCGGAGACGGACACGGCTTCCAACGTGAATATCAATCGGATTCGGAGACTTCTTACTGGGCATTTGCGTCGCTCTTTCTTTTTTCCAGCGGCAGCACCGCTTTGTTTAATTTGCACAAGTTCCCTCGAAGTCCTCCCCTCAAAGGCTCAAGAGACTGAAGTGTGCCCGCAACCCTTCACTTGCACGTGAAGCAGCCTTCAATCGGCTATTTCACGGTTGTATCACAGGTTCTTCACTCAACTCAAACAAAAAATATCAATCTAAGCGCGAACCCCGGTTGTATTGAGCAATAGCCGCAAAAGCGACAAGTAGAAACATGGCAACAAGCACCGGAACATCGCCAAAAGTCTCATAGATAGTTTTGCCAATACGCAGAGGAAGCTTGCCGTCTATGATGCCTTTTTCGAAAATCTCCAATCTTTCAATAACTTCTCCCTTTCCGTCTATGATGGCGGAGAGGCCTGTATTCGCGGCTCTTACAAGGGGCAGGCCCGTCTCGATCGCCCGCATCCGCGCCTGCGCGAAATGCTGGTAGGGACCCGGGGTGCGGCCGAACCAGGCGTCATTCGTGACGTTCAGCAAGAAGGACGGGCGCTCGGAATCCCCCGGCAAAAGGCCCGGGAAGATCGCTTCGTAGCAAATCATGGGTAGAAAACTAAAACTTTCGGAGGTAGACAGCACACGCTGCTGGTACCCGGCGTCAAACCCTTCGATGGGGGCCGCCAGGCTGGAAATCCCCAGCTCCTCAAGCAGCCACTTGAGCGGCACGAACTCGCCGAACGGCACGAGGCGAACCTTGTCGTAGATGCCCTTCACCGTCCCGTCTTCCGCGATCACGTAGACACTGTTGAAGTAATCGGGGCCGTCAACACCGGTTTCGGCGCGAATGGCGCCGGTCACCAGTTCGGTCCCCGATCCGAGCGCGGCGGCGATCCGGAAAAGGGCGCCCGGCTGCTGCGTCAGCAGAAAGGGTACGGCGGATTCAGGCCAGACCACCAGTCTCGGCTGCCCGACCCGGGCGCTGCCGCCGAGCGGGGCTTCGCTCATGTCGAGATATGTCTGGAAGATCTCTTCCCGAAGCTCCGGCAGCCATTTTTGCCTCTGATCGATCGACGGCTGGACGATGCGGATATCCAGGCCCGCATCCTGTGTCTCCACCGTCGAGAGCCGGATGGAGCCGTAGGCGAACACGGCCGCAAGGACCGCGACCGCCGTAACGAGGGCCGTCAGGCGCTGGCGAAGGGGCCTGGCATCTGCAAGAACCGATGGGGATGCGGCGATTGCAACGACCAGGAAGGTCAGGCCGTAAAGGCCGACGAGGCTGGCCGTCTGCGACAGCGGCAGGGATCCGGAAACCGCATATCCGAAGGCATTCCAGGGAAAGCCGGTGAGCACGTGGCCGCGCAGCCAGTCCGCAAGCGTGAGGCAGGCGGCCAGCAGCAGGATACGGCGAAACTGATCGGTCCAGAAAAGCGCGGCCAGGGCAACCCCGGCGCCGGTGAACAGGGCGAGACCGACAGGCATTGCCAGAACCGCAAAAGGCATCATCCAGGCAAACTTCTCCGCCTCCACGAGAAAGGCCGCGCCGATCCACCAGAGGCCGGAGAGAAAATAGCCGAAGCCGAACAGCCAGCCGAGCGCGAAGCCGGTCCGCAGGCGCGCGCGCGCCTTGCCGCTGCCCGGCTCCAGCGCGCCGTCCAGCAACCAGACGAAACAAGGAAAGGTGATCAGGACAACCGGCGTCAGATTGTAAGGGGGAAGCGCAAACGCGGTCGCGGCTCCGCAGAGCACGCAGAACAGGCGCCGCTGCCAGCCCCAGGCCAAAAGGAAGGTATTCGGCAGGGCGGACAGGCGTTGCGACAACCAATGCATTGAAAATCAATCTCCCCTTGTACGGCAAGGAGATTTGTCGGTCGGCAGCCGGGCGGTCAAGGTCTAATGTGGTTTAACAGGGGACAGCGGAGCCTGGAGAAATGTTTCGTCATGGTCCCGGCGCACGCCAGCCCCGGCCCGAGGAGGCGCAGGGCGCCGTCTCCATGGCCTGCCGGGATCTTCCACGCCCGGGCGCCGGGACAGGCCGGGACCCGAACTCACAAGACTGAATGCACCGGTGGCTATCTGTTGCCGCCGGACGCCGTGGATTTGGTCGGGCTGTCTTCCTCGCCCGAAGCGGTTTCCACCGGGGGAGCATCCGGGCGTTTCGGGCGGCGGCGCAGCTCCTGCGGACGGGGCTCGGCGCGGCGCCGGCGGATCTTCAGGCGCTTGATGCGCCTGGGGTCCGCATCCATCACCTCAAACTCGTAGCCGGGCACTTCATCGGGCACGAGCAGGAGTTCGCCGCGAACCGGGACACGGCCGACGGAAAAATAGAGCAGACCGCCCAGCGTATCGACGTCCTCGGAAATCTCGCCTTCCGTCAGCCGGGTTCCGAGCGCTTCGTCGAGGTCCTCGAGCGGAAGACGCGGATCGGCGATCCACACGCCGTCCCCCGCCGGGGTCAGCATGGCTTCTTCGTCCTCGTCATGCTCGTCTTCGATATCGCCGACGACCTCTTCCACCAGGTCTTCCAGCGACACCAGCCCGTCCGTGCCGCCATATTCGTCGATCACCAGCGCCATTTGGATCCTGTCGGCCTGCATTTTCGCCATCAGGTCGGTGGCCGGCATGGAGGGCGGCACGAACAGCACGTTCCGCAGGAGCTTCGCGTCTTTCAGCGTGACCGACAGGTCGACGCTGGACAGATCCAGGTCCGGCATGTTGTGGCCATTGCGGCCGTTGCCGTTACCATTGCCATTGCCGTTCTGGAGCGGGGCCTCGTCCCCTTTCGCGTCCTTGTCCGCGGCCGTTGCGGCACGATTGGCCGCACCGCGTTCGACGATATAGGCCATCAGGTCCTTGATGTGCACCATCCCGCGCGGATCATCGAGCGAGATCCTCAAAGACGGGCATGCGGGAATGGCCGCTCGCCTGGAAGAGTTCCACCACGCGGCTCAGCGTGGTTTGCGCATCCACGGCGTCGATATCCGCCCGGGGGATCATCACATCGTCCACGCGCAGTTCCCGCAGACGCAGGATGTTGCCCAGAAGCAGACGTTCTTCCGGCGAAAAGGCGGTGTCGCCACTGCCTTCGCGCGCCAGTTCGTCCTCCAGGTTTTCGCGCAGGCTCGAAGCCTGGCGCCCAAGACGCAGTACACGCTTGATGTGGTCGAGAAAGGCCGCAGTCCACTGCGGCCTGGTCTGTTGCGGGTCTTCCCCGTCCTGGGACTGTCCTGCCGTATCGGCCTTCGGCTCACCAGCAGGACTTTGCATTTCTACTGCGCTCATCATCCGTCAATACAAAAATATCGTGTTCCATGATGCCACTTAACCACCGTCCGCCACAAGAGGCCTGTCGGCATAAGGGTCATCTATGCCTAAGGACGCCAATATGGCTTTCTCAAGGCCTTCCATCAGTTCCGCTTCTTCATTGTCCTGATGATCATAGTCGAAAAGGTGAAGCAGACCGTGAATTGTCAGATGGGAAAGGTGATCGGAGAATTCAATTCCCAATTTCCGTGCTTCTGCAGCGACTGTTTCATAGGCAAAGACAATGTCCCCGAGAAGGGGTCCGTAAACCTCTCCCCTGGGGTCGCTGCCGGGGAAGGAGAGGACATTTGTCGGCTTGTCCTTGTCGCGCCACTCCCGGTTCAATTTCCGGATCGACGCGTCGTCGGTGAACAGGAGCGATACTTCGGTGTCACCGACGACCTGCAGGTCCGCCGCGGCAAAGGCGGCGGAGATCGCACGCCGGGCAATGGCGGTCAGGCTGTCTTCGTCCGGCCAGTCTCCCGCCTCTATCGACAGGTCGATCACAAATCCATCAGGCAAGACGTCGGGCATTGCGGTCCAAAAGCTCTCAGGAAACGGCGGCTTCGCGCTTGCGCGGCCGCGGCGTAGTTTCCCCGCGATCCGCATCGCGCTGCCGCTCGGCATAGCGCCGCTCGCGCGCTTCGGATTCTTCCCGGGAGGCATTGTCATAGGCGGTCACGATGCGGCCGACCAGTTCGTGACGGACGACATCCTTTTCGGTGAACCGCACATGGGCGACATCCTGGATACCCGTCAGCAGGCCCAGGGCCTCCCTCAGGCCGGACAGCTGCCCTGGCGGCAGGTCGACCTGGCTGGGGTCGCCGGTGACGATCATCTTCGAGCCTTCGCCCAGGCGCGTCAGGAACATCTTCATCTGCATGGAGCTCGTGTTCTGCGCCTCGTCGAGCAGAACCACCGCATTGGACAGGGTCCGGCCGCGCATGAAGGCCAGCGGAGCCACTTCGATCATGCCCGACTGCAGGCCGCGATCGACCTTTTCCGCCGGCATCATCTCGTAAAGCGCGTCGTAGATCGGGCGCAGGTAAGGATCGACCTTGTCCTTCATTTCACCCGGCAGGAAGCCGAGCCGTTCGCCGGCTTCCACCGCCGGGCGCGACAGCACCAGCCGGGCGACATCGCCGCGTTCCAGAAGCGCGGCCGCATAGGCGACCGCCAGGAAGGTCTTGCCCGTGCCGGCCGGTCCCGTGCCGAAAATCAGGTCCGCCCGGTCCATGGACCGGATATAGGCGTCCTGCGTGGGCGTGCGGGCGACAATGGTCTTGCGGCGGGTGGCGATCTGGGCAAAGGCAAGCCGTGATTTCGGCTCCAGGGTCGGCAGCGGCAGCTGGGCTTCCGCCGCGGCCGCCATGCGCAGGGCGCCGTCAACATCGCCCGGGTGGATCTCATGACCCTGCAGGAGCCGCTGATACATCGCTTCCAGCGCCGTGCGGGCCTGGGCACAGGCGGTCTGAGTGCCTTTCAGCGTCACCTGGTTGCCGCGGGCAATTGCGTCGACCCCCAGCCGCTGTTCGATCAGGGCCAGGTTCTGGTCGAATTGACCGAAGAGATCCCCGATCAGCCGGTTGTCTTCAAATGCAAGAACAATATGAGTCATATCGGAGGCCGAACCGGCCGCAGGGGATTGATCCGAAGTCTTGCGGGAAGAAGATTGGCTGTCACGCGTCAAATGACGTCTCCTGTCATCAACCGGCCTGAGCCGCCGGAGCCGGGATGGCCCCGGAAAAGTCCGTTTCATCTTGCCCTTCAATCAAACGACCGAACAGCGAATTAGATCCGATCTGAACGATTTCCACCGCTTGTATCGTGCCGACCAGATTTTCCGGCGCGTCCAGCTGGACCGGCTGAAGCCACGGCGACTTGCCGACGAGCTGGCCGGCATTGCGGCCCTTCTTCTCCAGCAGCACGTCGCAATGCATTCCGAGCCGCGATGCGTTGAAGGCCTTCTGCTGTTCGCTTACGAGCGCCTGCAATTCGGCCAGACGCGCGGACTTCACCGCTTCCGGCACCTGATCGTCCATCGTCGCGCCCGGCGTTCCGGGCCGCTGGCTGTATTTGAACGAGAAGGCGGAGCCATAGCCCACGCGCCGGATCAGATCCATCGTGTCTTCGAAATCCCGGTCCGTTTCACCCGGAAATCCGACGATGAAATCGCCGGATAGCGCGATGTCCGGCACCGCGCCGCGGATGCGGTCAATCAGCCGGAAATAGTCGTCGCGGGTATGACGCCGGTTCATCGACTTGAGTATCTTGTCGGACCCGGACTGCACGGGCAGATGTAGATACGGCATCAGGCTTTTCAAGTCCCGGTGCGCCTCGATCAGGTCGTCGTCCATGTCGCGCGGATGGCTGGTGGTGTAGCGCAGCCGGTCCAGACCGTCGATTTCCGACAGCCGCCGCAGCAGACGCCCGAGGCCCCAGGTCGCCCCGTCCGGGCCCTGCCCGTGATAGGCGTTGACGTTCTGGCCAAGCAGCGTGACTTCACGCACGCCCGAAGAGGCCATGCGTTCGGCCTCGGTGACGATCTGCGCGACCGGGCGCGAGACTTCCGCGCCCCGCGTATAGGGCACCACGCAGAAGGTGCAGAACTTGTCGCAGCCTTCCTGAACGGTCAGGAACGCCGCCGGCGCGCGCTTTTGCACCGGCCGTTCGGCGCGCTCGGACAGGTGATCGAATTTCGCATCGATGTCGAATTCCGTTTCAACGACCTTGGCCCCCTGCCGTGCCCTGTTCAGGAGCGAGGGCAGTTGATGGTAGCTCTGCGGTCCGACGACCAGATCGACGATGGGCGCGCGCCTGGAAATCTCCTCGCCTTCCGCCTGCGCCACGCAGCCGGCAACGCCGACCATCATGTCCTTGCCGGATTTCGCGCGCTGTTCCTTCACCTTCCGGATGCGGCCGAGCTCGGAATAGACCTTTTCCGCCGCCTTTTCCCGGATGTGGCAGGTGTTCAGGATCACAAGGTCCGCGTCTTCCAGATCGTCGGTCGCCTGATAGCCTTCCGGCGCCAGCACGTCGGTCATGCGCTCGCTGTCATAGACATTCATCTGGCAGCCATAGGTGCGCACGAACACCTTGCGGGTGGCGCCTGCCTTTGCTTCCGTCTTTTCTTCAATCGCGCAAACGGCGCTCTGGGCCGTTTCCTGTTCTGTTTCCGGGCGGCTTGTCATTCGCTCCTCGTTGCCTGCATCAGGCAGCCGGCGTGTCGTGATGGTCAGGGCCTGCTGACACCTAAAATCGATCGGCCATCCGACGCTCAAACAGAACCGATTGAACGTTTGCTGATCGGGGGTGAGGACCTGTCGGCGGGTCCGTGTCCCGGCCCTTGGATTCAGGCGCCAGCTTTAACGGGTTTTTCCGCGTTATGGAAGAACTCGAATATCTCGATTTCCGCGGAATCATCGCTCTCGACCGGCTTTTGCAGCAGCGAGGCGATTGTCATTGCCCGAACCTGTCTCTCCAGACGGCGGGTAAGCGCCTTGCGGTCCGTGGTGCGCTCGACCAGCACAGGCTCACCCCAGGACACCGTAACATCGAGCGCTCCGTGGGTGAAAATGCCCCAAAGGTGCCCGGCAAGCTCCATATCTCCGTACCAGGCGGCGTGCGGCCGGTGCGCCCGGCCCATCGGCACGCCGTAAAAGCCGCGATAGGCCAGGGAGAGCGGCTGGACCCAGACCTTGATGCCTTCGCCGCCATTGCCGGCCGCCCGGGTCGCGGCCCCAAGCAGCGCCGAGCGGAAGGGCAGAACGGAATTGCCGTCGTTGGAGGTGCCTTCGGCAAACAGCACCATCGCATCTCCTGCCGCCATGCGTTCGGCGACCTCATCAGCCGCCCGGCCCGTATGCGCCCGTTTGGTGCGGTTCACGAAGACCGTGCGCTGCAATTTCGCAAACAGGCCGAAAACCGGCCAGCGGGAGACCTCCGACTTGGCGATGAAGGACAGCGGCATCAGCGACCCGAGGATGGTGATATCGACCCAGGAGGCGTGATTGGAAACGATCAGGAGCGGTCTTTCGTGCGAGGGCTGTCCGTCCTGGCGGACCCGGATACCGACCAGCCGCGTTGCGACGCGGTGCCAGATCTGCGGCAGCTTTCTTTGCACCGGAAGACGAAGCTTTATGGCGATCCACTGCAGCGGAATGAGGACCAGCGAGACGAGGGCCAGAATGAAGATAATGAAAACGGCCTTGATCTCAGCCATCGGCCTTTTTGTCCTTCGCGGGATCGAGCGGAACGCCGTAGAGTTCCAGCCGATGGTCGACCAGCTTGTAGCCGAGCCTCTTGGCAATGAATTCCTGCAGCGCTTCGATTTCCTCGTTGCGGAACTCTATCACCTTCCCGCTGCGCAAGTCGATCAAATGGTCATGATGTTCGTCGGGCACGGCCTCGTAACGCGAGCGGCCGTCGCGAAAATCGTGCCGTTCGATCATGCCGGCGTCCTCGAACAGCTTGACCGTGCGATAGACGGTGGAAATGGAAATCTTGGCATCGATCGCCACGGCGCGGCGGTAAAGTTCCTCCACGTCCGGATGTTCGTCGGAAGCCTGCTCAATCACCCAGGCGATGACACGCCGCTGTTCGGTCATGCGCATGCCCTTGGCGATGCACATGTCCGCTAGCGTTGATTGATGCTCGTCCGCCATTGAAGCGCCACCCGCTGGTCGATTGCTTTCTTTTGCTAAAGCGCTTAGCGAAGATCGATGCGCATGACAAGCGCCGTGCCGTCCGCGTCACTGCTGCCGTAATAGCCCTTGCGCCGGCCGACTTCCTTGAAACCGAGGCTCCGATAGAGCAACAAGGCGGATTGATTGGCCGCATCGACCTCCAGAAACAGGTGGTGGCAGCGCTCCGCATACAAACGGAAAAAACCCGTTTCCATCAGCTTCTTGCCGATGCCCCGGCCGCGCTGGCGGGGATGAACCGCAATGGTGATGACTTCCGCCTCGTCCGCGGCCGTCCTCAGGATCAAGAAGCCGAGCGGCGTCCGCGTCCCGTAGGGACTTGCCCGCCGGGCGACCAGAAAGGTCACGCCGTCCTGTGCTCGCATGCGCCCAAGTTCATCGACGTTCCAACCGTGGGAAAAGGAGGCTGCGTGAATTTCGGCAATCTTCGGCAGATCCTCGTCCAGCGCCTCTTCTATTACCGGCGGCTGGGTCCAGAACCACCAAAAACTCATTGCCGTTCGATCCTTCCCCTGGTCTGCGGCATGGCATCGGCCGGGCGCAGATAAAGCGGTGAAGGCGATGCCTTCGCCGGATCCGCGGCAAGCCCAAGCTCGGCAACTTCCCTGATACCCGGAAAAGTGCTGCGTGACAAAATCCGCTCCGGCGGCAGACCGAGTTTTTCAGCGACTTTTTCCGCTGCGGACCCGGACAATCTTATTCCCTCAGGCAAGGTTGCCGCAAGTTCGGTCAAAGTGCGCACGGCTGCTTCGCCGGAGGGAACGCCGGCAGAGGTGAATTCCTGGCAATAGACCTCTTCGCCCTTGCCGGTCAGCGCGACGAGCAGCGGCGCTTCGTCCTCCTCCCGGGCACAGGCCCGGGCAATCGCGGCAAGGGTGGTAATGCCGACGACGGGCGTGCCCAGCACCAGTCCGAAGCCGCGCGCAACGGCGAGGCCGACGCGCAGGCCGGTGAAGCTCCCCGGCCCCACCGTGACCGCGACCCGGTCGAGATCGGAAAAGGCCGTGGACGTCTCCGCCATCACTTCACCGATCATTTCCATCAGCCGTTCCGCATGTCCGCGGCCGATTTCCTCGCCGCAGGCCACAAAACACGCAGTGTCGGCACCATCGTCGAGGACCGCGGCGGCGCAATTGGCAAGGGCTGTGTCGATGGCTAGGACGCGCATGCTGGTCGATTATGAGTTGGTGGCCCGGGCCGGGATGACGACCACCACGACCTAAAGCATATCTAACAATGCCACTAACCCGGAGGCGGCGCCGTGTCGAGACAAGCTTTGGACCTAAGTCCAATGGGGGGCTTGCGTTCCACAAAGAAACCAGATTCACAAAAAGGGCCCGGCAGCACGGCCGGGCCCCTGGCAGTCAAGAGCGTTTGCGCTCAGATCGGACGGACTTCCTCGACCTCGGGCACGAAGTGGCGCAGAAGGTTCTGGATGCCGTGCTGCAGCGTTGCCGTGGAGGACGGGCAGCCGGCGCAGGCGCCGCGCATCGACAGGTAGACCACACCTTCCTTGAACCCCTTGAAGGTGATGTCGCCGCCGTCCTGGGCAACCGCGGGCCGGACCCGCGTCTCGATGAGTTCCTTGATCGTGTTGACGGTTTCCTGGTCCGCCTGATCGAAGAATTCGCCTTCCTCGGTATCCTCGCTCTCGCCGGCAGCCATGACCGGCTGGCCGGACATGAACTGTTCCATGATCACGCCGAGGATAGCCGGCTTCATATGCTGCCAGTCGGTTCCGTCCTTGGTCACGGTAACGAAGTCATGACCGAAAAAGACTGCGACAACTCCCGGAATGTCGAACAGCTTGTCGGCCAGCGGCGAAACCGCCGCGTCCGTCTTGGAACGGAAGTCGTACGTGCCTTCCGGCAGGACCACCCGGCCCGGCAGAAACTTCAAGGTTGCCGGATTTGGCGTTGCTTCGGTTTGAATGAACATTTTCCCGTCCTCGCGCTTATTCAACGCGTCCATTTGCAGAATGTGTCCTGCGGCTCTCCCATCGCATAACACCGATGAATGTTTCTAGCGCATTCGCACTCAGTTTGGAACCATTAAAAACTACATAAGTTCAGATCGGCGCCGGTCAAGCCTGCCGGCGCACAATAAGCTGTTGCCTCACGCCAGGGCCGCGATGGAATCGTCGTCCAGATTGCCCGGCACGATGGTCACGGGAATCGGGAAAGGTACGGCGGATTTTCCCGCAATCGACGAGACCAGGGGTCCCGGGCCTTCCGATCCCGTTCCGGCGGCCAGAACGAGGATCGCGATATCCGCATCCGCCTCGATCAGATCCAGAATCGCCTCCGCCTTTGCGCCCTCGCGCACAACGGTTTCCGGTTCCGTCCGGGCCACGGAGCGCACGCGTTCCGCCGCCTTGGCCAGCGTCGTTTCGGCTTCTTCCTCGGCCTCGGCCCGCATGATGTCCTCGACCCCCAGCCAGTGCTGGAAATCGCCCGGCGCAATGATGTAGGCCAGCGTGACGACGCCGCCGGTCCGCGCCGCGCGCTTGGCGGCATAGACGATCGCCCGGTCACATTCGGGCGTATCATCGACCACGACCAGAAACTTCCGGCGGTGGCCTTCCTCGTTGCTTTTTCGAATAGCTACCATGGCCGCATGCTGCCACCGGTCCGCGCGCTCCGCAAGCGGCGAAATTGCCGCGTTCGCGGCAGGCCCACGCCACCGGCCTGCCGGCAAATCCCTGCCCGTCATCGCGGACATGGCGGAGCAAAAGTTGACCCGCCAGCTGGTTGGTCCTTGGTGGCTGATCTCCAGCCCGACGGTTCCCTCAACGGCGCTGTCTGCTTCCAAGGCGGCGACGAAGCCAACTTCATCGCTCGCCGATGGACTACTTCAACAGCCTGCTAGACAGATGATCGATATAGCTCGTGTGAGCTTACTTATGCCTTCGCCACCAGTCCGCAAGCTTCCACCGCATTGTCACACCAGACCCGCCTTGCCTCTTCCTCGCTCAGGCCCGACAGCAACTGCTCGGTCGCGGAGATCCATTTCTCATATGTGGCGGCCAGCGTGCAGACAGGCCAGTCGCTGCCCCAGATGAGTCTTCCGGGTCCGAAGACGCAGAGAAGATGATCGACATAGGGTTTGAGGTCGTCCGCCGTCCAGTTTTCCGGTGCCTCGGTCACGAGGCCGGAGAGTTTGCACCAGGCGGATGTCTACGGTGCCAGAGTGCTGATATCCTCGGCCCACGGGGGAACCCTCTGGTGCGAATATCGGGTTTTGAGGCGTGGTCTATCACAACATCGAGCCCCGGGTGCCGCCCCAGCAGCGTCAGGAGATGGCTCAGGTGGCGCGGCTGTGTCAGAACGTCGACGGCCAGGGAATGACGCTCAAGCTCGACGAAGATACTTCGGGCAAGAAGCTGCCGAATGAGGGAGAGCGGACGATGAAAGCGTTCTTTGCCGGGCTTGGTGCCCTGATCGTGCTCGGGGTCATCACCGAACGCCGCGGTGAACATGGTCCAGGGCTACTGGAACGCATCAAACACCCGTCGAGGCAGTGAAAATCAACAGCCGAGAACCGATTGCGGATCGTCGCTGGCCTGCAACTTGGAACATATTGCTGCATAGAACATTCATTTAGCAGGGCATGGTGGCTCCCCTGAAACTGCTGAGTACCGTCGGGAGCGTGCTTCTGAACGGCCAAAGCAAAATTTTCACTTGGTAGAGGGAATTACAAATTGACCCTAAAGAATCTGGAACGCGGGTTAATATGGAGCACTCGTTACCTTACAATTGTCGCTGCTCTTGGCTCGCTTGCTGGTGCCTTGTTGATGTTTTTTCTCGGAAGCTACAATGTCTACGTAGCATTCCGGGACGTTTTTAAGCCAGGTGCCGAAAATGACGTTTTTGGCGCTAGTGCTATAATTGCTGTGATCGAAAGTCTTGATCGTTTTCTGATCGCTCTAGTTCTTCTCTACTTTGCCTATGGCGTCTATTCGCTTTTTATTCATCCCGAAGAACCGGAAGAAGAGTACTCGCTGCCGGCATGGCTTCGGGTCCGCCAGATCGGACAATTGAAACAGGTCGTCGCAGAACTCATCGTGGTGATTTTATTTGTACTTTTCTTGAGACAGGCCTTGCAGGCGTTTTCAACTGTCAACATAAACCTGGAATGGAATGAAATTGCCACCCTGCTGTTGTTGCCGGCCAGCACAGTGTTGTTGGGATTGGCGTTGCGGCTTGTCCAACTGCATCCCAAGGCACCTGCAAATCACCAGGACATGGAGCAGGGCGACGATACACGAAAGGGCAGAGAAAGTTCTTGAGTTGGCTGATCTCTAATTTCGGCGGTTGCGTCAAGGCCGCGATAAAGTCGAAATTGGATTGTGCAATTCACGAATGCTTGCAGCAGTCGGTCAGTCAACCTTTTCAATGGGGTTGCGGGTCGTTCACAATCGACTTTTGATGGTCCTCCCAAAACTCCAAGGAGCCTGTTGTCGGGGCTTGCTGTCGATTTAATCTCGTATTGTTATTGGAAGTCAGGTGGCGTTTCGGTTGAAGTTTCCGCTAGCGCAAGTCTGATCAGCCGCCGTGCGCGTTCGCGGCCGAATCGCCTCGCAAGCAATTCCTCCGCATCCTTCTGCGCGTCGATCTTGGTTTCGTGCACCCATACGCCCTCACTTTGGCGAACCGCGCCGGTTTGCTCAAGAATGCGAAATGTCTCTGATAACTCTGCGTCAGTCGGCATTGATTCACCGAGTCCCTTGTCGGCGCTGATTCCGGTCATCCGTCCGCATCATTGTACTGGAAAACACGGTACATTCTCAAAGGTTCCGTATTGAGCGTGATCGACGGCTGAACTGCCCCCGTTTCGACCGGACACTCCGTCTACTGGGTGGAGCGCCGTCGCTTGGTGAGGTACCGCTTAGCGATGTAACTATGAACGCGAGATCGCGTCGACACATGCAAAGTCAACAACCTGCTAGAGAATGAACTTCGACAGATCGACGTTCTTGGCCAGGTCGCCGATGTTCTCGCGGACGAAATCCGCCGTGATCTCCACGGTTTCGCCGCCACGGTCCGGCGCCGTGAAAGAGATTTCGTCCAGGATCCGTTCCATCACCGTCTGCAGGCGGCGGGCACCGATATTCTCGACCGAACCGTTCAGGTCCACCGCGACGGAGGCGATTTCCTCGATTGCGTCCTCGGTGAAGGACAGGCCGACCTTCTCGGTTGCCAGCAACGCCACATACTGCTTGATGAGGCTGGCTTCCGGCTCGGTCAGGATGGCCCGGAAATCCTCCTTGGTCAGCGCGCGCAATTCCACGCGGATCGGCAGGCGGCCCTGCAGCTCCGGCAACAGGTCAGACGGCTTGGCGACGTGGAACGCGCCGGAGGCGATGAAGAGAATGTGGTCGGTCTTCACCGGTCCATGCTTGGTGGAGACGACCGTTCCCTCGATCAGGGGCAGCAGATCGCGCTGAACGCCTTCGCGGGAGACGTCGCCGCCGGCCCGGCCTTCGCGTGCGCAGATCTTGTCGATTTCGTCCAGGAAGACGATGCCCGCATTCTCGACCAGCGCGATCGCCTCCTCGATCACCTTTTCCTCGTCAAGCAGCTTGTCGGATTCCTCGTCGATCAGCAGCTGGTAGGAATCGCGCACCGTCGTCCGCTTGGTCTTGGTCTGGCCGCCGAACGCCTTGCCGAGCAGGTCGGACATGTTCATGACACCGACGCTGGCGCCGGGCATCCCCGGCAACTCGAAGCTGGGCATGTTCGCCTGGGCCCGCACTTCGACCTCGATTTCCTTGTCGTCCATCTCGCCGTCGCGCAGCCGCGTGCGGAAGCTGTCCCGCGTTGCGGGGCTGGCATTCTTGCCGACCAGCGCATCCAAAACCCGCTCTTCGGCAAGCACATGGGCCTTCGCCTTGACCGCCTCGCGCTTCTGGTCCCGCACCATCGTGATGCCGGACTCCAGGAGATCGCGGACGATCTGCTCGACGTCGCGGCCGACATAGCCGACCTCGGTGAACTTCGTCGCTTCGACCTTGGTGAAGGGGGCGTTGGCGAGCCTGGCGAGCCGGCGGGCGATTTCGGTCTTGCCTACCCCGGTCGGCCCGATCATGAGGATGTTCTTCGGCAGCACTTCCTCGCGCATCATGCCGACCAGTTGCTGCCGGCGCCAGCGGTTGCGCAGAGCGATCGCCACGGCCCGCTTGGCATCCTTCTGGCCGACAATGTAGCGGTCAAGTTCGGAAACAATCTCACGCGGAGAAAAATCGGTCATTTTTTAAGACGCGCCTTCCATCAGTACATGTTCCATCAGCAGGCTGTCGCCCGTCCGGCCGATGAGATCCGCGATCTCGCGGAATCCCGCCTTGCGGTAGGCTTTCACTGCACGCAGGTTGGCCGGATCCGGATCGATAATGATCCGCTGATGGCCGTCCTGCCGCAGCTTGCGGACAAACGCCTGCAATACCCGGGTTCCCAGTCCCTTCGACAAATCGTCTTCATCGGCGATCGACAGGTCGACCCCCACACAATCGACCGGAAGAAGCTCCAGCCAGGGATATTCGCCGGTCAATTCAGTGCCTTGCTGGTCGCCTATCGACCAGACCTGAATGTATCCCTTGTCGGTTCCGCCGATCTGGAAGATGAACGGCCGCGTTGAATCGCGCCCTTCGATCATGTCTCTGACGTAACCGACTTCCGTCTGCGGATCGCCCCACCATTCCCGCCAGTGCGGCCTTGCCATCCAGTCGGACAGCAGCCGCAGATCTTCCGGCGTGACGGGGCGGAACGCGATCATGGGCGGTCTACTCCACCGTCTCCAGCGTCTCAACGGTCACGCTGCCGTTGGTGTAGACGCAGATTTCGGCGGCAACGGCCATGGCCTTTCGGGCGATGGTCTCCGCATCGTAATCCGAATCGGCAAGGGCACGTCCGGCCGCCAGGGCAAAATTGCCGCCGGAGCCGATGCCCATCATGCCGCCTTCCGGTTCCAGAACATCACCCGTCCCGGTCAGGACGAGGGAGACATTCTTGTCGGCAACCAGCATCATGGCTTCCAGGCGGCGCAGATAGCGGTCGGTGCGCCAGTCCTTGGCCAGTTCGACGCAGGCGCGCATGAGCTGGCCGGGATACTGTTCCAGCTTGGCTTCCAGCCGCTCGAACAGGGTGAAGGCGTCGGCCGTCGCCCCGGCGAAACCGGCAATCACCTCGCCCTTGGCCAGCGGCCGCACCTTGCGGGCGCTGTGTTTGATGACGGTCTGGCCGATGGAGACCTGGCCGTCGCCGGCAATCACGACCTTGCCGCCCTTGCGCACCATCATGATCGTCGTTCCGTGCCAGACGGCCGGTTCGCGCGTTTCGCTCATGCAATCCCCTTGCAACCGTCCCGGACCAGCCGGCGTTCGCCGGAACGCGGGATCCAGGAACTTTTCCTGTTGCCGCCCTATGTAGGCGTCAATCGCGGCATTTCCAAGCAGCCAATCAGTGGGACATCTCAATTCTGGTCGCCCGCAAGAGAGCATCCACCAGTTTGTCGAGCTGACCGCTTGCCCGTTCGTCGGAAAGATCGCCCTTGTCGTCGAAGGCGGCCGCCGCCTTGATGACCGAGACCATCTGCGGAAGAACCATGGCGCCGAGACCGACCTCCAGAATGGTCCGCATGCCGATCAGGCCCCGCATGCCGCCATAGCTGCCCGGGGAAGCGGCCCCGAGCGCAAAGACCCTCGTCTTGAAGGGATCCTTGGTATCCTTCACGCGGCTGATCCAGTCGAGCGTATTTTTCAAAAGCGGCGTCACGCCGGAATTGTATTCCGGGCAGGCGATGAACACGCCGTCCTGCGCCTGCAGCAACCGGTGGAGTTTCTTCGCATTTTCCGGGACGCCATTGGCATCCTCCAGGTCGCCGTCATAGATCGGCAGGGGATAGTCCTTGAGCGACATCCGCGTGACTTCGGCGTCCAGGATTGCCAATCGCTTGGCGGCGAGTGCGGCAAGTTTCCCGTTATAGGACCCGCTGCGGGACGAACCGGAAAAGACTAGTATCTTGGGATTGCGCATGAAGAGGCTCTGATTTGAAACTGGGTACAAGCCGCTTCACATTTCCAAACTATGGGCGATCAGGCAACCGCGAAACCGCTTTTCCTTCAACACCGCAGCCGAATTCCCGGCACGGCCGGGTTCGAGCCAGGACCCATTCAGAACAGGCTGGCGATGAACCCGGGGACGCATTTGACCGCATAGCTCCAGTCGTCCCGGCGCCATCTGGACATTTCGTAGATGGAGTCTCCAAGGTCCTCGCCCATCTCGGCAAACAATCTTGTGGGCCCCTGTTTCATCCGGTCCACCAGACGGCTGAGACGCGCCATGTCGATGTTGCCGGTCTGAATGAGGTGAACGGTTCCAAGCACCAGCGTCATCATGCTGTCGACGCCGGACGCCCCGAGACCTATCGGATCGCAAGCCCGGATCACCTGGAAGATCTTGCTGTTCTTGGCCGATCGCGGCATCAGGCCCTCGACCAGGCTCTGCAGGCCTTCCACCATGTTGGCCCATGGAAACGCCGTTCCCATGCCATGCTTGTAGAGCTCCGACACGCCATACAGGTAGTCGCCCTGCTCGAACTTGTCCGCGACTTCGATCAGGGTGACCACATGTCCGACGGCGCCGGCCTTGTTGGCGACCGTGCCGACGAACCTGCCGAACTTGGTCGTCGATGACGCAAGCGCATCCAGCGCACCCATTCGGGGGCCGTTCATGCCGGAAACGGCTCGCATCACCTCGGATGCTTCGTCGACGGTGAAGCCCCACCTGCGCAACTGTGACCAGGCGGCAATGAGCTTGCGGGCATCTCCGGCCCTGCCGAGCGAGCCGAGGAATTTCTTCATTTCCGGGACGCTCTTGTCGATCAGCTCCCGTCTGAGTTCCTCGAAGGCGCTGCTCTCGCCCATCTCGGCCGCCTCTGTGGCGAGCAGCTTTTCCGGCAGAGACAGGCGTTCGTCGCGCGCCGCTTCCTCGGCCACCCGGTCGAGATAGGCCTGCGGCGGGATGCACATGCGTTGCCAGGCGGAAGCGGAGTTGGGATCGTTCAGGGCCCGAATCGTCTTCTGTTCCGGATCGACCCGGCCGTCCGGATAGCGGAGCCGGACGACATTGTACTGGAAGTCCTTGATGGTGCCGATGGTCTTCGGACCGATCCTGCCATCTACATCCAGACGCTTTCGCGAGGTTCCCATCAGGTCGTTCAGCCTGACCTGAACAGTTTCCACGTCGAACTTCTCGTTCTTGCCGAACCGGCCGACGGAGCCCGAGATTCCAATCGATGAACAGATCACGTGCACTTCTCCCTGTGTCGCCTTTGGTGGACCATCTGCATGGGTCCGGGCTAACACAGGGGCGAGACAGGTCTCTGTGACACGCGTCACCACGGGTGGCGAAAGGAACGATCCGGAGAGATCGCGTCAGGAGTTCAAAACGAGAGATTCAAATTGGGGAGTTCGAGAATCGAACGGCGGAGAGACGGCTCTGCCGGGGCGAATCAAACTGCCGCGCCGGAATGGCCGAATGCCGGCCCTCGGGCAAAGGCCCCGAAGGCGCGGGCGGTCAGTGCCCCTTGCGGTAGACCCAGACGCGGGCGGGGGGCAGGTTTTTCCAAACCCACTCGGAGGAGTGGACAGAGACGCCCCTGACCGGTTTGACCGGAGCAAGCAGGCCGTAGGAAAACTGGATGAACGGCGCGCCCGGCTTCAGCAGCTGGAATGCCTCTTCCAGGAGCAAGTTGCGGACGGATTCGGGCCGGGTCAGAAGCGGCAGCGAGGAGACGATGCCGTCCAGTCCGTGATTGCCGTCCTCGTCATCGGCAAGGAAGCCGCCAGCCGCCGACAAGGAGCGCCGCAGGGAATAGGCATCGCCCTGAAGCACCGAAATGCCCGGGTAACGCAAGTCCAGAAGCTCGCAGAAATCCTGGCTGTACTCGACCAGGTTCAGTTGCTGACGGGAAAAGCCGCGATCCAGGATCGCCTTCGTCACGACGCCGGTACCCGGGCCGAGCTCGACGACGCGGGAATGCGGCCGCGGCGTCAGAAAGGAAGCCATCTTTGCCGCCAGGTCGGGTCCCGACGGAGTGAGGGCCCCGGTCCGCAACGGGTTTTGAGCCCAGGACCTGATGAATTTGACCTCATCCAGAACCTTGGTCCGGACGGCATTGGCCCTGTTGAGCTTCTCCCGGAGGATATCTCCGCGATTACCGTTGCGCTTCAGCATGTTACCTCGGTGACGTGAACGGGACGAATATAGGTACCCTTGTCAGAAGATGCTAGGGTATGGCCCCATAAAATTGAATGCACTGGTCTCTCTGGAGCGGACCGTATCCAAGGCGCGAAGGCGCAGGAAACCCGGTCGGTTTTCAAGTCTTCGCAACGCAGGAGACGGTCCGCTCCAGAGAGATCCGACGGACGCCAAAACGGCTGCGAGCAGCAGCGTCAAAGCCCTTGGCGGATGCACAGGCATCGACCTGCGGACTTTTCCTCCCTGCTCGTTGCCATTTTGACGCCAGTGCGTTCAATTTTATGGGGCCAAACCCTAGGCTAGGGATTCCTAAAATTGTATGTACTGGTCCGTTCCGGAGCGATCCGAAGGACGCCAAAACAGCTGCGAGCGGCAGCGTCAATGCCCTTGGTCGAAGCAACCCGCGGATTGGGCAGTCACGCCGATCTCCATCGGCCTCACACGCCCAGATCGTTGATGAAGTCCTTGACCTTGGAAAAGAAGCCGGTCGATGCCGGGTTGTTGTCGCCGGAGGATTCCTTCTCGAATTCCGCGAGAAGTTCGCGCTGGCGTCTCGTCAGGTTGGTGGGCGTCTCGACCGTCACCTGGATGTACATGTCGCCGTGCTGACTGGAGCGCATCACCGGCATGCCCTTGCCGCGCAGGCGGAACTGCTTTCCGGTCTGCGTACCTTCGGGAACCTTTACGCGGCTCGTCGAGCCTTCCACCGTGGGCACGTCGAACTGGCCGCCGAGCGTTGCGGTGGTCATGGAAATCGGCACGCGGCAATAAAGATCCGCACCGTCGCGCTGGAAAAGCTCGTGCGGCTTGACGGTCAGGAAGATGTACAGGTCGCCCGCCGGGCCGCCGCGCAGGCCGGCTTCGCCCTCGCCTGCCAGACGGATGCGGGTGCCGTCCTCGATGCCGGCCGGAATATTGACCGACAGGCTGCGCTCCTGGGTCTTGCGGCCGGAGCCGCCGCAGCTTTCGCACGGATCGGTGATCACCTGGCCGCGTCCCTGGCAGCTCGGGCAGGTGCGCTCCAGCGTGAAGAAACCCTGGGCGGCACGCACGCGTCCGGCACCGCCGCAGGTGCGGCAGACGGACGGGCTCGTGCCGGGTTTTGCGCCCGATCCCGAGCAATTGTCGCAGGTGATACTGGTCGGAACCTCGATCTCCACCGTCTTGCCGGTGAAAGCGTCTTCGAGGGTAATGTCCAGATTGTAGCGCAGGTCCGCGCCGCGCTCGCGTCCGCCCGACCGGCGGCCGCCGCCGCCCATGCCGAAGAATTCTTCGAAAATGTCGGACATGGTGGTGGAGAAATCGTGGGCGCCCGGCCCACCGCCGCCGAAGCCGCCGTTTTCAAAGGCCGCATGGCCGAAACGGTCATAGGCGGCGCGCTTCTGGCCGTCCTTCAGCGTATCGTAGGCTTCGTTGACTTCCTTGAACCTGGTTTCGGCCTCCGCATCGCCCGGATTGCGATCCGGATGAAATTGCATGGCCATCTTGCGGTACGCGCTTTTCAGCGTCTTGTCGTCCGCATCGCGGGCTACGCCCAGTACTTCGTAGAAATCACGTTTGGACATCAAGATCTCTCGGTCTTGTTGTTGCACCGCAGGCTGCCCGGATCAGCCTGCATTCAGGCCGATCGTAACTGGAGCGGCAGAGCGGCGCCGTCCGGATGGACTAAAGGCTGCTCTACAACTCCGGCGCCGGTCACGGCGAAAGCGCCGGGCAGAAGTGCCCTTGTCATCAGGCAATCACGCGTCCGGCGCTAAAATGATGCGGCCAGCCGTTTCCGGCTGGCCGCAGTTTTTATTTATGCCGATTTCTTGTCGTCGTCGTCTTTGACTTCTTCGAAATCCGCATCGACCACATCGTCTTCAGCTTTGGCCTCGGCCTCTTCGCCGCCTTCGGCTTCCGCTTCCGCCTGTGCGGCCTGGTACATGGCTTCACCAAGCTTCATGGACGTTTCGGCGAGAGCCTGCGTCTTGGCCTTGATGTCTTCCAGATCAGTGCCTTCCAGAGACGTCTTCAACTCAGCCAGAGCGGTTTCGATCGCGGACTTGTCGTCTGCGGAAACCTTGTCGCCGTAGTCCTTCAGCGACTTCTCGGTGGAGTGGACCAGGGATTCGCCCTGGTTCTTGGCTTCCACCAGCTCCTTGCGCTTCTTGTCTTCGTCAGCGTGCGTTTCGGCGTCCTTGATCATCTGTTCGATGTCGTTGTCGCTCAGACCACCGGATGCCTGGATGCGGATCTGCTGTTCCTTGCCGGTGCCCTTGTCCTTCGCGGACACGTTGACGATACCGTTGGCGTCGATGTCGAAGGTGACTTCGATCTGCGGTACGCCGCGCGGCGCCGGCGGCAGGCCGACCAGGTCGAACTGACCGAGGACCTTGTTGTCCGCAGCCATTTCGCGCTCACCCTGGAAGACGCGGATGGTCACAGCCGTCTGATTGTCTTCAGCGGTGGAGAACACCTGGCTCTTCTTCGTCGGGATCGTCGTGTTGCGGTCGATCAGACGGGTGAAGACACCACCAAGGGTTTCGATGCCGAGCGACAGCGGGGTCACGTCGAGCAGGAGAACGTCCTTGACGTCGCCCTGCAGGACACCGGCCTGGATCGCGGCACCCATGGCCACGACTTCGTCCGGGTTCACGCCCTTGTGCGGCTCCTTGCCGAAGAAGTTCTTCACGGTTTCCTGGATCTTCGGCATACGGGTCATGCCGCCGACCAGAACCACTTCATCGATTTCACCGGCCGCAAGGCCCGCGTCCTTGAGGGCGGCCTTCATCGGTTCGATGGTGCGCTTGACCAGATCGTCGACCAGCGACTCGAACTTCGCGCGGGTCAGCTTCAGGGTCAGGTGCTTCGGACCGGTGGCATCGGCCGTGATGAACGGCAGGTTGACTTCGGTCTGGGACGAAGAGGACAGCTCGATCTTGGCTTTCTCGGCAGCTTCCTTGAGGCGCTGCAGAGCCAGCTTGTCCTTCTTCAGGTCGATGCCCTGTTCCTTCTTGAACTCGGCTGCAAGGTAGTCGACCAGATGCATGTCGAAGTCTTCACCGCCGAGGAACGTGTCGCCGTTGGTGGATTTCACTTCGAAGACGCCGTCGCCGATTTCCAGGATGGAAACGTCGAACGTACCGCCGCCAAGGTCATAGACCGCGATGGTCTTGCCTTCGCTCTTCTCAAGTCCGTAGGCAAGGGCCGCGGCCGTCGGCTCGTTGATGATGCGCAGAACTTCAAGGCCCGCGATCTTGCCCGCGTCCTTGGTGGCCTGGCGCTGCGCGTCGTTGAAGTAGGCCGGAACGGTGATGACAGCCTGGGTCACCTTTTCGCCGAGATAGCTCTCGGCGGTTTCCTTCATCTTCTGGAGAATGAAGGCGGAGACCTGGGAGGGAGAGTATTTTTCGCCGTTGGCTTCCACCCACGCATCGCCGTTGTCAGCCTCGACGATACCGTAGGGAACCAGGCCCTTGTCTTTTTCGACGGTCGGGTCGCTGTAGCGACGGCCGATCAGGCGCTTGACCGCGAAAAGGGTATTTGTCGGGTTGGTGACCGCCTGGCGTTTTGCCGGCTGACCGACGAGACGCTCGCCGTCGTCGGAGAAGGCCACCATCGAAGGAGTGGTGCGGGCGCCTTCTGCGTTTTCAATAACCTTGGGATCCTTGCCGTCCATGACGGCGACGCACGAGTTGGTCGTGCCGAGGTCGATACCAATGACCTTTGCCATATCTGCCTCTCTTTCTAGCAAACCGGAAAGACCCATTAAGGCGTCTGTTCCGGCTCCTCTCACTTGGGTTCCGGGGGACCGGACATTGCGCCAGACCTTCCGGCTGAAGACCTGGCGCAAGCTTGACCGCTATATAGGTGGATGAAACTTTGCCTGCAAGTCATCTATCCACTGACATTTTGCAGGCTGTGCAAAGACATCGCCGATATTTCTTCGCAAGTCGTTACCGGGAAAGCGAAGACTGCGGAGGCCGCGCCGAATTCTGGAATTCATTTCGGGCATCGAATCCGATCCAGGCCTTTGTCCTAGATCGCGGCAATTGCCATCCGGCCCGGCTCCGGTCGTGGAGGTTGCGGCGGCAATGACGAACGGACACAATGGCCCGCCATGCAGGGAGCCGCCAGGCAGGGAGCGTCATGCAGGAAGTTTCCATCAACGGCCCGAGCGGCCTCTCCTATCTGCCCGGTTATTTCGACCGGGGCGCGCAGGAAACGCTGCTGGAGGAGATCCGCGCGATCGTTGCAGAGGCGCCGCTGTTCCGGCCGGTCATGCCCAAGACCGGAAAACCGTTCACGGTGAAGATGAGCAATTGCGGGCCGCTCGGCTGGGTGTCCGATATCAACGGCTACCGCTATCAGCCGCACCATCCGGAGACGGGCAGGCCCTGGCCGGAGATGCCGGAGCTTCTCACGAGCCTCTGGCGCGACGTTGCGCCGCAGGCCCCGCCTCCCGAGGCCTGTCTCATCAACTATTATGAGCCGGGGGCCCGCATGGGCCTTCATCAGGACCGGGACGAACAGACCTTCGAGGCGCCGGTCGTTTCCGTTTCCCTGGGCGAGACGGCCACCTTCCGCGTCGGCGGCCTCAGCCGCAAGGACCCGACCCGGTCGTTCCGCCTGCAATCGGGCGACGTGGTCGTGCTCGGCGGCGAAGCCAGGCTGGCTTTCCACGGCATCGACCGGGTGCTGAAAGGCACGTCGACGCTGCTGAAGAACGGCGGGCGGATCAATCTGACCCTGAGGCGCGTGACGGGAGAATGAGGGAAGGCTTCGCCTGCCCCTCATCCTTCCAGATAGACCGCCTCGCAGCGCACCGGAAAATTCACCGACCGGGCGATGTAGCAGACGTCGTGGATCCTGCCGTGGATGGCGTCGGCCTTTGCCAGATCCGTCCCGGGCGGCACCGTGATCTTCGGCCGCAGGGTGGCCCGCAGGAACCGGCCAGCGCCGCCTGGTTCCGACTCGCCGATGGCTTCGGGCGCATCCTCATAGGCGGTTACCGTAATCCCGGCATTGCTGGCCAGGTGCAGGTACCAAAGCATGTGGCAGCTTGCGAGCGCCGAAAGCAGCAGGTCTTCCGGATTATGCAGGGCCGGGTCGCCGCCGAGCAGCGGATCGTTCGAACAGGAGACCGGCGGTTTGCCCGGCGTCCTGATCTCCCAGCTCCTGTCATAGCCCCGGTAGGTTTTTGTGCCCTCGCCCCGGTTTCCCGTCCAGGCGACGGCGGACGTGTATTTGTGTTCCGAGTTCATCCACGCACTCCATCAAGTAAAGTGTATACAATTATACATTCGAATTGTGCGCCGCTGTCAAGGCGGGTATAAACAGCAAAAAGGAGATTCCTTCGTCCGATGACCGCCGACCGGATTGCCGCCGCGCTTGAAGCCGAAATCGTCACGGGCGCCTTCAAGCCCGGGGAAGAGCTGAAGCAGGGCCAGATTGCCGAGCGTTTCTCCATCAGCCGGATTCCCGTACGCGATGCCCTGCAACTGCTGGCGGCGCGCGGGCTGATCGACCTGGTGCCGAACCGGCGCGCCCGCGTGATCAGCCTGTCCGCGGCCGAAATCAGGGAGGTCTACGATCTGCGGCTGCTTCTGGAAACCGATTGCCTGAACCAATCGATCGCTAAGATGAGCGAACGGGATATCGACAGCATCGAGGCCGCCCTCGCCCATTCGACGATCGATGCGGGAACGCAGAGATGGGCGCAAGGCGACTGGGAATTTCACCGCAGTCTCTACCTGCCCACCGGGCGGCCCCGGCAACTGGCCATGATAGAGGGTCTGCGCCGTACCTGCCGCATCCACATCGCCGGCTATGGCATCCTGCCGTCACGCACCGGCGAATGGCTGCAGGATCACGAAGACCTGGTCAAAGCCTGCAGGGCCCGATCCGGGGCCGAGGCGGCAAGCATCCTGAAAAGCCATATCCAGACAGCCTGCAGGACGCTTCTGGCCGCCATTGCGGACAAAACCGGCCCCTGAATGTGACGTCAGCCGGGCTCGCGTTGCCAGGCACGGACAGGCGGGCGATCTTTCAACCTCACGCCAGGCGGATTGTTGAAGACGTCATGGGCGAGCGAAGAAAATTCAGAAGAACATCTGAGCGGCAATCGCGCTGATCGACAGGGCAATGACCCAGAGCGCGACGCGGCCGGAGCGGGTGTGCCGGGCTTCGGCCTTGCCGATCGCCTCGGCGGTTTCCCGGTTGAAACGCAGTCCCTCGCTCGCCATCTCCTCGACTTCTTCCGACAGGCGGCCGATGCGGTCGGCAAAGATCGGCATGTCGTTGGCGATGCGGGCCAGCGATGCGAGCGCGTCTCCGGCGTCCCGCAGCTTGCCCGTGGGCCCCAGATGCTCCTTGATCCAGCTGCCGACAACCGGCTCTGCCGTCTTCCACATGTCGAGATTTGGGTTGAGCGTGCGGGCCACGCCTTCGACCACGACCATGGTCTTCTGCAGCATGATGAGCTGGGTCTGGGTGCGCATGTGAAAGAGCTCGGTGACCTCGAACAGCTGGGTGAGCAGCCGGGCCATGGAAATCTCGCTGGCATGGTGGCCGTGGATCGGTTCGCCGATGGCGCGGATCGCCTGCGCGAACATGTCGACATCCTGATCGGCGGGAACATATCCGGCTTCAAAATGCACTTCCGCCACGCGCTTGTAGTTGCGGGTGATGAAGCCGAACAGGATTTCCGCCAGGAACCGGCGCTCGCGTTTGCTCAGCCGGCCGATGATGCCGAAGTCGACTGCAACCAGCGTTCCGTCAGTCTGGACGAAGAGATTGCCCTGGTGCATGTCGGCGTGGAAAAAGCCGTCCCGGAGCGTGTGGCGCAGGAAATTCTGGATGATGGCGGCGGCAAGCGCCTCGAAATCGTGACCGTCCTGCCTGAGGCCGTCGAGATCCGACATCTTGCGGCCGTCGATCCATTCCATGGTGAGGACACCCTTGGAGGTGCGCAGCCAGTCGACACCGGGCACCTCGAACCCGGGATCCTCCACCGTGTTTTCCGCCATTTCCGAAAGGGCGGCTGCCTCCAGGCGGAAATCCATCTCGATGGCGACCGACTGCGCCAGCGTATCGACGACGGCAACCGGCCTGAGGCGGCGCGAGGGCGCATGAAACCGCTCGGCGAGACGGGCGACCATGTAGTAGCTCTCCAGGTCCCGCTGAAAGCGGCGGGAAACCCCGGGACGCAGCACCTTGACGGCGACTTTCCGCTCCGTGCCGTCCTTCTCCCGGACGATGGCCGGATGCACCTGCGCGATGGAGGCGGCGGCGACGGCCTGGCCGAATTCGGCAAATACTTCCTCGACCGGCTTGCCGAGCTGCTCGGCCACCGCCTCGCGGGCCTCGTCATGATCGAAGGGGGAAGCCGGTCCTGCAGGGCGGCAAGTTCGCGGGCCGCGTCCTTGCCGACCACATCGGCACGGGTCGCCAGGAACTGGCCGAGCTTGACGTAGGACGGCCCGAGCCTGTTGAGCGCGTCGGACAGGCGCAGGTCGGCGCTCTTGTTCTTGACCGTGCGGCGCTCGAGAAGACGCGCCGCCGCAATCATCACCCGCGGCCCCGTCGGCAGATCCGGCAGGGAGGCGAGACCGAACACGCCTTCGCGCGCCATGACGAAACCTGCCCGCGCGAGGCGGAAGAAAGGCATTACCGCAAACGACATCTATCAGAGCTTCCAGCCAGAATGCAGGGCCGCGATCCCGCCGGAGTAATTGCGGTAGGTCACCCGCTCAAAGCCGGCCTCGCGGATCATGTCCGCGAACCGCTCCTGGTTGGGGAACCTGCGGATCGATTCCACCAGATACTGGTAGGGATCGCCGTCGCCGGTCACCCATTTTCCGACGACCGGAATCGCCTGGAAGGAAAAGGTGTCGTAGAGCTTGTCCAGCACCGGCACGTCGACTTCGGAAAACTCAAGGCACAGGAACCGGCCGCCCCGCTTCAGGACGCGGCGGGCCTCGCGAAGCGCCTTGGGGATGTCCGGAACGTTGCGGATGCCGAAGGCAATCGTATAGGCGTCGAAGCTCCTGTCCGGAAACGGCAGGTCCTCGGCGTTGCCCTGGGTGAAGGTGATGACGTCGCCAAGACCGGCCTTTTCGGCCCGGTCGCGGCCGACATTGAGCATGGATTCATTGATGTCGCAGACGACCGCCCGGGCCATCTCGTTCGAGCGGCGCACCACCCGCGTGGCGATATCGCCGGTGCCGCCGGCGACATCCAGAAGCCGCCAGCCGGAGCCCATGGCCCTGGGCGGTGCCAGGTAAGACACCATGGCATCCTTCCACACCCGGTGAAGCCCGCCGGACATCAGGTCGTTCATCAGGTCGTAGCGCTCGGCCACCTTGTGGAAGACCTCGTCCACCAGGGCCTGTTTCCGGCCTTCGTCGACCCGGGCATACCCGAAGCTGGTCGGCATGTCTTCCGGAGCGCGGCCGGATGTGCCGGTGCGTGCCTGCTGCGTCATGAAAGCGCCTCCTAGATCAGCTCTTCTGCGTCCGCGTGAACGCAGGATGCTCCAGCGGAGCCTGTCGCCATTTCTCTTCAAATTGCGCCGGACCATAGTACAAGCGCCTGGCAAGCGCTATCTTGGCCGGCCAAGAAAGCCATATGCCGCAGGCCTATAGCGCGCAAACGGGGTGGAGACCAGTCCTTATGCCGCTGCAGCCGGTATTGGGTCCGCTCGACGGCGCTCGGGCGCGGGACGGCGATCCGGCACGGGCAGGCGCCGGCAGCGTGGTACAAACCGATCGTGAGAGGCTGTGAATGCCAGAATTACCGGAAGTCGAAACCGTCAAGCGCGGTCTCGCACCGACATTTGAAAACGCGCGCATCGCCCGGGTCGAACAGAACCGGCCCGACCTGCGCTTTCCGTTTCCCGCGGGGTTTGCCGACAGGCTGGCCGGGCGCCGGGTGAGCGCTCTCTCGCGCCGGTCAAAATACCTGCTCGCCGATATCGAGGGCGGCGACGTGCTTGTGATGCACCTTGGAATGTCTGGATCGTTCCGCATCGAAAACGATTCCCGGCAAACAATGCCTGGCGGCTTTGCCCACGAACGCAGCAAGGACCCGAAGCACGATCACGTGGTGTTCCATCTGGAAACAGCGCCGGGGTCTACGGCGCGCATCGTCTATAACGACCCGCGCCGGTTCGGCTTCATGGATCTCATTGCCCGGCCGTCCCTTGCCGACCATCCCTATTTCCGGGAACTCGGCCTGGAGCCGCTCGGCAACGACCTGAGCGGCGAGACCCTGGCGCGGCTGTTCGCGGGACGCAAGATGCCGCTCAAGGCGGCCCTGCTGAACCAGAAGTTCATCGCCGGCCTCGGCAACATATATGTGTGCGAGGCCCTGTGGCGGACCGGCCTCAGCCCGGAAAGGGCGGCCGGTACGCTTGCCACCGGCACCGGACGGCCGACGAAAAAGGCCGGGGAGCTGGCGGTCAACATCCGGGCGACGCTGGAAGAGGCCATCCGGGCAGGCGGATCCTCCTTGCGGGACCACACGCGGACGGACGGCACGCTCGGTTATTTCCAGCACTCCTTCGCCGTCTACGACCGGGAGGGCGAGGCCTGCCGCACGACAGGGTGCGGGGGAACCATCGCCCGACTGGTACAATCCAGCCGCTCGACCTTCTACTGCCCGTCCTGCCAGACCTGACGCCAGGCTGCGTACCCAGGGCACGGATCCCGGGCCGCTATCCAAACGGCCAAGCTTGCCAGACCCGCCCAAGGTCGGCTACGGATGACCGGTCCTTTTGACTTTACCCGGAGCTGTCCGCGTTGAATGAACAGGGACAGTCCCGGCACATTGAAAGCGATCAATTTTTCCTGCATTGAGGTGCTTCAACCTGAAGGCATCCAGCACTGGGAGCGGGTACATGGGATACGAAAACATCCGCGTCGAGAAGCGCGGCAGGGTCGGCCTGATCACCCTTGACCGGCCGAAAGCCCTGAACGCGCTGAATTCTGCTCTGATCCGCGAGCTCGGCACTGCCCTCGACACGCTCGACGCCGACGAGAAAATCGGCTGCGTCGTCATCACCGGGTCGGAAAAGGCCTTTGCCGCCGGCGCCGATATCAAGGAGATGCAGCCGCACGATTTTTCCTCCGCCTACCAGACGGACCTGATCACCCCGTTCGACCGGGTCTCGCGCAACCGCAAGCCGATCATCGCCGCGGTAGCCGGTTATGCCCTGGGCGGCGGCTGCGAACTGGCGATGCTGTGCGATTTCATCATCGCGGCCGATACGGCCAAGTTCGGCCAGCCGGAAATCACCCTCGGCGTGATACCCGGCGCGGGCGGCACGCAGCGGCTGACGCGCTTCGTCGGCAAGTCGAAGGCCATGGACATGGTGTTGACGGGCCGCATGATGGATGCGGAGGAAGCCGAGCGCAGCGGCCTGGTCAGCCGGGTCGTTCCGGCGGATGAACTCTTGGAAGAAGCGCTGAAGGCGGCCGAAAAGATCGCTGATTTCTCGCTGCCCGTCGTCATGATGGCGAAGGAGAGCGTGGACCGTTCCTATGAGACCACGCTTTCGGAAGGCATCCGGTTCGAAAGGCGGGTGTTCCAGGCGATGTTCGCACTCGACGACCAGAAGGAAGGCATGAGCGCCTTCACCGAGAAACGCGCACCGCAATTCAGGAACAAATAATCTTGCCATTATGGGCGATAAGCCGTTGACGGATAGCCCAAGCACGATTATAAGCAGCGCCCAATCGGTGGCGGATTTCCGCCGCCGTTGTTTTTTTGATCGGGTCTTGCCGTCCTTGAGTTACGGTCCCGATTGCCACCGGACACTAGTCCCAATTACCGATCAGGATTGAGCCCATGGCCAACACACCATCGGCCAAGAAGGCGGCCCGCAAGATTGCCCGCCGGACGGCCACCAACAAAGCCCGTCGCAGCCGCATGCGCACCTATCTGCGCACTGTTGAAGAAGCGATCGCTTCCGGCGACCAGAGCGCTGCCAACGAAGCTTTCAAGGCCGCGCAGCCGGAAATCATGCGCGCCGCGTCCAAGGGCGTGCTCCACGCAAATACGGCGTCCCGGAAGGTTTCCCGTCTCAATGCCCGCATCAAGGCACTCGGCGCGTAATTCTTCTGTCATTTGAACGTCAAAAAGACCCGGCCGCAGTGCCGGGTTTTTTTAGCCATGCAATTTTGTGGATGACGCAGAGCAGCAACTTGGGCGCCCGATCTACGTAAATTTCTCGAGCATAATGCTGTCAAAGAATAGTTATAACTTTCAACAGTTTATAAGCATGTACTATCTAGGAAAGCGGATCGAACCGGATTCGATACGAGTCAAGCTACCCCCGCCTAAATTTTTTTCGACGCCGTTGTTTTTGCATTGTGACGGTGTCTGGAAGGGCGAAAAGTCATTGCGGCAAAAAGCATTTGGTCTATCCCCATCAGGCGCCCAACTTGCATGCTGCACGGGCCGAAATCGCGACTTTCCGGCAATCTTCAAAACACGCAGTTGCCCCGCCGGACGCGGTCTGTATATTAACAATGGCTGGCGCGGAAAGACCAGCGGACAACCTAAAAGCGGCGTTCGGGCAAACAATGAATAAGTCTAGTCGATGTAAATCTAATCAAACAAAATCTAGATGCGCGAATGGATACATTGTCTTATTCAATCCTCAGCGTGTTTAGCGTCGATCTGGTCTAATTCTTCTTCCGAAAATTTGGATTTTTCTTTAAGTCAATGGCTTTCGAGCTATTGAAGGGGGCAGTTGTGCAATTTGAGGGTGGCTACGCTGGGGATGTAACCGCGCAGGAGGCTTTTGGGGAGCTTTCCAATCGAGAGGACGCAGTCCTTGTCGATGTGCGCACGCAGGCCGAATGGGCCTTTGTCGGCCTGCCGGATCTCCGGCCGATCGGAAAGGAAGCCGTTCTGACAGAATGGCAGGGCTTTCCGTCTTCAGGTCCCAATCCGGACTTCACGGTGACGGTTTCAGACCTTCTGGTCAAAAAAGGACTTGACCAGGATGCGCCGATCTATTTTCTGTGCCGCTCCGGCGCCCGGAGCCGGGCCGCGGCAATTGCCATGACACAGGCAGGATATTCCCGGTGCTTCAACATATCTGATGGTTTCGAGGGCCCGCTCGACGCGGAGGCCCATCGCGGAACCCAGTCCGGATGGAAGGCAGCCGGCCTGCCTTGGATTCAAAACTAGATACCTCGCAGCAAGACGGGGTCAGGTGGCGGAAACCATTCCGCCGCCAACACCATAACCGTCCCAAAAGGGACATCATAATGCTGCAAAAGCAGCAAGGCGTCGAAGAACGGCTGTGGCGGACTGTTCTTCATCTATACAGGAGGCAAATAACATGCAGGTTCAGGAGGCAGGCGGCTCTGAACAATGGAAGCGCGTCAAGAAACAGCTTCGCGCGGAACTGGGTGATGACGTATTCACCAGCTGGTTCGCACGCGTGGATCTGGAGGAACACCAGGACGGCACCGTGCGCCTGTCTGTTCCCACTCGCTTTCTCAAGCAATGGATCCAGAACAACTACAACGACCAGCTCATGGGGCTCTGGCAGCGCGAGTGCGACAACGTGCACCGCATCGAGCTGACGGTCCGCGGCGCTATCCGGCCGCGCCAGACCGTGGCCAAGCCCAGCCTTGTCGCTCCTTCGGGTACAAAGCCGGCTCAGGGCGAGAGCCATGCGGACAGGCTCGGCGATGCGTCCCAGGTGACCCGTGCGCAGGCGGCGACCGCCGCTCTCGGCCGCGGCGAACATTCGGCTGCCGCGGCGGACACGCCGCGCGACGTGCTGCACGGGGCTGCGCTGGATCCCAAATACACGTTCGAGACATTTGTCGAAGGCGATTCCAACAACCTGGCCGTGGCGGCGGCCCGGCAGGTCGCCGGCGGCACCACGGTCACGTTCAATCCGCTTTACCTGCATGCCTCGGTCGGTCTCGGCAAGACCCACCTGATGCAGGCCGTGGCCGCGAAGGCACGCGAAAACGGGCGCAAGGTGCTCTACCTGACCGCAGAGCATTTCATGTACAAGTTCGTTGCCGCGCTGAAATCGCAGTCGGCCCTGGCCTTCAAGGAGAACCTGAGGACCATCGACCTGCTGCTGATCGACGACATGCAGTTTCTGCACGGCAAGCAGGTTCAGCAGGAATTCTGTCACACCCTGAACGCCCTGATCGACGGGGCCCGCCAGGTGATCGTGGCGGCGGACCGCGCGCCGTCCGAGCTGGATACGCTCGACGACCGTGTGCGCTCGCGTCTGTCCGGCGGTCTCGTCGTCGGCATTCAGGAGCCGGACTTCGCCCTGCGCCGGAACATTCTTTCGTCCCGTGTCCAGGCGGCCAAAAGGGCCTACCCGCAGTTCGAGGTTCCCGAAGGCGTCCTGGATTACGTCGCCCGTCACGTGGCCTCCTCCGGCCGCGACCTGGAAGGTGCCCTGAACCGGCTGATTGCCCACAACCAGCTGACCAATCAGCCGATCACGCAGGAAATGGCAGAGTTGACCCTGCGTGATCTGGTTCGCTCCAGCGAGCCGCGCCGGGTCAAGATCGAGGACATCCAGCGGGTGGTCTCCAAGCACTATAACGTGACCAAGGCGGACCTCCTGTCGGCCCGCCGGACCCGGACCATCGTGCGCCCGCGCCAGATCGCCATGTATCTGGCCAAGGTGATGACGCCGCGTTCGCTGCCGGAAATCGGCCGCCGCTTCGGCAACCGGGACCACACGACCGTGTTGCACGCCGTGCGCAAGATCGAAGAGCTGGCCCGCGCCGACTATTCCCTCGCCCAGGAGCTCGAGCTGCTCAAACGCATGCTCGACGCTTAGCTGTCCGTGAGTTCTCGGGAGGTTGTTCATACGAACCTCCCGGCGAACATCATATGCATGCCTTCACCGTGACGTGGGCGGTCGCCGTGATGCTCCGGCGCGTCGAAAAACGATCCGCTTTTCCGCATTCCGGCAAGGGCTCCGGAAGGCGGATCGACGGGAGTTTGAAATAGGCGAATTTCGTTCTATTTTGGGGGCGTTCCGGCGGGGCGCCCCCTTGCTTTTGAAGCGGGTTAAGGGCAGTGTCTTCCCCCGCTCCCTACCCGGAGCCAATGTTCATTTTGCCAAGGCGGACCGCCTGGCGTTTCTTGAGTACGGAATGAGTGAATGAAAGCGACCCTCGAGCGGACCGACCTCCTCAAGTCCTTGACCCATGTTCACCGGGTGGTCGAACGCCGGAACACGATTCCCATCCTGTCCAACGTTCTGCTGCGCGCAGATGGCGGCACGATCAATCTCAAGGCCACGGACCTCGACCTGGAAATCGTCGAGGCCGTTCCTGCCATGGTCGAGCTGCCGGGCGCGACCACCGTGCCGGCGCATATGTTCTACGACATCGTGCGCAAGCTGCCGGAAGGCTCGCAGGTGGTGCTGGAGACCACGAGCGACAACGCGACGCTGGAAATCCGGGCCGGCCGTTCGAGGTTCACTGTGCAGATGCTGCCGGAGACCGACTTCCCGGATCTGACCGCCGGTGAGTTCAGCCACTCCTTCAGCCTGAGCGCGGCCGATTTCCGCAAGCTGATCGACACCACGCAATTCGCCATCTCCACGGAAGAAACCCGCTATTACCTGAACGGCATCTACCTGCATACGGTGGACGCGCCCCAGGGCCAACAGTTCCGCGCCGTTGCAACCGACGGTCATCGCCTTGCCCAGGCCGAGGTGCCGGCACCGTCCGGTTCCGCCGGAATGCCGGGCATCATCGTGCCGCGCAAGACGGTCGGCGAAATCCAGAAGCTGCTGGAAGACCCGGAAGCCAGTGTCCAGGTCGAACTCTCCGACACCAAGATCCGCCTGACGACCGGCTCCGTCATCCTGACCTCCAAGCTGATCGACGGCACCTTCCCGGATTACGGCCGCGTCATTCCGCAAGGAAACGACAAGGAACTGCGCGTCGACCGGGACGAGTTCAAGGAAGCGGTCGACCGTGTCTCGACGATCTCTTCCGAACGCGGACGGGCGGTGAAGCTCTCCATCAGCGAAGGGCGGATGATCCTGACGGTCAACAATCCGGATTCAGGCAGCGCGACGGAAGAACTGGCCGCCGAATACGAGGCCGAGCCGCTCGAGATCGGCTTCAACTCCCGCTACCTGCTCGACATCGCCAACCAGCTGTGCAGCGACACGGCTCTGTTCAGGCTGGCCGATTCCGGGTCTCCGACGCTGATCCAGGACAACACGGTCGATGACTGCCTGTTTGTTCTGATGCCGATGCGGGTCTGAACCGGACATCCCGTCCGGCCGAGCGGCGGGCGTTTCCGGCATTTGGAGACACGTGCCTCCTGGTCCGGTGCCGTCTCCAAAGCGAGAGTGAACCGGCCGCCAGCGCCATTCCATTTCGAGGGGCCGGCCGAAGACGGCGGTGAAGCCAGCATGTCGATCAACGCAGTGCCAGCGGAAGTGGGGTCATGACGGAGTTCCGGACGGCGCAGCTCACCCGTCTGTCCCTGACCGGTTTCCGCAACTATGCCGCCCTGACCTTGACGCTGTCGGCCAACATGGTAGCCCTTGTCGGCCCCAACGGCGCCGGCAAGACCAATATCCTGGAAGCGATTTCCTTTCTGACCGCAGGCCGGGGCCTGCGCCGCGCGGCCCTTGCCGACGCGGCCCGCAAGGATGGCGACGGCAGCTGGAGCGTGGCCGCCACCGTTCTCCTGGACGGCATGGAGACACGGATCGGCACCGGGATCACTGCCGGCGCCGGCGGACGCAAGGTGCGTGTCGACGGCGTGGAAGTGCGCGGCTCGGAGAACCTGCTCGACTATATGCGCATCCTGTGGCTGGTCCCGGCCATGGACGGGCTATTCACCGGGCCCGGCTCCGACCGGCGCCGGTTCCTGGACCGGCTGACGCTGGCCATCGACCCGTCTCACGGCCGCCGGGTCGGCGATTTCGAAAATGCCCTGCGCCAGCGCAACCGGCTCCTTGATCAAGGCGGCTCCGATGCCTATCTGAATGCCTTGGAACAACAGGTTGCCGAACTGGGCACCGCCGTTTCCATCGCCCGGGCCGAAACCGTCGGCCTGCTGAGCCGGATGATCGCGAACCAGGCCGCCGAGGACCTGCCCTTTCCCCATGCAGCCGTTGCGCTCGAGGGCGATTTCGAAGCCGAAACGGCCGGCCTGAGTGCGGCGGACCGGGAAGACCACTACCGGCAGATGCTGCGGGACGGGCGCGCGCGCGACCGCGCCGCGGGGCGGACGCTGAACGGGCCGCATCTGAGCGATTTGAAAGTGCTGCACGCGGCCAAGGAGATGCCGGCCGCCCAGTCTTCCACCGGTGAACAGAAGGCGCTGCTGATCGGGCTTATCCTGGCGCATGCGGAACTGACGGCAAAAGTCTCCGGCATGACACCGGTTCTGCTGTTGGACGAAGTGGCGGCGCATCTGGATTCCAATCGCCGTGCCGCCCTGTTCGTGAAGCTGAATTCGCTCGGCGGACAGGTGTTCATGACCGGTACGGACGAAGCGCTTTTCGAGGCTTTGCCCGCTGCGGCGCAGGTGTTCGAGATCAGGGACAACGCGGCACGGGAAATCCGGGGTGCCCAGACCCCTTAAATCCGCCGGATTCTTGTGGTTTTTCCACGATAATCCTCTAGCAGGCGTTGCTGTGGGCCGCGCGCGGTTGAACGCCTGACGTAACCCCGTATAACGGGGTTGGAAAAGACAAACCGATTGGTGACTGATTCGCATGAGCGACACATCCACGCCCGAGCCCATCCCGACCCCTGAACCCGACAACAGCGCCGAATATGGCGCGGAGTCCATCAAGGTCCTGAAAGGCCTCGACGCCGTGCGCAAACGGCCCGGCATGTATATCGGCGACACGGATGACGGCTCCGGCCTTCATCACATGGTCTACGAGGTGGTCGACAACGCCATCGACGAAGCGCTTGCCGGCCATGCCGACCACGTCACGGTGGCCCTCAATGCCGACGGCTCCGTGACCGTCTCCGACAACGGGCGCGGCATTCCGACCGACATCCACCGGGAAGAAGGCGTTTCCGCCGCCGAGGTCATCATGACCCAGCTCCATGCCGGCGGCAAATTCGACCAGAATTCCTACAAGGTGTCCGGCGGCCTTCACGGCGTCGGCGTTTCCGTGGTGAACGCGCTGTCCACCAAGCTGGAACTGCGCATCTGGCGGAACGGCAAGGAACACTACATGAGCTTCTCCCACGGGGAAGCCGACGGCCCCCTGCAGGAGGTCGGGCCCGCAAACGGCAAGAAGGGCACGGAAGTCAGCTTCACGCCGTCGCCGGGAACCTTCACCAGGATCGAGTTCGATTTCGCCACGCTGGAGCATCGCCTGCGGGAACTGGCGTTCCTCAACTCGGGCGTCCGGATCATCCTCACCGACAAGCGCGGCGTGGAAGATGTCGTCGAGGAGCTCTACTACGAGGGTGGCCTGGAAGCCTTCGTGCGCTACCTGGACCGGGCCAAGCACCCCTTGATCGAGGCTCCGATCAACATGAGGGCCGAGCGGGACGGCATCACCGTTGAAGCCGCCATGTGGTGGAACGACAGCTATCACGAACATGTCCTGTGCTTCACCAACAACATTCCGCAACGCGATGGTGGCACGCACCTTGCCGGCTTCCGGGCGGCCCTGACGCGCCAGGTCACCAGCTATGCCGAGTCGACCGGCCTGATGAAAAAGGAAAAGGTGTCCCTGTCCGGCGATGACTGCCGCGAAGGCCTTACCTGCGTCCTCTCGGTGAAGGTCCCGGACCCGAAATTCTCCTCGCAGACCAAGGACAAGCTCGTCTCGTCCGAAGTCCGTCCGGTGGTCGAGAACCTGATCTCGCAGATCCTCGCAGAATGGCTTGAGGAAAATCCGGCGCCCGCGAAGACCATCGTCTCCAAGGTGGTTGAAGCGGCGTCCGCCCGCGAGGCGGCCCGCAGGGCCCGCGAACTGACCCGCCGCAAGGGGGCGCTCGACGTTGCCTCCCTTCCCGGCAAGCTGGCCGACTGTCAGGAGCGCGATGCCTCCAAGGCCGAACTCTTCCTGGTGGAGGGCGATTCCGCAGGCGGCTCGGCCAAGCAGGGCCGCCACCGGGAAAACCAGGCCGTCCTGCCGCTGCGCGGCAAGATCCTCAATGTGGAACGGGCGCGTTTCGACAAGATGCTGTCCTCCAACGAGATCGGCACCCTGATCACCGCGCTCGGCACCGGCATCGGCAAGGAAGAGTTCAACATCGAAAAGCTGCGCTACCACAAGATCATCATCATGACCGATGCTGACGTGGACGGCGCCCATATCCGGACCCTGCTCCTGACCTTCTTCTTCCGGCAGATGAACGAGCTGATCGAGAAGGGCTACATCTATATTGCCCAGCCGCCGCTCTACAAGGTCAAGCGCGGCCAGTCGGAGCAGTATCTGAAGGACGAAACGGCCCTGGAAGACTACCTGATCGCCCAGGGCCTGGACGACGCCTCGCTGAGCCTTGCCAATGGCGAGGTCCGCACCGGCCAGGATCTGCATACGGTCGTCGAGACCGCCCGGAAGATTTCGGAAATCTTCGACGGCCTCCATTCCCGCTACAACCGGGATGTGGTTGAACAGGCCGCGATTGCGGGGGCTCTCAATCCCGAGATCCTGGACGACCGCGCCAAGGCCGAGGAGGCCGCAGCCTATATCGCCCGCCGCCTGGACATTCTCGCCGACGAATTCGAGCGCGGCTGGACCGGCGAGGCACGGGACGACGGCAGCCTGGTCTTCAAGCGCACCGTTCGCGGTGTGGAGGAAGCAGCCATGATCGATGCCGCCCTGCTCGGCTCGTCCGACGCGCGCCGGCTGGCGGCCCATGCGCCGCATCTCAACGAGATCTACGCCAAAGCCGCCGTGCTGCGCCGCAGAGATACGGCGACGGAAGTGCGCGGCCCGCGGGCCCTGATGAAGCAGGTCTTCACCATCGGCCAGAAGGGCATTTCGCTGCAGCGCTACAAGGGCCTTGGCGAAATGAACCCGGAGCAGCTCTGGGAAACGACGCTCGACCCGAATGCCCGCTCCCTGCTGCAGGTGAAAGTCCGCGAGGCGGACGATGCCGACGATATCTTCACCAAGCTGATGGGCGACGAGGTTGAGCCGCGGCGCGAGTTCATTCAGGACAACGCGCTGTCCGTGGCAAACCTCGACATCTGACGGGCGCCGGATCGCAGGGAACTGACAAGAGCGGCGATTTCGCCGCTCTTGTCATTTGACGGGTCTGCCGAAGGGCGCACCGGCATCGGGCCAGGGCTCCGGCCTGCCGAAATGAAAGCCCTGGGCCGCCTCGATGTCGAGCTCGCGCAGGAGATCGGCCTCTTCTGCGCTTTCGACATGCTTGGCGACCACCTTGATGCCGAGTTCATGGGCTGCCCGGACGAGCCCGTTGAGGATGGCCGCTTTCGCCGGCTCGTCGGCCACCTGCTGGGTGAGGCCGGGGTCGAGCTTCAGCCATTCGACGCGCAGGCCGGTCAGGCGCGAGAGCACCGGCCAGTGCCCCGCGAAGTCGTCGATCGCGGTCTGGCAGCCGAGTCCGGAGACGAACTTGAAGAAGGATTCAACGGTCGCCGGCTCGCGCAGGAAGTCCTTTTCCGCAATCTCCAGGCACAGCTTTGCCGCCAGAAGCGGGTTTACCGACAGTCGCTGGGACAACCCGTCGCGGAAAAGCGGGTCGCGGGCGGATTCGGCCGAAACATTCATCGTCAGCGTAACGCGGGAGGGGTTTTTGTCCGCCGCGTCCAGCACCTTGTCGAGGGTCCATGCATCGACCTGGGCGATGAAGCCGGAGCGCTCCGCGGCCGATATCCAGGCGCGCGACGACAGTTCGTGCGCCCGCTCCCCCTGCAGGCGCAACAACACTTCGGAGCCGCAGATCCTGTTCTTCTTCAGACACATGATCGGCATGGTATAGAGCGTGAGCTCGTTGCCGCGGAAGCTTCCCGGCTCGGGCAGCGCAGCGACTTCGCCGCCCTCGGCGCAGTCGTTGGACTGGACCGCGTGAAGCTGGACCGACTGCCCGCCAAAGCGCTTGCCGCGCAGGCAGGCCCGGTCGGCGAGCCCCAGAAGGACGGAGGCGTCCAGCTGTTTCAAAGGCATGGCCCCTTCAACAAAGGCAATCCCGACGGAGCCTCCGATGGTGAAGACCCGTTCGCCGACCTCCAGGCGGATCCGGTCGAACCCATCCAGAATTCTTTCGGCCACGTCCAGCGCCGCTTCCTTGTTGGCCGCCGGCAGCATTCCGGCAAATTCGTCGCCGCCGATCCGGGCCGCCGTGCCGAATTCGCCCAAAGTCAGACGCAGGCAGGCGGCCACACGCAGCAGCATATCGTCTCCCGCATCATGTCCGCCAAGGTCGTTGACCTTCTTGAATTCGTCCAGGTCGATATAAAAAACCGCAAGGCCCGTTTCCGTGTCGGCGGCGAGGCGCTTCAACTCCCGTTCGAGCACCTTTGTGAAAGCCCGCCGGTTCTCCAGGCCGGTCAGCGGGTCCAGATAGGCAAGACGGCGGTTTTCCGCGACCTCGTGCGGACAGTCGACATTGTGCCGAATGATCGCCATTGCCGGCCGGCCGCCGTTTTCCGCTTCCTGAAGGCTCGGAGTCGGCACCAGCCGGATTTCGCACATCTGCCGGACAGCGGCGTAACCCGCCGTTTCCAGGCCGCTGCCTTCGGGGAGGTAAAGGGTCTGCGGCGCATCGCCTTCAAGGCCTGCGATCGCCTCGATCAGAAACCCGGCTTCACGATCGCTGCCGATGAGCTCAAGCAGCATGACTGCCTTTTCTTCAGCGCTTTCGCACCCGTCGAAGATCACAATGTCATCCGGGAAATGTTCCAGCAGTTCCGCTGGCAAGGCAGGCCTCTTCGGTGGCGCCCGGCGGGACGGCCCGGCACCTGTTGCCGGGACAGTTTCCGCCATGTCGAACTGCACCAGCACCGCTTGAAGATCTCCGGCCAGGGGCAGCGAAGTGCACATCACGTGCCGGCAAAAGGGAGCGCCCGACCTGAAGGTAATCCGGCCCCGGACCTCGGCGGGCACGCCGCTGAAGGCAGCGGACAGGACCGGCTCGCAGCGTTTCCAGCCGGCAGCGGACAACAGCTCGCCAAGGCCGCGTGGACTATCGCTCACCCCCGCCGTGTCACAGGCAGCCTTCATATGCTTGTTGAGAGCCAGAATGCGTCCATCCTGCGCGACATAGGCTGCTGCGTGAGGCAGGACCTCCAGCAGGGAAATGTGAAAAACCGAGATCGTATTATTTTTCGTACGACCGGATCGTTTCCCCCGGCCGCCGACAAACCGATGGCTGACTTGCACCAGACCGCCCTTTCAAAAAAGATCAGAACGGCGCCAACTCAAATACCAACGGCGCCGTTGCTAAGAATCAAATCAATAACACAGTTTATTTTGTAAATTCCGGCACGACAAACTACCCACAAATCTTAGGATTTTTATGGTTAATAAGATATTTATTAGAATATATAAAATTTAAATGATATTTACTTCAGTTTATACTTAGCGCGATTCCCGGACTGGAATCGCGCCATATTTTTATCACTTCCCGGCCCAAAATCTGCCGCTACGGCAGGGTACTCGGCAACAATCATGACATTGCAGCAGATCTGAGTGGGGTCACGCCGCCTGTTCCTTGGGGCGTGACTTGGGCCTGCCTTCTGAACGGGGAAAAACATGCGTCAATCGAACCTTGCGCGCCGCCTCCGGCGGGCCGCAATCTGTGCCTTTGCCCTTTCCTGCCTGAGCGCACAGGCACAGGCCTCTCCGGTAACGGCCTTCAAGCAGTGTGGCAAGGCTTCCTGGTACAAGCTGGGCGGAACGACTGCGAGCGGCGAACGGGCCAACCCGAACGGGCTGACCGCCGCTCACCGGACCCTGCCCTTCGGCACCCTGGTCACTGTCACAAATCTCTCGAACGGCAAATCCGTGACGGTTCGCATCAATGACCGCGGACCCTTCACCGGCGGCCGCGTCATCGACCTGACATGGGCTGCCGCAAAGTCGCTCGGATTTGTCAGCAAGGGCATTACACGCGTGCAGGTATCGGGCCTCGCCGTCGAAGCCAGCAGTTCCTCCGGCAAGAGCTGCGGGTAAGTTTCAGACGCAACGCCGAACAGTTGCCGGACGCATTCTGCAGCCCGCTTCCGGTGACCTCTCTCGTCCCGGCGCCAGGGAGCCGCCGGGCGCTACGCCATTGCCTGTTATTGCGAATCTGACTCAGTATGAATAACGATCAGTCGCATTAAGGTGAATCAAAAAATAAAATATTTTACGGTAATGACATTCACTAAAGATGCCGCTAGAGTTGCCGCCGTGGTCGATGGGGCCACGTGCACAGTAACTTTATTCGCGCAGTCTTCGGGCTGCGCGTTTTTTTTGCCTGACTGAAATAATTCGGCCGTGTCTCTTCCGGCAGTCCGAAAATGCTGCCTGTTCGGGCAGCGCAGACACTGTGGAACAGGTTGTCTCTTCTTTCACGGGAAGCAGCAACCGCAGCGAATTCGGCCCTGACCCCGATCCCGGCAAACCGAGTGTCGCAAGCGCTGTGCCGGCCCGGATTACTTGTCCAAAATTTCAGAAAGCCATTGCCCAGGATCGCCGGATCTAGTATCAGGACGCTCTATCCGCCGCGCCTTTCCGCAATGCGCGGCCGCGGCACCCGTAGCTCAGCTGGATAGAGCGCTGCCCTCCGAAGGCAGAGGTCACAGGTTCGAATCCTGTCGGGTGCGCCATTTTTTCACCTGAAAAGTCAACGGGTTATGCTAACTGCAACCCGCTCTCGGACACTCCTTAAATCAGCTGGTCACATTCTGGTCACAGCTACGAGGAGAAACGCCCATGGCGTCCCTGAGAAAGAGAAACGGAAAGTGGCAGGCACAGGTGCGGCGTGCCGGGCTGAAACCACGTGCACAATCCTTCATATCCAAAGCTGATGCGCAACGCTGGATACGGCAGACCGAGCAAGAACTCGACCGCACTGCCCTTGCCTGCGACCCTACGCAACTTGAGAACACTACCGTTGCCGATCTGATCGTGCGATACCGGCGCGAGGTGACCCCGTCTAAGCGCGGCGCAGCCTCCGAAGACAAGCGGCTGGAGGTCTTTCTCCGGTATCAGTGGGCAAAGCTCCCGCTGTCCAAGGCAACTCCACAGGTGTTCTCCCGTCACCGCGATATTCGAGCGCAGGAAGTCAGCCCCGGCACAATCATACGCGAGATGGGCCTGTTGCGAGCGGTGTTCGAGACGGCACGGCGCGAATGGGATATTCCCTTGCCGGAGAACCCGTTGGCGAAGGTCAAGAAGCCCAGGGCTCCACAGGGACGGCAGCGGCGCCTGAACGGGGAAGAGCTGGAGTGGGTCCTGGAAGCGGCTCAGGACACCCGGAATGACTGGCTGATACCCTGTATCCTTCTTGCCGTTGATACGGGAATGCGCCGGGGCGAACTCCTGAACATCCGTGTCCGCGACCTGAACCTTGCAGATGCCCTGCTCACGATCCCCGAAACGAAGACCGGCTATGCCCGGTGCATTCCGCTGACCGAACGTGCAGTCACGCTCTTGCGCAAGCGCATCAGCGCCGGTTCACGTCCGGATGATCTGCTGTTCCCGGTAACCCCAAACGCCTTCCGGCTCGCGTGGGAGCACTGCAAGAAGCGGGCTGCGCGGCTACACCCCGACATCAAGTCTCTGCGTTTTCACGATCTGCGGCACGAAGCTATCAGCCGGTTCTTTGAGTTCGGCCTGAGCGTCCCGGAAGTCGCTACCATCAGCGGACACCGGGACCTGCGGATGCTGTTCCGGTACACGCACCTGAAGCCCGAGGATATCAGAACGAAGCTACAGACTGCGACGAACCGGAGGGAAGCGGCATGAGCCTACAAGTCCTCCCGCTGACCCAGGAACTGGCAGAACTGATCGCGTTGCCATTCAGGTTGCTGAAGCTGGAACCATACATCAAAGACGATTGCATGATCCAATGTCCATTGCGTTTCGAGCACGGGACCACGGTACATGTCGTCATCATGCATACGGCAAGAAAGGGATTTCTGCGGGGTACAAAGGAAGGTATCTCGGTGGCCATTGCGGTGCTTGGAGGGAATGATGCGGTACAATCGGTATTGCATCGTACAGAGTTTCCGATGCCTAACGGGAACCACGACATGACGTTCTGCATGAAGCTATCCGCAGCGGTACGTGCAGTCGCTTGGAGGCTGTACCAAACATCCAACATGGGTAGGTGCATTGACTTACACTAATGCAAAAATTGGCTGAAATCAGCAAGTTCAAGCAGCTGTCTCGTATTAGATAATAGAACCCTGTTCTGATCATCCAAGCTCCGCCACTTCTCTCTATAAACCCTTCTTGAGAAAACTGGCGGTCTTCAACTCACCTGGCTCGTCGCTTCATGCGGCGGGCCTTTTTTGTGCCTACAGGAGCAGTCACTTGAAGATGAAATTTGCCGAAGCCATGGAACGCCGCTGGATCAACGAGCTCGGACTGAAAGCCAATCCAGCTCTCATTGAAGGCTGGAAACAGTTGCATGCTGCAGTCGCTGGACAACCGTTGGCCGATCACTGGAGTGCAGTCCAACTACCGACTGGAGCCGGAAAGACCCAGGCCATTGCGTTGATGTGTTCACGATACGAAGAACTTGAACACCCCGGTGCACTCATCGTCACCCGGTTTCGGAGTGAAGCCAATTCATTGGCGGATCAAATCAACGATATTGCAGAGACACCAATCGCTGTCGCCTGCCACTCAGAGAACGACATCAGTTGTGAGGCCATGAAGCGTCATCCGGTGCTCATCATCACGCACAGCGCATTTGAACAAGCCCTGAAAGCTGTTGCGGATGGCAGGAAACTCACGTCCCGGCTGCACGATTTTAAGGACTGGAAACGGGGAACGCGAGCTTGGACGATTATTGATGAAATGCCTAATTTCGTGGAACCACTTACTGTGAGCTTGAACGCTATCGAAGCCATGGTCACGGAGCTTGACAGAATACAGTCCTTGTCCGGCACAATTTGCCACCAGCAATTGAAACGCTTCCTCAACAAGCTGCGCAGTGCAGACAACGCTACTCAGCAGAACCGGGTCCTCACGGCCGAGGAAATGAACCTTCTGCGCGACATCTGGTTCGATGAACTCGACAATGATCTTTGGCTTACACCAGAGCGGCACTTTACGAGTGGAGAACCCCATGAGCTTCGCGGAGTGGAAGTTCGTTCCGGATACATGAAAGTCGTTTCCTGCCTTGAGAAACTGTCCCAGCTCGACGTTCTGTGGAAGAGCTCACAACGCGGCATTGAGCGTCTGAACGGCGCAAGGCTTCTCTTCAAATATGCGGGCAGCTCCGGCGTAATTCTTGACGCAACCGCGAGCACTGACCCGGCGTATGAACTTCTTGGCGATCGGATCAAAATCCTGCCTCGCCCAGAGGGCATTCGCGATTACAGCAACGTCCGGCTGAACCTGTCTTATGGCCACCGTGTTGGAAAAGAACACATGTGCAGCAATGGACGGGAGGAATGGTCACGTGTTCTGGAAGCCTTGAAGCGCGACCTAGATGAGGGCCGCCGCGTACTGGCGATCAGTCACAAGGACAATGTACCCGTTCTACAGACCTTCGGTCACTTCGACGGGGAACTGTCGGTGGCTCACTGGGGAGCCCTGGACGGCAAGAACAACTGGGCTGACTTCGACAGTGCATTGTTGTTCGGCCTTCCGTCCCTGGACAACGTTACACCCACGAACCTGTTTCTCGGATGCGTGGGAACGCTCACGAACGAATGGCTGAGCGGAGACCGTGAATACGGTGTGCACGCTGACATCCAGCAGGCACTCAAGGACGGGTTCACCATCCGAAGCGTTGTACAGGCGATTAACCGGGTTCGTTGCAGACAGGCGATCAATGAACACGGAGAATGCGAGCGCACAGACATTTACGTGCTGATGCCGAAGGGAGCTAAGGGCGACAAGATAGTGTCAGCGATACAAGAACAGATGCCGGGCATTCAGGTGTTGAGCTGGAAGAAAGCCGACAAGGTGCCACCGGCACGAAAGCAGCTGACGCTGCACCGGCTCGTTGAACATTTGAAACAGCTCAAGCCGGGAACATACACCAAGCGAGAAGTGATGCAGGCAGCGAATATCGCGAAGCGAAGCTTCGACAGACTGTCCAGGAAATTGCAGGACCCGACCACATCAGCCTACAAGCGGCTTGCAGAACTCAACGTCGACTATGCCTGTGCGATTGGAGGTGCCCAGGCGCAGTTTATCGTCTCCTGACCACGACCAATGACAACCGCAAATCCTGACACCCACCAGGTGATCAGCCGAGCAGAGGCCGCCCAGCGCGGCCTCTCTCGTTTCTACACTGGCAAGCCCTGCAAGTCCGGCCATGACGCACCACGGTATGTCAGCAACCGGCAATGCACAGCGTGCAACGCGGTTCGGGCAGCGACCCAGGAGGATCGGCGCTGTCGCCGGGAACCCGCCTACCGGATGTTCCGGAGCGTACAGCGCCGCAGTGGACAGGTTCTTCGAGGAAGCCACAGCCCTGTCGCTGCGATAGGCTGCTCCATGGAAGCTCTCAGACAGTATATTGAAAAGCGGTTCAGGACCGGAATGACGTGGGCGAAATACGGGCAGTGGGAAGTCGATCATATCGTGCCGCTGAGCCGTGCCAGGACCCTCGCAGAGGCAATCAGGCTATGCCACTACACGAACCTGCAACCACTCTGGAAGCGCGAGAACATAATCAAGGGCGGGGCCTGATGGCCCCGTCCAGAGCACCCATTAAGCTGGATAGCGCGTGTATCTGTTTTCCGAACACTGCAGCAGTACCCTAAGATGTGCCTAAAGTGCCATGTTATTGTCCCTATTCCTTGGCCTTGAAACCTTACGCAGCCTCGAAAGCGTTCTCCAGAACGGCAACTGCCGCATCCGCCTGCTCTATCGTGGAATATCTTCCAAAGCTGAAACGGATACATTCAGCGGCTATCATCTTGTCGTATCCCATGGCCTGTAGAACATGAGACGGTTCAATTGAGCCTGACGCGCAGGCAGACTGGGTTGACGCGGCGATCTGAGGCTGCAATCGCCCGAGGAGCTCCGAAGCATTCTGCCCTGGAAAGCGCAGAAGGGCATTGCCAGGGTGCCGGCACTCTTGCGAACCTATTAGGCTAGCAATCTGTTTTTCCTGAAGTATTTTCACAAACCGGTCGCGAATGGCAGACACTCTCGCACGCTCGGCAAGGCCGGAGTCTTTTACGAGTTCGCATGCTTCCCCAAAACCTACAATCAGTTCGGTCGGCATTGTGCCGCCGCGCCGACCGGCTTGCTGCCCTGCGCCAACAATGACCGGTTTTACAAGGTCGGACACGCCGGGACCGGTAAGGAGGGCGCCGATGCCTTTGGGTCCGTAGAGCTTGTGGGCAGAGATGGTGGCAAAATCAACCTCAAGCTCAAGGAGATCGATATCCATCGCAAGCGGGGCTTGGGCAAGGTCGACATGCAGGAGCACGCCCTTCTTTCTACAGATAGTCGCAATGTCCTTTAGATCCGCGATCGCACCGTTTTCGTTATTGACCCCTATGATCGATACGAGCGCTGTAACGTCTGTTATCATCCCATCAAGGCAGCGAGAATTTGGCGCGCCGCGATTGTCTACCGGAATTTTTCGCACGTCCAGCGGGCAAATTTTGGCTTCAGTGAGAATGGATCCATGGTCGGCCACGCCAATCAGAAGTTCGGTTCGCTGCGATGCTCGACCAACCTCAACGGCTGTATGGATCGCCATGGCATTTGATTCGCTCGCGCCGGACGTGAAAATGACGTCATCTCCTTGAAGTCCAAAGAGATTTGCAACCTGATGAGCTGCTGCCTCTATGGCCGCGCCTGCGCGCCACCCGAGAACATGATCGGCAGAATGTGGATTTGCAAACAGCGCGGTCGATGCAGCATTCATTACCTTCAGCACGCGCTCATCCACAGGCGTCGAAGCCTGATAGTCGAGATAGATCGTATCGCCAACTTGCATGTTGCCCCCAATACTGGACGACGCCTCCAGTACCTAGTATGACTGAGTCTCGTACTGGATGACACCCCCAGGAGGTCAAGTGAACGCGCACGGGATAAAATCTGATGAGTACCGGCCCTGTTTTTCAGGCCATGAAACTTTTCCGTTGCGCTACGGATGGCTTCAGAAAGCCTACGAGGCAGTAAGTCGGGCCCAATCGCCAAAGGATGCCGTTCATGTGTTCCGGAATCCAGACTCGATTGCACGCTTTGGCGTCGGCCGAAACATGGTTGGTGCGATTAGGTATTGGGCAACGGGTGCCGGTATACTTGAAGAATCAAGTGAAGGCCTCGAGGTTACGTGGCTCGGCAACATGCTTTTCGGGGAAGATGGCACCGATCCTAATCTTGAAGAAGACGCTTCATTGTGGCTACTGCATTGGCATCTTGCAGGCCGCACACGGTTAACTTCAGCCTATTGGATCTTCAACGAGTTCCGGGGGGAGTTTCCTCAAGCAGGACATTGTCGCCGCTTTGCTGAAACTTGCGCAAGAGCGTGGGTGGAGCCGAGTTGCCTCAACGACCGTCGATCGGGATCTTCAGTGTCTTCTCAGAACCTATATAGGCGGCCGAGGGTCGAGCGAGGCAGGAGAATCCATACTCGCCGAGCTAGGTTTGATACGGCCGATAGATAAGCACCGCTCACGACTCTCCCGGGGACGCAAGCCGAATCTGCCCGACTCGGTTTTTGTGTTTTGCCTCAACGAGTTCTGGAGTGAATTCGCCGAAAGTCAAAATACAATGTCGTTTGAGAATACGGCTTACGCGCCGGGTTCCCCAGGACGTGTATTTCTCTTGGACGAAGACGACATCGTTGACCGGCTCGAGCGGCTTGAACAGACGTCCGCCGGCGAGTTTGTTTGGTCAGAAACTGCAGGCCTTCGCCAGATCATTCGCAAACAAATACGCTCTAAAGACAAGCAACGAGCCATTCTTCACGACGCTCTTTCTATGGGTGGCAAAAGCGAGGCCGCATGACCGATCCCATATTCATCACGCCAAGATTTCGACGTTCTGTTCGGATCGATACTGATTATGCCTCGCCAGTAGCACTTGAAGGCTTTCATTGCCCTGCGTCTTTTCAGGCGGCGGTCACGTTCATGGCATCCCATATTGCAGATACCGAGCAAGGAGCCTTCACATGGACCGGCCCTTATGGTGGCGGAAAATCGAGTCTTGCACTTGCGCTCGCCTGCTTGTTCGGGGCACCGAAGCCGGTTCGCGAGCATGCTGCTTCAGTCTTTGGCGATCATGTTGTCTCTGCACTGAAAAGCGCTCTGCCATATTTCCCGTCCCGATGGAATGTGCTGCCTCTGGTGACGGAAAGGCGATCGATCACAATCCAATTGGCTGAGTTGCTCGACTTGCCAGTCAATGCGACGCCCTCGGACATTCTTGTTGAGCTTGAAAACAGAACGGTCGATCATGGTCTGCTTCTGATAATGGACGAGCTTGGAAGAGGCTTAGAGGCTGCCGCTGAAGGCGACGGCGACCTGCATCTGCTTCAAGATATTGCTGAACTCGCATCACGCAGTCAGGGAAAATTGGTTTTTCTCGGGATATTGCATCAGGCGTTCGAGGAATATGCTGAACGTCTTGGACGTAAGGCACAGGAGTCCTGGGCCAAGATTCAGGGTCGCTTTGTCGATATCTCGATATCGGTCTCATTAGAGGAAACCGTTGAGCTAATCGGCGAGGCACTCGGCCACCAACGCGCAGTTCGCAAGGCCATCCCTCTGGCCGAAGCGTGCGTCGAACGCTTGCGGCCTGCGCGCACTAAGGCCGACGCTAAACGTATGGCAGGCAAGCTCGCGCGAGCAGCCCCGCTTCATCCATTGACAGCTTGTCTGGTCGGGCCACTTTCTCGGAGACGTTTCGGGCAAAACCAAAGGAGCGTCTTTTCGTTTCTGAGTTCAGCGGAACCTTTTGGCCTGCAGGATGCTCTCACCAGCCAACTCATTGACACCTGCTATCCACCTCACCTGCTTTGGAACTATCTCGCAGCGAACTTTGACGCAGCTATACTTTCTTCGCCGGACGGGCACCGCTGGGCTTTGGCTCAAGATGTGCTCGAACGTAGCGTCGCGCGCGGTTCAAGTGAGATCGAACAGCAGGTTCTGAAGACGATTGCAATCTTTGAATTGCTCAAGGATCGATCAGGGCTAGCGGCCGATGTAGATACGCTTGCCCTGGCCTTGCATGAGGTCGACCGCTCCGGGATCGAGACCGCTCTCGGGCGTCTCGAGCAGCAATCGGAGATCGTGTTCAGAAAACACTCTGGTATCTACGTTCTTTACGCTGGTTCTGATTTCGATGTCGAGGCGCGGCTTGTCGAGGTTCTCACGGAGATAAAGGAAGTCAACCTCGACCTAGTGCGAAGTCTTGCCGATCTTCAGCCCATGCTGGCCAAACGTCATCATGAGGAAACTGGTGCGATGCGGTGGTTCGAGATGTCAATTGAACCTGTATCGGCTTTGGAAAACCTGACTTTACGCAAAAATGCGCAGGATGTGATTGGCCGGATCGTCTTCACTTTACCGATGGATGGAGAAGGGGAGCAGGAGCTCGAGAGCACCTACAAGCGAGCCGGACAGGCACATAAGCCTCTTCCTTTGATAATCGGCCATCATGGTGATGCTATCGGATTGCTTGAACTGTCGCGGGAGCTCGAAGGGCTGAACAGCCTCGAGACCCGTTTTACGGAGCTGCGCGGCGATCCGATTGCCAGACGAGAAATCGATGCGCGCTGCACTGAGGTCCGCCAAAAGCTTGAAGAAAAGCTGCATAGCCTTATAGGCGAGTGTCTTTGGTTTGAGGCCGACGAAAAGCCCCGGAAATTGACAAAACGGCAACTCAACGAACGACTGTCAACTCTGGCTGACGCGATCTTCGTGGACGCTCCCCACATTCACAACGAATTGCTAAATTGTTCCGAACCTTCGTCCAACGCGGTAAGCGCACGTACGAAACTGATGAAGCGGATGGCGATCCGCGCATTCGATCGCGACCTAGGCTTTGAAGGAAAGAATTACCCCGCTGAAAGAGGGCTCTACATCTCGCTTCTCCAGGAAACTGGCATCCATGTTGATGGCCGGTATCGCGCACCAACAGAGCGCGACACACTCTTTCCGCTTTGGCGCGAAGCCGACCGTCTGCTTGAGGCGTCAGAACATAGTGTTGTCACGGCTGACGAGGTCATCCGCAAATGGAGTGAGAACCCTATTGGATTGAAGAGCGGACTCGGCCCAGTCTTTATCATCGCTTATCTATTTTCCCGCCGAGAACGCGTAGCAGTTTATGGAGAAGGTGTCTTTCAAAGCAGCTTCAACGAACTATGTGTTGAGTTCCTGGCACGCGACCCCCGAGACATCGGATTGAGGCGCGTAGAGATGGAAGGCTTTATCGGTGAGACCCTCGAAGCACTCGGCATTCTTCTGAAACTGAAGGGCAAAGCTGAGCCACTCGCAGTCGCACGCAAGATTATCGGCGAATTCGACGCGCTTGTTCCCTGGACAGCCAGAACGCAATCCTTGTCTCCTCAAACACTGCAGGTGCGTGAGATCCTCAAACGCGCGAGCGATCCCAACAAGCTGCTGTTCGATGATCTTCCCCGACTGACGGAACCCTTGCCTGACGGCAATTTTGACGCGAACGCGACAGCCATTCTCTTGCGTGATGCTCTCGCCGAAATGCGTGCTGCATACCCCAAAGTACTGGATGATCTAAAGCTTTTGATGCTTAAGGAACTTGATGTGCGCGGCCAAAGCGATGCGGCGTTGAAAGATCTGCGCGACCGCGCAGATAACATTCGGCAGATCGGCGGCGATCTACGCCTCGAGGCTTTTGTCGGCCGGCTTACCCAGTTCCATGGCACGCGTGAGGACATGGAAGGGATCGCAGGTGTGGCGGTCAATAAACTCCCTCGAGACTGGAATGATGGCGACCGGGAACGGGCGACCGTTGGCTTGGTGGAACTTGCGAAATCCTTTCTGAAAACGGAGACGGTCGCCCGAGTGAAGGGGCGCAAAGACCGACGACATGCTCTGGCTGTTGTCCTGGGCAAAGATGATATGCCTCAGTCGCTATTCAGGGAGTTCCAAATTTCCGATGTCGACCGGAGTGACGTGGCGCAGCTAGCTGAGACGTTGGATCTTGCGCTGAGCAACGCAGACCAAAAGAGTCGGGAAATAATTCTAGCAGCGCTCATTGAAGTGACTTCAAAATACCTTCACGCGAGCGACGAACGCCTCAGGGGAGAAAAAGCATGAACTCCAATCGGCATGTTCTAGGGCTGTCCGGTGGGCGAGACAGCGCGGCGCTCGCGATCTATATGCGGCAAAGGTATCCGGAAATTGACGTGGAGTACTTCTTTACTGACACAGGGAAGGAGCTACCTGAAGTCTACGATTACCTCACCCGATTGGAAGGCTATCTCGGCAAGCCCATTCGGCGCCTGAACCCTGACCGGGATTTTGACTTCTGGTTGAAGAGTTACAAGAACTACCTACCGTCAGCGCAGTCACGTTGGTGCACTAAGCAATTGAAACTAAAGCCATTTGAAAAGTGGGCGCGTGAATATCTTGAGGCTGGCGACACTGTGATTTCCTATGTCGCTATCCGGAGCGACGAGGAATATCGCGAAGGTTATCAGTCGAACAAGGATAAACTCTTGGTACGTTTGCCGTTCAAAGAGGCAAGTATCGATAAGTCTGGTGTTATCGAGATTCTCGAAGGTTCAGGTTTGGGCTTACCTGCCTACTACGATTGGCGCACTAGAAGTGGTTGCACTTTTTGCTTTTTTCAGCAAAAAATTGAGTGGGTACGATTGCGCGAGCGGCATCCTGAAGCATTTGAAGAGGCCAAACTTTACGAGAAGTCAGCAATTGAACATGGCTCACCTTTTACTTGGAGTCAGGGCGAGTCGCTTTCAGATCTCGAGCAGCCTGAAAGGCAGGCACAGATTAGAGAAGAGCATGAGAGGCGGCTGGAGCGAGCTAAAGCACGCCTGCAGTCTAACCCTCTTCGCCCTCGGCAAACGGTTGACCTAGACGACGTGTATGGTGGAGCGGCAAAAGCATGCCTTACATGTCACAAGTAAAACTAAGATTTTTTTGTGATTTTCGTACTATGGACTTCTGATGTTTAAAGTTACTGCCCGCACGATTCTAGAGCTAGGTTCGGAACTAATCAGTTCCGACATCATCGCATTTTATGAGCTAATTAAGAATGGCTTCGATGCAGGCTCCGAGCGTGGTGTAGAGATATCTTTTAATGTTGTCCTCGGCCTCAGAGCGTTCAAAGAACTCCGTCACCGGCTCGCAGAAGGATCAATTGACCTCGAAAAACTAAAGCTTGACATTAAGAAAAAGCTGAACTCGGATGCGGAAGTATTGTATAATCTGGCGGCTGAGTTAATAGAAAGCGCAACTTCAGAAGAAGATCTACTTAATTATCTGGAAAAGATATACGAATCCAACTTCATTACAATTTCAGATACGGGCCACGGAATGACGCTCGACGATCTTGAGCGAGTATTTTTGGTAATCGGCACACCATCCAGGAAAATTGAAGTTGAAGATGCGATTCGCCGGAAAGAAACTACTGCACCATTTCTTGGTGAGAAAGGAATCGGCCGACTTTCAGCGATGCGCCTTGGTGCATCTCTCGAAGTTGTTTCAGCAACAGCCAACGACCGAAATTTCAATTTACTTGACATTGATTGGAGACAATTCGGCGCACTCGACGCGATGCTTGAGGACATAAATATTGCGCCTAGAGAAGGCATCACAAAGCCTGATAAAGGCTGGTCTGGCACAAAGCTTACTATACGCAATCTCGAATCCGATTGGACGCGTCGGCGCCTTGAAGAACTAGCAGTCGACGAATTTTCGATGCTTACTGACCCTCTTGCTGGTCGCCGATCTCGCAAACGCATCGTGCTGCTTTGGAACGGTGACAGGATAAAAATTCCTACGCTGGATAAGGGTTTCCTCGACGAAGCACATGCAGGCATCAAAGGTTGTTACGAGATAGTGGATAGCGAACCACGACTAACCTTGAATATGACAATCCGCAAGCTTGGCTTCGAACACCCACTGATCACAGACACGAAGGTCTTCGAGGGAGCCGACCTCTACGGACCAATTGCGGGTAAGGATACTGGTGTCGACGGATCTGCCTTGACAAGCGTAGGCGACTTCACCTTCGAAGCTCATTGGTTCAATCGTCGCCGGATCAAAGGCACAGAACGGTACACGGCAACAGAGCTCAAAGACTTGCACAGACAATGGACAGGGGTCCGCCTCTATCGCGATGGGTTCAGAGTGTATCCTTATGGCGAAGAAGACGACGATTGGTTGAATCTCGACCGTAAAGCTCTGATGGCGAAGGGCTATTTGCTGAATAAAATTCAGTTCATCGGCCAGGTCAACATAGGCCGAGCGAGTAATCCGGAACTCATTGACCAAACCAACAGGGAAGGTCTCAGGGTGACACCGGAACACGAAGTTTTACTGGGGGTCGTACAGTTCAGCATTCAAGCGCAACTTCGAGAAAAGATGCGCAGAGTAGAGTCCGAATACAAAGAGAAGCGTGAGAAATTTGAGCCTGCCAAAACGGAAGTTAAGGCTCTTGAGAAGCGTGCACGTGACTCACTCGCTTTGCTCCGGGAAACGGCAACACAAGAAGAGCGCGAAACGATAGACGAGCTGCAGATGACCTTGTTTCAGGTCACAGAATTCGCGCAACGAGCACAAAAGCGGATCGAAGAAGTCGAACAAGACGCCCAGCAAATGATCGATATGGCAGGCATTGGCCTTATGGTCGAAATGGTTGCACATGAACTTGCTCGCACTTCCGAAGATGCGCTCGATAACTTGAACGCCCTCAGAGCTAAGTCTGTGCCTGATGACGTGAGATCCCGGATCGAAAGTTTGAGAGCCTCGATGAATAGCATCTCGAAAAGACTGCGCATTCTTGATCCACTGAGTGTGTCTGGGCGACAAGCCTCCGAAACCTTCGATCTTGTAGAACTGATACGGGAGACCGTGGAAGCACATGAAAATCAGTTCGAACGACACGAAATCGCAGTTGAGCTCGATCTGGGAACAAAGCCTGTGAAGATCCGCGCGGTCAAGGGTATGGTCGTCCAGGTGATGGAAAATCTCATTTCAAATTCAGTCTATTGGTTGGGTCTGGAAAAGGCGCAGCGAACGCGATTTCAACCTGCCATTCGGATTGGCCTTGATCCTGTGACAACAACAATATTTTTCGACGACAACGGGCCGGGGATACACAAAGCCAATGTCGAAGATGTATTCGAGATATTCTTCTCACTCAAAGAGTCCAAGAAAAGACGTGGGTTGGGTCTTTACATCGCACAACACTGCGCTGTGTTTAACGGGGGAAGACTGGAAATCGACACAGAAGAACCAAATGCGCAAGGTCGGTTCAACAGGTTCATCTATTTCGTCGGCCAGTAGTGGGGGCAACAATGAAGACCGCCGATCTTTTAAAGAAAAACAAGATTAGAACTGCTCTGATTGTTGATGACGGATATGACACTTCCCCACGGCTAACCGACCTCGGGGCAACCAACGCCGACTGGGCTACTTTTTTTGACGACCTGACCGACGTTGATGTGGAAACGCTGCAGCGTGCCTACAGCGCATTCGATCCAGATTCGGACACTGATTATTCTAAGGACGAGACATTCCTGAGAATTACTTGGAGCATTCGCGATCAGCTCAGTCCAGAAGCTGTCGAACACATCTTTTCAGATTACCAAAGCAGCCAAGAGGCGATGGGCTCTGTGCTTCGCCAGGCTGAAAAGCGTTTGAAATCATTTGGTCTGAAAGTTACTACGGCGGGCCGGGATTTTGCCCGAGCGGCTGAGCGAGCGGATTTGATACTTATCGATCTATACTTGGGGTCTCAGCATAGCTCTGATGATATGGAACAGTCGATTCAAGGCCTTCGCTCAGCAATTGAGGCGCAGCGCAAATCCCCACCTGCCATCATACTCATGTCAAGCCATCCGAATGTTGTCGCAAAACGTGGCAAGTTTCGCGATGAGGCTAGAGTGTTTGCATCCGGCTTTAGGGCAATCAGAAAAGCAGATATAGATAAAGAAGGTCGGGTCGATCAGATGCTATTCGAGCTGGCCCAACACCGCCAGGATTCCCTTAAATTGACGAGCTTTCTTGAAACGTGGAGAGAGGGCATTCAACGCGCGATGGATGCAACGTCTCATGACATCCGACGATTGGATCTTGAAGATATTGCTCAGCTGCAGAACCTGCTTTTGGATGACGAGCAGGCACTGCGTGGCAGTTATATGCTCGATTTGGTCGATCGGCTCCTCCTGCACGATATTGAAGCCGACAAACCCACGATCGCCTCTGCCAAGAAATTGAACACTATGGATAGCGACGAGCATCCGCCAAACACAATAACCGAAACCAAAGACAACCTTCAACTAATTCAAAAGACACTATACATTCACCCCAGTCGCAGAGATCTAGATTCTCCCGACGGTTATCCCGTAGCATTTGGAGACATCATTGCTCTTCGGGACGGTGCAAAAGCACCGCCTGGTTCAATTTTTGCTGGTGCGCGAACGTCAGTTTTTGCGGTCATGACACCAGCATGTGACCTGCTTCGAGATCCACCTAGCGCAAAGCGAGTTCTGCTCATAGAAGGAGAATGCAAACCTGTCGACGCGGTCGCCTACTCTCCCCCCATGCCAGGAGACGCTGATCCTCGCACAATAGTTCTTCTGCATGGCAAATCAAAAGTTGGTGTTGCTTGGAAAACTAAAAGGCTTGCGACTTTGACGAAGACTGTCATGGAAAATCTAATTGCGAAGGATGGAGTATTCGTCGCAGGTCGTCTCCGCAGCGAGTACGCCCTTGAGCTACAACAGGCAATGCTGAGCGGCGTTGGGAGGGTTGGCAATATGGCGCCTATGCCGTCAAATTATCCAATCGTGGCAACAGTTTACTATCCAGATAATGAACGGAACTTCGTTCCACTGAATATCAAGCTAAACGGTATGTGTGTGATTGGCCGCGCGTCAGACAAGAAAGTCGTGCGCATCGGATTTGACAGCATTCAGCGTCATGACTTTGCAGATGCACTTCGCAGCGTAGTCAATAACGTAAACGGAAGAAGCCGAGACAGGATTCGGCAATGTCTCTCACCTGAATGCATCAATGCGCTCTTCACCGAAGGATTTGCATGTGACATAGGGAAAGCGTCATCCAAGCATGTGCCTTGCAAACCAAGATTAGGATCCGAGACGCAACAGATTGGTACCATTGTGTACGCCTCGGATGCCGATGCAAAGATACAGGACCCCGGCCAACGGCAATCTGCCGGCCTGATCTTCGAAGTCATGGAAAATCGCTAGTCGAATAATCTGATCGTTGAACCATCTATGCTCACAAGATCTTAGAGGTTGTTTGAATATTCAATTTATTTAAAAGGAGCCCTCTGCGTGACGACATCCGCGCCAGGCATCTCGGTAAAAGACCTACTACTTTCCGCAAAGCCAATGTCGGTGCGGCGATTGCTGCCGCAATCCACCGTGGATCTTATAGAGAGGACGTCTCCAGGCTTATTGGAGACAGACGAAGCTAACCGCGTTGCAGTAGCGACTATTGATCCAATTGAGGCGATCAAGGACACACCGACGCGGTCGCGGATTATCAGATTACTACCGCTGCCCAAGGCTCGGGAGCTTTGCGAAAAACTTGATCTAGCTGTTGATCGAAGTCCTTATGACGCGATTGAAACGGAGATCGACCAAGTCGGTATTGAACCGCTCCTCGAATTCTTCGGCATCGTGGACGATCCGAGGGCCCCAAGACTCGTTGCTCCTACAACGCAGGAAGCTAACGTCACCTATGGGCTGTTTCCCCATCAGCGTGTTGCTGCTCGCAAAGTTGCAACAGCACTCGGCCGACCGCCTCGCAAAGTTGTCCTTCACATGCCGACTGGAGCCGGCAAGACGCGAACGGCAATGCATCTCGTCGCCAGGCATCTTCGCGAATACGGCCCGACAGTCGTGGTTTGGCTCGCGCAGAACCGCGAATTGCTCGATCAAGCGTCGGATGAATTCGAAAAGGCTTGGTTACCTCTTGGAGATCGTGATGTTCAACTTATGCGCCTTTGGGGCAATCGCGGCGCTCCACTTGAAGAATTACAAGATGGTTTGGTTGTAGCGGGCCTGGCAAAGATGGCGAGCATCGACACGCGGGATGCGGCTACACTGCTAAAGCTTGCGGATCGGGCGTCTCTGACGGTGATCGATGAAGCACACCAAGCGATAGCTCCCACATATGCGAATGTGCTTCGAGCCCTAAGCTCAAAGCGCCCCGAAAACGCCCTACTGGGCCTAACCGCTACACCTGGACGCAGTTGGTCTGAGATCGACGAAGACAAACGCCTATCTGAATTCTTCGATGGACAGAAAGTTCTCTTGGAAGTTGAGGGCTATGACGATCCGGTGTCATTCTTGATGGAAGAGAAGTACCTGGCGCGTCCGATTTTTCGACAATTGGAAGCGCCGTCAGACGTGCAATTGGATAGAACCGACCAAAGAACCATTCAGAATGACCCCGATCTCGCCGAAGAGGTTCTCGAAAAGCTTGGGCAGGATACAGCTCGCACCGAAGCAATTCTCATCGCCATCCTTGATGCCATCACTAGGCATGAACGCATCATCGTCTTCGCCCCTTCTGTCGAGAACGCTAAGCTTCTTCAGGCGATGCTCACGATCAAGAATGTCGAAGCCTTGTTTGTATCTGGCGAAACTGAACCCGCCGAGCGAGAGCGGAGGATACGCCGATTTAAATCCAATGCCCGAAACAAGATTGTCATGGTGAATTTTGGCGTGCTGACAACCGGCTTCGATGCGCCGCGAACGAGTTGCGCGATCATCGCACGCCCAACGCGGTCACTCGTTCTCTACAGCCAGATGGTTGGAAGGGCGACTCGCGGCGTGCGGGCAGGAGGCAACGAAGAAGCGGAGATAATTACAATCACCGACCCGAGTCTTCCTGGTTTCGGGAGCGTGACGGAAGCATTTTCGAATTGGGAGGACGTTTGGAATGAACCAAATGGCGAATAGAGCAGAGGGCGACATTGGTGCCGAGATCATTCCACCAGAGCTTGCCGTGCGTGCCATGCGTGATAGCGGGTACCGGAACACCGATTATGCTCTGGCTGAGCTGATTGACAATTCTGTACAGGCCAACGCGACCCAAGTCGATGTTATCTGCCTTGAAGTCATGAAACAGGTCAGTCAGAGGAAGAGCAGGCGCATTGAACAGATTGCGGTCATCGATAACGGAGACGGCATGACGCCGGAGACGCTCAGGATCGCACTGCAGTTTGGCAACGGAACACACTTGAGAGATCGAAAGGGTATTGGCCGTTTCGGTATGGGGCTCCCGAACTCCTCGATTTCGCAGTGTCGGCGATTGGAGGTTTGGTCTTGGCAATCCGGACCGAATAACGCGATGTGGACATACATAGATGTTAACGACATTGAGGCCGGGCGTCTGAAATCTGTGCCTCAACCGATTCCAAAGCCGGTTCCGCCTGACTGGCGGGAGCGATCAAGCCTTTTTGGAACATCCGGCACACTCGTTCTTTGGTCAAATTTTGATGACCATAGGCTCCAATGGCGCGGTGCTAAAGCTACTTTGGAAAATACCGAGACATTGATTGGACGCATGTATCGCAAGTTTATCGATACCGGAGATCTAACGATAAGGCTCGCGGCATATTACGATAAAGAAATTACCTTTGACGCGACTACACGTGTGAATGACCCGCTTTATCTCACCCCGCAATCCTGCACACCTTCACCGTTCGATACAGAACCAATGTTCCAGACCTGGGGAGAAGGCGATCAGGAGTTTACGATTGAAATCGATGGACAAGCTCACACTGTTGCCGTGCGCATCAGCTGGGCAAAAGAAGATACCGTCACGCGGGGCTCATCAGCAGACCGAGGGTCGACGACATATGGCAAACATGCTGCAAAAAATGTGGGGGTCTCTGTCGTCCGTGAGCGTCGTGAGCTCGAACTCGATAAAGCATGGACGATAGGATATGACCCCAGGGAAAGATGGTGGGGAATTGAAGTTGAGTTTCCGTCGGCTCTAGATGAGATTTTTGGTGTCACCAACAACAAGCAACATGCCAACACCTTTGCCTCCATGGCCCAATTTGATTGGGAGGAAGAAGCATATCCCGGTGAACAGCGTTCGGCGTTCAGAGAACGGCTCTTGGCTAATGGCGACCCCCGCGGACTGCTGATAGACATAGCTGAGTACATCCAACAGCAGCTCGATGAGATCCGCAGACGGATCAAAGCGCAGACCAAAGGCAAGCGCAGCACCCAAAAGCGGCATGATGACCCAGACGTCGAAGACCAAGCGAGTGATAAATTCCGCGAGCGCGCCGAGAGCGGTCATGAGACGCCTTCAGACAAGGCTGGGTTTTCTGAAGATGACAAAAAAGAACTTCAGGACGACTTAATAGAGAACGATCACTACACGTCAACCGACGCAAAGGATATCGTTGATGCTGTCGTTAGTCGCAAACGCAAGGTTCAGTTTTCAACTGGACACCTCGATGGACATCATTTCTTCTCGACGAAGCAGTTCGGAGATTTGACGAAGATCACCTTCAACACCAATCACCCAATTCATAATCAGCTTCTCGAAGCCTTGAATCCCAACACGGAAGATGACACAGACGCGGATCTGCTAGATCGTGTCCACCGAGCCTCAGACACACTGAAATTGCTCTTCGCAGCTTGGGCCAGATACGAGCTTGAGGAAACTCAGAGACACGACGAACTGATGGAAATGCGTCAAGAATGGGGGAAGATGGCGAAGGTCTTCTTGCGCGAAGATGCCGAGGGCAAAAAGTGAAGATCGGCGATCGCCTTCTTTCTGTTCTCAGTGATGCTGAGGCTACTGTGCGTATTGCAGCCCCGTTTATAAAGGCAAACGCTTTGGAGCGCGCGCTGAGGGCAGTTAAGGACGAAGTCGACGTCACTTGCGTAACACGCTGGCGGCCAGAAGATATTGCAAGTGGCGTTTGCGATCTTGAGATATTTGATGTGATCAGAAGCCGACGTCGATCGGTTCTGCTGATCCACCCCCATCTTCACGCAAAATTCTTCGCCTCTGATACTTGCTGCCTGGTAGGTTCAGCTAATCTTTCACATACTGCACTCGGATGGCGCGCGCCCTCAAATCTTGAGCTTTTAATCCAACTCGATACGTCCGGCCACGGGCTAGACGCTTGGTGGAATGAGTTGCAATCAGAAAGTATTAGGGCAACGGAAGAAATACGCTCTGCTTTGGAGCACAAAGCGGCTGAACTTCGAGCGTCTGGAAAACCGATCCCGTTGCCGGAGGCTGAACAAAACAGTATTTATCACGACGCGATTTGGGTACCTGGTTGCCCAAGGTGGACAGGCCTGTGGGAGGTTTATTCGGGCGACGAAGAACAATTGCCAAGTAGCGCGATTGCCTCAGCTAAGTCGGACCTTGCAGCGCTCAGCCTGCCTCCGGGTATGGATATCTCAGGATTTGAAGTAGCTCTCAAGGCCATGTTTCGGCGCACACTGATATTTCAGGAGATCGAATCTTTATCAAGAGCCGGACTTAGCGACACCATCGCCCACCGTTTTCTCTCAGAACAATGTGATGTTGAGGAAGCCGACGCACCTAGACGCTGGCAAGTGCTCAAACGCTGGCTATGTGAGCTTTTTCCGAGTGAGTTTCAGATCGAGACAAGCCAAGAGGTGCTTCTGAAAGGAAAGAAATTTTAAGCTAGGGCAACCTGGAGCGCCTTAGAAATTCAGAAAATTTTTCGCGCGGGTATCTAACATCTGCGCCGCACGAATGTCCCCCATAGGGGGGCGGCGTCTCGGCTGGTCTGGTCACAAACTGGTCACAACATTCGACCAACTGTGACAAGAACACGCTTGACGGCATGGCATGGGGGTCGGTACCCTTGCCTTTGTAACTGGCTGATTATGCTAGTGTTCTAAGAGAGAACAGACTGATCGGTGATCCGGTGCACAATGGCCTTAAACGCCCTCCGAAGGCAGAGGTCACAGGTTCGAATCCTGTCGGGTGCGCCAAATTTCTCAATAATTTCAATGACTTGCACCGCCGCCGGTTCCCGCATCAGTGGGCGACGAGCCCGAAAGCAACACGGCAGCAGTCGGCTTCGCGCAATTTGGCAGCCCCCGGCTGTGCGCCCATCGAACCTTTGAAGCGCAGGCCTACGGCGCAGATCGGGCCCGCCTCGCGGCATTGCCCTCACCCGCAGAGCCTGGACGCGTTCAATCCGGCGCTCCCTCCAAATCTTGCTTCAATTGCTGCAGAACACCGACTGCGTGTTGAGCGTATTCGCTGATCCAACGGTCATGGATCCCCTTGATGGGCAGCGAATTGAGATGGTTCCAACGCTCGCGCCCCTCGCGCCGAACGATGATCAGGTCCGCTGCCTCCAATACTTTCAGATGCTGCATGACCGTGCAGCGGTCCATTTCGGGAAGGGCTTCACAAAGCATCCCGGTAGTGTGCGGCCTGTCCCTCAGGCGGTCCAGCATGGCCCTGCGACGGGGATGGGCGAGAGCCTTGTAGACGGCGTCGTCGTCGGTGTGTGTTGACATGTTATATTTTTATAACATATGCTTCATCCAGGCAATGGGAGACGGCAGATGAGACCCGAATTCCGGGTTACAAGCGCATCGTGCCGTATTCGAACCGCCGCCGAACGTCGGACGCCGTCGACCGCTACAAACCCGGACCATGCTCAGTTTCGAGCGGCCGATCAAAGGAGATAACGATGGCTACGAGATTCAGCGGTGGCAAGAACATCGCAATGAAAGTCCCGCCACATCAGCACGAGGCCACGGTTCGGTTCTACCGGGATCTGCTCGGGCTTGAGCAGATTGGCGGTCCGGCAGGCGATGCCGTTGGATTCAAGTTCGGGGTCAACAATTTATGGATCGACAAGGTGGCGGGCACGAGCCAGGCGGAGCTGTGGCTTGAGATTGTCACCAACGACACGGCGGAGGCCGCCGCGACACTTGCGGATGCGGGGGTCGTTCGCTGCGACGAGATCGAAAACCTGGGGACCGACTTTGACGGCTACTGGATTTCCAGCCCGGCATCGATCATCCATCTCGTCGACGCCAAGGAGGGATCATGGGAGTAGAGTTGGCGCTGCTCCTGCCGCCACCGGCAGTCCGTTCTATGCATACCTAAAACCATGTTCGGCCAGGACGGTTGAAGTGATCCCGTCCAGGCCGCTGAATTGAAGGTACGATCGGCAGATCCGTCAGGCTGCGCAGATCTTCGAGAGGAAGTCCTGCATTGCGCGGCGCAGGTTGTTGGACTGGTCGTGCAATTCGCCGACAGCCATGTTCATTTCCGAACTCAGTTTGGCGGTTTCGCCGGCCGCCGCGCTGACTTCCGAGATCGAACGGGAAACGCCTTCCGTCCCCTGGGCCGCTTCGCTGACACTGCTGGCAATCTCGGCCGTTGCCTGGTTCTGCTCCTCGGCAGCGCCGGACATGGCCGACGTGTTTTCGGAAATCTTCTGAACCATTTCCGCGACACTGACGGTGGCATCTGTCGAGGCATCCGCGGCCTGGCGCATCTCGGAGATCTGTCTGTCGATTTCCTCCGTCGCCTTGGAGGTCTGCTCCGCCAGAGCCTTGACTTCCGAGGCGACCACCGCAAAGCCTTTTCCCGCATCGCCCGCACGCGCCGCCTCGATCGTCGCGTTGAGCGCCAAAAGGTTGGTCTGTTCGGCGATATCGGTGATCAGCTTGGTGACGTCGCCGATGCGGGCAACCACCTGCTGCACCGTCGCGACCGCGTCATTGGACCGGCTAACCTCTGTTTCCGCCGCCTGCGCAATGTCGGAGGACGAACGGATCTGCTCCGTGATCGCGCGGATGGAGGCCGACAGTTCTTCCGTCGCGCTTGCGACCGTGTTGACGTTGTTCGTGGCTTGTCCCGCGGCCGCCGAAACCGACAATGCCTGTTCGGTCGTGGTGTGGGCGATATCGGACAGGGAGCCCGCCGAGCCGTTCAGTTCGTCCAGCTTCGCGATCATGCCATTGCAGATATTGAGGATCGTGGATTCGAATTCGCTGGCAACGCGGTCCATTTCCTCACGCTTGATCCGCTCCGCATTCTCCCGTTCCTCGACAGCCGCCTCCTCCAGTTCGCGCGTGTGAATGAGGTTGTCGCGAAAGACGCCGAGCGCGCGGCCGAGGAGCCCGATCTCGTCGCGCCGATCCCCCACATCGATGGATTGGGACGTGTCTCCCGTGGCGAGTTTCTCGGTGATCGCGGAAAGCCGCGACAGCGGGGCGGAAACGACGCGGTGGCTGACGAACCCGAGGATCATGGCCAGAACCGTCAGAACGACGGCGCTGGCCACTGCAACGATTTCCACTGTCTCCAACGCAGCATTCTGAATGACGACCGACGCCTGGCGTTCCGTCACGACGGCCTCCGCGAAGCGGTCGCGTTCCTGCTGCACGGCGGCAAGCAGGCCGGCGCTTTCCGGCGTCAGGTCGATGGCCCGGGCCATGTCGACGGTCTCAGGCGTGCGCATCAGGTTGATCTGCCTTGCGGCAATTTTCGTGTACCAGGTGTTCCAGCTCGTTTCGAGTTCGCCGAGCAGATCATGAAACACCGGGTTGCTATCTCCTATGAGTGCCTCGACCGCGTCGAACTGCTGCGCGATCCCGCCATGCAGGGTCTCGGCCCTGGTCAACCAGTCGCGGTTGCCCGTCAAAAGGAAGGATTTTACCGCGAGAGCCTCTTCGGCGATCTTTTCGCTCAGTTCACCTGTTTCGGTGTTGAGATCCGACAGGCGGTTGACCGTCTGAACCTCATTCAGGGCCGCCAGGGTATTGAACGCACTCGTGCCACCCGCGACGGCTCCGATCAGGGCCAGGGCCAGGAAGCCGGCGGCGATTTTCTTGCTCACGGAGAGATTTTTGAACATCTGGATATTCCGGTTAGATCAACCTGCGGCCCGGCGGCCTCGCCTGAATGCAGAAAAGTTGATCGCAGTGAAAGGTGCCGAGCATCTTGTCCGTCGTTCCGGACGCGGGATGCTCTAGGAGTTCGGCGACTGACGGCGCTGAAGTTCGTTGAGATTGAATTCAACGGTCGCAGCTCCGATCGGCTTGCCGGTCTCCGGGTCGCTCACGGTCATGTTCAGCTGGGCCCGCCAGATCCCGAGATCCTCGTCCCATTCCGCCTCGTCGATGAAGACAGCGTCCGACCCCTTTGGAAAGGTGTTCTTGAACTTGCCTTCATCGCCCTGCCAATAGTCGCCGGTGATGGAACTCTGGCCGACATTGAGGCCGTTTGCGTCCATGACGAAGATTTCCGGATAAAGGCCGAGAGAACCGGCCTGCACGCGCAGGAGATAGATCGACAGCGGCGCCGACAGGGTTGCGGAGATCAAAGGCTTGTCGTCCGCACTGCGTTCGCCAACCCACTGCTGGTCGAGGGCATCGATATCGGCCTGGGACAGAGACCCGCGCAGATCGTTCTGGGCATTGATCGACAGGGCGACAATCGGATTTGACAGCCACGTTCCGACATTGTCGATGATTTCAGCCGTGATGAGAGCCTTCGGATCCGGCGCGGTTTCGGCGTATGCCGCAGAGTTCGCCAACAGAGCGACGGTTAGTAGAATCAAGCGATGCATATTGCCCTCCAAGTTAATCGCAAGATTAGTTATCCGAAGTTAATAAACCCAAAAGAAATCGAGCAGCCGCCTCGAAAATGCCATCGCAAATAATACCCATATTTTCTATTGAGGGTTGTATTTATCTGTGCGGCAATGACCAGCTAATTTGTACAAACACCTTTACACAACTGCAGATTGGCGTATCTGCTGTCAATCACTCTAAGCAGGTCGCGGCCCGGCCGGCTGCGTTCGGGTGCTTCGGCCAGACCCGGCGAGAGGCAGAACTGAGATTGATCGCACGCCCGGGGTGCTATTGCCCGGAACGCCCCCGGATTGACACGTCCAGAAGCGGTGCAATCTTTTCTATTTCGTTGGTGAAAACTCCACCGCCATATCCCTCCGGCAGGCGTGAGAGATCTTCACGGTTGTCGATCCCGGTTGAAAAATCGCCGCCTTCATAAGGACCGATGACAAAGACATGGCTCCCGGCCGAGTTCATCCGCTCAAGGAAGCGACCGGGCCAGCCCCAGAGCCAAGGAGCGATGTTGATGGGCACGAAGATTACCGAGGACCGGCAAGCGGGCGGCACCGCACCGGTCCAGCCATAGCCGATATAGCGCAGCAGGCACGACTTCAGCGAGCTTCGCGACAGGGTTTTGACCTCCGGCAGGCTGTCCCTCAGGGCGGCAATCGGCCGGTCACCGCCATAGACCATCAGTTGTGTTCTTCTCTGCGGCGGGAGTCCGGCGAGAAACTTCGCAAGGGCTTTTCCTTCCGAGGGATCATTGCTCTTCACGTTGATCAGGAAGGACCGGTCGGGAAAGCTTGCAAGAACTTCCTCCAGGGTCGGCATCAATCCGACCGCCTCGCCGCGGAACGGGAACGTTTTACCGCCGTCGGCGGTGTAGCCATGGCCGATATCGAGCGTCTTGAGATAGACCATCGACTGTTCACGGGTGACGCCTTGGCCGTTGGTGCGGCAATCGAGCGTCCAGTCGTGGAACACCGCGAATTCACCGTCCGTGGTCGGATGGACATCCAGCTCCACGATGTCGGCCCCGGCTTCGAAGCTCGCGCGCATGGAGGCGATCGTGTTTTCCAGATAGGCATGGGTCGGTGGCAACATCCGCTCTGCAGTGCAGCTGTCATTCGTCAGGCCCGCGGTCTCGAACCGTTGCGCGATGCCACGATGGGCAAGGAGAACGGGTTCGCCCGACAGATCGGGACCGAGAAAGCTGGTGTTGTTGAGGAAGACGAACGCGGCAAGCCCGATCAAGGCAAAGGCCAAATAGCGCCAGATCCTGCGCAATCTGCGACCCTCCGAATCTGCTTGGGGCAATCGGTTTTGACATAGCGCCGGGACATGACCGAATTGGGGCCAAAGCGGTCGGCGTGGTTGATGCGGGTCCAACGTGGGTGAGAATCCCTCTTGCGGACAGGCATACTCCTGTGTTAATCGTTTTACTGTTAATCGTTTAACAGCGACGGGAGGCGCTGGTCCATGAGCAAGAGGAAACCGTCAATCCGGGACGTCGCCGCGCTCGCGGGTGTGTCCACCGCGACGGTTTCCAACGTCTTCAGCGGCCGCAAGCCGGTCAATGACGAGCTCAAGGAAAGCGTCCACAAGGCCGCCAGGCGCCTGGGATACCAGGTCGACCGCGCAGCCTCGCAATTGCGGTCCGGCCGCACCCGCATCATCGCCGTGCTCGTCCCGGACCTGACCGACACGTTCTTCGCCACCATCGTCTCGCGCCTCGAAACCGCGGCGATCGCCGAGGGCTATGACGTCGTCGTCGCAAGCTCCCACAACGACCGGTCGGTGGAGTCGTCCCGTCTCAAGGCGCTCCTGTCCTGGCGACCGGAGGGACTGATCGCGGTGCCCTGCTCAAGCGTCATTCCGCGGGAACTGCGCGAAGCCAAGGGTACCGTACCCATGGTGCTGGTCGACCGTGTGGCGACGCAGGATGCCATCGCCGACACGGTCACCATCGACAACCGCGAGGCCGGAGAGATCGCCGCGCTGCATCTCCTGGAAAACGGCCACCGCAATATCGCGATCGGCGTCTCCGATCTCGATCATCCGCCGATCCTGGAGCGGACCGAGGGCGCCGCCGCGATCATCGAAAAGCGGACCGGCCGGCGCCCGATCATCCTGAACCTTGGCTCCGACATCACGGTGGGCACGGATACGCTGCTCAAATGGATGGAGCGCCATCCGGTGCCGGAAGCGGTGATCGCGCTCACCAACGTCACGACGCTCAGTGTGCTGTCGGCGCTGGCCGAACACCATATCGACATTCCGAGCCGGGCGTCGGTCGTTGCCTTTGACGATTACGCCTGGATGTCCGCCCGCAACACCGGATTGACGGCCATTCGCCAGCCCGTGGACGAGATCGCGTCGACAGCCTGGCGCCGGCTGCAATTGCGGATCGATAGCGGCAGCGACATTCCGATCACGCCGACCGTTCTGAACGCCGGCCTGATCGTGCGCGCCTCTGTGCGCGACCTGAACGCGTCAGGCAGCAGCAGCGAAAGCCCGGAACGCCGGCCGCCTGCGGCACGGGAAGCCGGGGGCGAGGAAACAGAAAAGATCCACTGATGCCCGGCCGCGGGAACGCGGCCATCGGGCAGACAGGCGGCTGAGACCGCAGCATGGACAGTCAAGGGAGGAAAGAGGAGGAAATTACCGGACGTCAGAAACAAACACGCGGGGATGCTCGTCACAACCCCGCGCGAAGCACGACCGTCCTGAAAAACCTGCTGAACGAAGCGGCAGGCTGATCCCGTCCTACGCCGGAACCCGATAGACGCAAGAGCCGATGCACCGGCTCAAGCGTCTGGGTCGTCTGGCGAAACCGATCATGCTCGCTTCACATTACCAGCGGTCTTTCAGGAAACCAACCTGTCTTGATCCGGCACCCGAAGCATCAGGCCCGCAGACCGAGGGCGCTTCGAAAGCGGTCGGTTTTCCGCATTCCGGGCGTAGCCTTCCGGATGCCGTTCGACCGCATCGCGGCCGGTCAGGACTTCGTTTCAACGGAGGAACTGAAATGACTATGTTGAGCAAGAAACTGGCCGGCGGCGCCGTGCTGGCAGCCGCATTGATGCACGGAACGGCCGCGATGGCGGCCTCCGGCACCGTCGCCTTCCTGATGCCGGACCAAGCGTCCACCCGTTACGAGGAGCATGACTTCCCCGGCTTCAAGGCCGAGATGGAAAAGCTCTGCCCCGACTGCACGGTCATCTACCAGAATGCCGATGCGGACGTGGCCCGTCAGCAGCAGCAATTCAACTCGGTGCTGACCCAGGGGGCCAAGGTGATCGTTCTGGACCCGGTGGACTCCAGCGCCGCCGCCTCGCTTGTCGCGCTCGCCCAGAGCCAGGACGTCAAAGTGATCGCCTATGACCGGCCGATCCCGGACAAGACCGCCGATTACTACGTCTCCTTCGACAATGAAGGCATCGGCAAGGCCGTTGCGGAATCGCTGGTCCGGCACCTGGAGGAACTCGGCGTTTCGCCGGAGGCGGGCGGCCTGCTGCAGATCAACGGCTCGCCGACCGATGCGGCCGCCGGCCTCATCAAGGACGGCATTCACGCCGGGATCGCCACGAGCAACTACAAGACCCTGGCCGAATTCGACACGCCGGACTGGGCCCCGCCCAAGGCGCAGGAATGGGCGAGCGGCCAGATCACCCGCTTCGGCGACCAGATCGTCGGGATCGTCGCCGCCAATGACGGCACCGGCGGCGGCGCGATTGCCGCACTCAAGGCGGCCGGCGTCGATCCGCTCCCGCCGGTCACCGGCAACGACGCGACCATCGCGGCGCTGCAGCTGATCATCGCGGGCGATCAGTACAACACGATCTCCAAACCGTCGGAAATCGTCGCCGCGGCGGCGGCCAACGTCGCCGTTCAGTTCCTGAACGGCGAAACACCGGAAGCCAAGACGACACTCTACGACACCCCTTCGGAACTCTTCGTGCCGGCCGTGGTCACGCGCGAGAACCTAAAGGCGGAGATCATCGACAAGGGCATACAGACCGCCGAGGAACTGTGCACCGGCCGCTATGCCGAGGGCTGTAAAGAGCTCGGCATTCAATAACTCCCTCCCGAGACGGCCGTCCGACCCCTTCGGTCAGCAAGCTTCAAAAGCTGATTGAAGGGGCCGGTCGGCCACTCGAGCCGCAATCCAGAAAGCACGAGCCGGACGACATGACCGACACACAGTTGCAAGCTGCCGCACAGAGCCGGCCGATATTGAGCCTCAACGGCATTTCCAAGAACTTCGGCGCGGTGTCGGCGCTGACGGATATTGAACTGGACGTTCACCCGGGCGAGGTCGTCGCCCTTGTCGGCGACAACGGCGCAGGCAAGTCGACGCTGATCAAGGTGCTCTCCGGCGTTCACCAGCCGACATCCGGCAGCATCCATTTCGAGGGCCGGTCGGTGACGATGTATCGCCCCAGCGACGCCCTCAATCTCGGCATCGCCACGGTCTTCCAGGATCTCGCCCTGTGCGAAAACCTCGATGTCGTCGCCAACATCTTCCTGGGCCAGGAACGCAGCCCTTGGCATCTCGACGAGGTGGCCATGGAGGTGCGGGCCTGGGAACTTCTTGAGGAACTCGCCGCCCGCATCCCGAGCGTGCGCGAACCGATCGCCTCGCTCTCCGGCGGCCAGCGGCAGACCGTCGCCATCGCGCGCTCGCTGCTGCTCAATCCGAAGATCATCATGCTGGACGAGCCGACGGCCGCCCTCGGCGTCGCCCAGACGGCGGAAGTGCTCAATCTGGTCGAGCGTGTCCGTGAGAAGGGTCTCGGCGTCATCATGATTTCCCACAACATGGAAGATGTCCGCGCCGTCGCCGACCGGATCGTGGTGCTGCGGCTCGGACGCAACAACGGCGTCTTCACGCCCGATGCCTCCAACGAGGATCTGGTCGGCGCAATTACCGGCGCCACCGACAATGCGGTTTCGCGCCGCGCGAGCAAGCGCACCGCGGGTGCCGCGAACCAGGGCTGAGGACATGAACAAGGAAACGAACATGAACGGTCCGGCTATGGAACCCCGGCTTCTCGACCGCAGCGATACGCGCGTCAAACATTCCAGCGGCATCGGCGATACCGTCAGCGCCTTTTTCGACCGCGTGAAGGCCGGCGACCTCGGCTCGCTGCCGGTGATCGTCGGCCTGATCGTCATCTGGTCGGTCTTCACCGCGCTCAACCCGCTCTTCGTGACGCCCAACAACCTGGTGAACCTGCTGTTCGACTGTTCGACCGTCGGGGTGATTTCCCTGGGGATCGTCTGCGTCCTGATGCTTGGCGAAATCGATCTCTCCGTCGGTTCGATGAGCGGCGTCGGCTCCGCCCTGATCGGCGTTCTCTGGGTCAACCAGGGCCTGCCGCTGCCGATTGCGATCTTCCTTGCGCTCAGCACCGGCGCCATGGTCGGCGCACTCTATGCGCTGCTGCGCACCAAGCTCGGCATGCCGAGCTTCGTCTCCACGCTCGCGGGGCTGCTGGCGCTTCTCGGCCTCCAGCTCTACATGCTCGGCTCGACCGGCTCCATCAACCTGCCCTACGGCTCGACCATGGTGAATTTCGGCCAGCTCCTGATGATGCCGGCCTGGCTCTCGCACACGGTCGCGCTGCTGCCGGGCGTTGCCATCCTGGTCATGGGCCTGCGCACGCGGGCACAGCGCCAGGCGGCCAACCTCTCGGCCGCTTCCATCAGCGGTCTCGCCTTCCGGGCGATCGTCATCACGCTCGCCTTTGAAGCCGCGGTCTTCTATCTCAACCTCGGACGCGGCGTGCCGTGGATGTTCGGCCTGTTCGCGCTCCTGGTCGTCGTCATGAACTACGTGTTCACGCGCACCAAATGGGGGCGTTCGGTCAAGGCGGTCGGCGGCAATGCGGAAGCGGCCCGCCGGGCCGGGATCAGCGTCACCTTCATCTATCTGACGTCCTTCGCGCTCTGCTCGCTGCTGGCGGCACTCGGCGGCGTGCTGTCCTCGGCGCGTCTCGCCTCCGCCAGCCAGCAGGCCGGCACCGGCGACGTGAACCTCAACGCGATCGCCGCGGCCGTGATCGGCGGAACCAGCCTGTTCGGCGGCCGCGGGTCGGCCTGGTCGGCTCTGCTCGGCATCATCGTCATCCAGTCGATTTCCAACGGTCTGACCCTTTTGAACATGTCTTCGTCGCTTCGCTACATGATCACCGGCTGCGTCCTGGCGATCGCCGTCATCGTCGACAGTCTCGCCCGGCAAAGCCGTGCCTCGCACGGGCGTGCCTGACCCCCGTTTCAGCCAAGGAATTTGAGAAATGACCGATGCATTCAAGGGAAAGGTCGCGGCCATTACCGGCGCCGCGTCGGGGATCGGGCTCGAATGCGCCAGGAGCCTGATCGCGGCCGGGGCGACCGTCGTGCTGATCGACAGGGCCGAAGACCGCCTGATGACGATCTGCGCCGACCTGGGGGAGAACGCCATACCGCTGGTCGTCGATCTGACGGATGGCCCGAGTGTCGACGCAATGATCGACGGGATCCTCGAAAGGACGGGGCATCTCGACATCTTCCATGCCAATGCCGGCGCCTATGTCGGCGGCAGTGTCGTGACCGGCGATCCCGACCAGTGGGACCGCGTGCTGAACCTCAACATCAACGCCGCCTTCCGCTCCATTCGCGCGGTGCTGCCGCATATGGTGGAGCGCAAGAGTGGCGATATCATCGTCACCAGTTCCATCGCCGGGATCGTTCCCGTGGTCTGGGAGCCGATCTACACCGCGTCGAAATTCGCGGTGCAGGCCTTCGTTCATACGGTGCGTCGGCAGGTGGCCGAGCACGGCATTCGCGTCGGCGCCGTCGCGCCGGGACCGGTGGTGACCGCCCTTCTGGACGACTGGCCGACGGCCAAGATGGAAGAGGCCCTGGCCAATGGCAGCCTGATGCAGCCGCGCGAAGTGGCCGATGCCGTCCTCTTCATGCTAAGCCGCCCGAGAACCGTCACCATCAGAGACCTTGTCATCCTGCCGCAGAGTGTGGATCTTTAGCGAATGAAAGACTACCTGATCGGCATCGACGTCGGCACCGGCAGCGCCCGTGCGGGCCTCTTCAGCACGAATGGCCAGCTGGTGGCGTCGGCCAAGCGCGACATCGCCTTGTTCAATCGCGGCCCCAACCTCTACGAACAAGCCTCCGACGATATCTGGCAGGCGGTCTGCGCCTCGGTGCGTGCCGTCATTGCGGACGCAGGCATCAATCCGGCGGCCGTTGCCGGTCTCGGCATGGACGCAACCTGCTCGCTCGTGGTCATCGGCCCGGAAGGCCGGCCGCTGCCGGTCGGCGAGCCGGAGCATCCGGAGCGAAACATCATCGTCTGGATGGACCATCGCGCCATCGACCAGGCGAACCGCATCAACGCCACCGGCCATGACGTGCTGCGCTATGTCGGCAGCCAGATTTCGCCGGAAATGGAAACGCCGAAACTGCTCTGGCTGAAGGAAAACCGGCCGGAGATATTCGCCCGCGCAGAGCATTTCTTCGATCTCACCGATTTCCTGACCTGGCGGGCAACCGGCAGCCTCGCTCGCTCGATCTGCACTGTGACCTGCAAATGGACCTATCTCGGCCACGAGAAGCGGTGGGACGAAAGCTATTTCCGCGCCATCGGCCTTGCTGAACTTGCAAGCGACGATTTCGCCCGGATAGGCGCCGATGTCGTGGATGCCGGAACGGCGCTCGGCACCGGCCTGACCCGGGAAGCTGCGGCGGAGCTCGGCCTGATGGCGGAAACCCCGGTTGGCGCCGGCCTGATCGATGCCCATGCGGGCGGGATCGGCACAGTCGGCTGGCAGGATGAAAAAACCTCTGGGTCCGCGACCAGCCGCATGGCCTATGTCTTCGGAACCTCCGCCTGCACCATGACGTCGACCGACGCGCCGGCCTTCGTGCCCGGCGTCTGGGGCCCTTACTACTCCGCCATGGTTCCGGGCCTGTGGCTCAACGAGGCCGGCCAGTCGGCCGCCGGCGCGGCCATCGACCATCTGGTGCGGTTTCATCCCGCCTCCGGCGAAGCAGGCGAATTGGCCGAGGCAGCGGGGGTCAGCCTGACGCAGTGGCTCTCCGAGCAGGCGGCAACACTGACACCGGAGGGCACGGATGTCGCGCTGTTGGCGGACGGCCTGCATGTCGTGCCGGAATTCCTGGGCAACCGCGCGCCTTTTGCCGACCCCGAGGCCAAAGCCCTTATCGCCGGTCTCGACCTGGACGGCTCGGTCGATGCGCTTGTCCGGCTCTACGTGGCGGGCATTTGCGGGCTGGGCTATGGCCTCAGGCAAATCATCGCGGCGCAGCAGGCAAAAGGCATCGAAACCGGCACGGTGGTCGTCAGCGGCGGGGCGGGACAAAGCCCGCTCGTCCGCCGGCTTCTTGCCGACACGACCGGCCTGACCGTGGCCGCTCCCGCAACCGCTGAGCCGGTTCTTCTGGGCTCGGCAATGCTCGGCGCGGTCGCAGCCGGTCTCCAACCGAACCTCGAGGCAGCCATGGCCGCCATGTCCGCCGTCGGCGAGACCTACCGGCCCGGCGGCGGCGCGATGGAGGCCTATCACGCCAAACGCTTCGAAGGCTTCGAACTGCTGCAGTCCGTTGGCCGCAGGCTGAGGTGAGCCCCGGCACTCCGGCCGTCAGGCGTAATCCACCAATGCATCGCCCGCATCGGCGGACGTCCTGATCGGGCCATTTCGGCCGCATCGATCGGGTCGATGAGCGACGCTCTCTGGTGCGATGGAACTCTCCGCAGGCTCGGCAGTTCGGAGACGGGGCACGAAATCTGGAGAAGTTTCATGACCAAGATCACGGACGCCAAGATAGTCATCATTGCCACCCACGGATTCGAGCAGTCCGAGCTGGAGGTGCCGCTGGAGAAACTGCGCGCACAAGGCGCGGAGGTTCATGTGGCCAGTCCCGACGGCAGCCCGATCATAGGCTGGAACAACAAGGACTGGGGCGATTCGGTCAAGGCAGATCTGAAGATCGAGGACATTGCGGTCAATGATTACATCGCGGTGGTGCTTCCCGGCGGGCAGATCAATCCCGATCTGTTGCGGGTTGACAAAACGACGGTCGACAAGATCCGGGAGTTTGCCGACAAGGGCAAGATCGTCGCCGCCATCTGCCATGCGCCCTGGCTGCTGATCGAAGCCGGGGTCGCCAAGGGCCGGGAGATGACCTCCTATCACTCGATCCGGACCGACCTCGCCAATGCCGGCGCCAAGGTGCTCGACAAGGAAGTGGTCAATTCCAACGGCATCATCACCAGCCGGAACCCGGATGACCTGGATGCCTTCGTCGCAAAGATCGTCGAGGAAGTGCAGGAGGGCGAGCACCGGCGTAACGCTGCTTGACGGCTGCCGGATCACGGCTAGCCACGTCAGCAGTACCCGGCCGACAGGGCGCTGCGAATGTGTCGCAGAGCGCCCGCCCGGCCGGCGGTGACTAGCGTTTCGGCACGATGTTGTGCTCGGGACCGAAGGGAAACCCGGTGATGTTTTCAGCACCCGTTTCAGTCAGGATCAGGATGTCGTGCTCCCGGTACCCGCCGGCGCCAGCCTCGCCTTCCGGGATCATGATCATCGGCTCCATCGACACCACCATGCCCGGCTGGAGCACCGTTTCGACATCCTCACGCAGCTCCACCGAAGCCTCCCGGCCGTAATAGTGGCTGAGCACCCCGAAGGAATGGCCGTAGCCGAAGCTGCGGTATTTCAGGAGATCGTGGTTGCGGTAGATGTCGTTGAGTTCGGCGGCGATGTCACAGCAGCGGGCACCGGGCCTGATCAGCGTCAAGCCTTCCCGGTGGACGCGGCAGTTGATCTCCCACAGGCGCAGGTGCTCGTCCGAAGCATGTTCACAGAACAGCGTGCGCTCGAGCGCGGTGTAATAGCCGAAGATCATCGGAAAGCAGTTGAGGCTCAGGATGTCTCCGGCCTCGACCGCCTTGTTGGTGACCGGGTTGTGTGCGCCGTCGGTGTTGATGCCGGACTGGAACCAGGTCCAGGTGTCCATCAGTTCGACGAAAGGAAAGGATCCGGCGATCTCGCGGATCATGGCGTTGGTGGAAGCCATCGCCACCTCGTGTTCGCGCACACCGGCCTGGACCGCGTCGAATACCGCGGCTCCACCGATGTCGCAGATGCGCGCGCCCTCGCGGATCAGGGCATGCTCGGCAGGGCTCTTGATCGAGCGTTGCGCCATCGCGTCGGCGGCGATGTCGACGAATTCGACACCGGGCAGGGCCGCCTCAAGTTGCTTCAGGAAATCGAGCGGGACGTGGTCGAATTCCAGGCCGATGCGCCTGACGGCCGGATTCGGCATGGCGAGCAGAGTGCGGAGGGCGAAAAAGTAGTTGTCGCGGCGCCAGTCGGTATAGATCAGCGTGTCGCCATGGCTCCGCCGCCAGGGCTGGCCGCCGTCGATGCCGGCGGCAATGGTCACCGCCTTGTCCTGTGTGACCAGGAAGCCGTAGCGGCGACCGAAGGAGCAATAGAGAAAGCCGGAGTAGTAGCAGATGTTGTGATAGGACGTGAACAGGCAGGCGTCGATCTGCCGGTTTGCCATGATCGTCCTCAGCTTCGCCTGGCGGCCCTCCATCTCCTCGGGCGGGAACGGCGAGAAGGCTTTCTCGCCATTGTTCATTTCATAGATGCGGATCATGTCGTCACTCATTGGAAGGTCTCCTTTCCCAGTCCTGTCTTGTTGCGTTTCCAGTCCTCAGGCCTTGAAACAAAAAAAGCGGGCCGGCTTCGTGGGAAGCCGGCCCGCCAGGCCCGTATTCGAAATGTTTTGCCGTCGGGAAAGTCTCTTGATCTTTCCGCCCGGTGACTGGCGTTCCGCCACCGGCTCGTCTGGAGCACAGCGGGACCGGCACCGGCCCCTTGGTCGGTCAGCCTGGTGACAACCCCCTCAGGCGTTCGGAGCGGCGGCGCAGCATCTCCAGGACGGTCAGGAGGACGATCGAGATGGCGACCATCAGCGAGGCGACCGCCAGGATGGTGGGCGAAATCTGCTCGCGCAGGCCGGTAAACATCTGCCATGGCAGGGTTTTCTGGCTGGCGGAGCCGAGGAACAGCACAACCACCACTTCATCGAAAGAGGTGATGAAGGCGAACAGGGCGCCCGACACGACGCCGGGAATGATCAGCGGCATCTGCACCTTGAAGAAGGTGGTCACCGAGTTGGCCCCCAGGCTTGCGGATGCCCTCACCAGAGACCGGTCGAACCCGACAAGCGTGGCGGTGACGGTGATGATCACGAAGGGCGTGCCGAGCGCGGCGTGCGCGAGCACGACCCCCCAGTAGGTGCCCTGCAGACCGATGCGCGAATAGAAGAAATACATGCCGGCGGCCGAAATGATCAGCGGCACGATCATCGGTGAGATCAGCACAGCCATGATGGCCGGCTTGTAGGGAACATGGGACTGCGACAGGCCGATGGCCGCCAGGGTGCCGAACGATGTTGCCAGCAACGTCGCGACGGGGGCGATCATCACCGAGTTGGTCAGCGCCTGCTGCCAGTCCGGATTGGTGAAGAAGTCGTAGTAATGCTTGAACGAGTAGCCGGCAGGATCCAGCGCCAGCATTGCCTTGGTGAAGGTGAAGAAATTCTCCGCGTTGAAGCTGAGCGGCAGGATCACCATGATCGGAAAGATCAGAAAGAAGAAGATCAGCCCGCAGATCAAGCGGAAGGTGTAGTGCCATGTCCGCTGGAGAGGGGACGCATAAGGAGGAAGTGCACTCATGTTCGCCGTCCTATCCGAGTTTGACGTTGTCGATGCCCACGATCCGGTCGTAGACAATGAACAGAACCATGACTGCCACCAGGAGCAGCGTGCCGAGGGCAGCCGCCAGGCCCCAGTTCAGCGAGGACGAAATGTGATAGGCGATCCGGTTGGAGATGAAGATGCCCGACGTGCCGCCGACCAGTTCCGGCGTGATGTAGTAGCCGATGGACAGAATGAACACGAGCACGGCGCCCGCCCCGATACCCGGTACCGACTGCGGGAAATAGACCCGCCAGAACGCCGTCCAGTCGTTGGCGCCCAGGCTCTTGGCCGCCCGCACATAGGACGGTGAGATGGTCTTCATGACCGAATAGAGCGGCAGGATCATGAATGGCAGCAGGATGTGCGTCATCGCAATGATGGTGCCGGTCTGGTTGTTGATCATCACCAGACGGTTGAGATTGTCGACCACTCCTATCCAGACCAGGAAGTCGTTGATCACCCCCTGCTGCTGCAGCAGCACTTTCCAGGCGGATGTGCGCACAAGCAGGCTGGTCCAGAACGGCAGCAGCACCAGGATCATCAAGAGGTTGGACGAGCGCAGCGGCAGGGCCGAAAGCAGGTAGGCAACCGGATAGCCGAGCAGCAGGCACGACACGGTGATCACGCTCGACAGGTAGAGGGTTCGGCCGAACAGATACAGGTAGATCCGCTCGTTTTCAGGTTTCAGCTCGACGCCTTCGGCGGTTCGCTCCGCGTCAAAGGCATTGAGGAAATATCCGGCAGTGTAGTCGGATGAGAACTGCTTGATCACCCGCCAGGTCTCGACTGTCCCCCAGTCGTCGTCCACCTCGATGAACTGTTCCTTGAAGGGAACGGCCGGATCCATATCGTCCACCCGACGGCCGGACTTGCGGAACAGGCTGGAGATTCCGCCTTCCTCGTAGTTCAGGCGGGAGCCGAGGCGGGTGTGGGTCTTTTGCTCCACCGCGATCAGCATATCCTCATAGAAGGCCGCATAGACCGCTTCACCGGGGGCCTGCCCTGTTGCCGGGTCCCATTCCTCAAGCGCCACAACCGTCCTGGGCAGCGTCTCCGGGACAATGTTGTTTTCGACCGAACGGAACAGCATGTCCCCAATGGGTGCGATGAAGGTGATCAACACGAAGATCAGCAAGGGCGCGATGAGGGCGAGGGCGCGCAGCTTTTCGCGGCGCAGCGCCGTGGCAAGGGCCGCCTTCAGCGGTCTGCCGTCTTGCGTTGTCAGAAGAACCTGGCCAGCAGGAATGTCGCTCATGAACAATCATCCGGAAATCAGATTGAAGGTTCCGGGTGAGGTATTTCCCCACCCGGACCGGACCTGGAGCAATTCATGCTCCAGGATCACTTTTCCCGCTTTGAAGAAGCAGGAGACGCTTTCCAGGATTACTGGGCCAGCCAGGCCTGGAACTTGGCGTCGATGTCGTCGCGGTAATCCGCCCACCACTCGTAGTTATAGAGGAAGGTGTTCTTGGCGTTTTCCGGATCGGTCGGCATGTGCGGCGCCATCTCGATGCCGAGGTCGGCGTGCTGGCCGACCAGCGGCGCCGACGACTTGCGGGCCGGGCCGTAGGAGATGTATTTCGCCTGGTCCGCAAGACGCTGGGTGTCGGTGGCGAACATCACGAAGTCCTTCACCATCGCTAGGCGGTCTTCCGGAAGACCTGCCGGAATGATCCAGCCGTCGATGTCGAACACCTGGGCGTCCCACAGCATCTTGACCGGCTGGTCCTGCTCTTCGATCACCGAGAACAGACGGCCGTTATAGGTGGAGCCGATCACGACTTCCTTGTCGGCCAGCAGCTGCGGGGTTTCCGCACCGGCCGACCACCAGATAACGCTGTCCTTGATGGTGTCGAGCTTCTTGAACGCGCGCTGCTGGCCTTCTTCGGTTTCCAGAACGCTGTAGACGTCTTCCTTCGGCACGCCGTCGCAGAGCAGCGCCCATTCCATGTTGTTGATCGGGCGCTTTTCCAGCGAGCGCTTGCCCGGGAAGGTTTCCAGGTCGAACACGTCACAGATGTCGTCCGGCTCCTTGCCGTCCCACTCCGCAACGTCGCTGCGGTAGCCGAAGGTGGTGGAGTAGACGATCTGCGGAATGAAGCACTCGGAGACGAGAAGTTCGCCGAAATCCTCGGAAGCCGGTGTGCCGTCCGGAGCGTCTGCAAGCATGGTATCGGGATCGATTTCCATGGCGAGACCTTCGTCGCACAGACGGATCGCGTCGGAGGCAACGACGTCAACCAGATCCCACGTGATGTTGCCGGCTTCGTTCATCGCACGCAGCTTGGCAACCGCTTCGTTGGAAGATCTCGTCCCAGATCACGTTGATGTCCGGGTTCTTTTCCATGTAGGGATCGGCATAGGCATTCTTCTGGGAAGCCTGATAGGCCCCGCCCCAGGAGACGATGGTCATGTCTTTTGCGAGCGCCGCGCTGCTGGCAAATGCCAGTGCGGTGCCTGCAAGAATTACAGTCTTGAGCTTCATTGAGCTAGCTCCCTCTTGTTAGGATTATAACGGATACATGTCCGTTGCAGTCGCTGGCGGCCGTTGACCGGCCGCCGGGCGCATTTAGACAACCACGTCGAGCGCTTTGCAGTCGTTGAGAGCCCAGCCCACACGGACCGTCTCCCCGACATTCAGTTTGCGCTTCTCTCCGCGGTTGCGAACTTTGACGATGAACTCATCATTGCCGGCCACATTCATGCGGACGCGGATATGGTCGCCGAGATAGATCAGCTCTTCAATCCGGCCGTTGACCAGGTTGTCCATTTCGTCGTTGGTGTCGAACTCGACCCGTTCGGGCCGCAGCGACAGGGTGGTCATGTCGCCGATTGACGATACGTTGACCTTGTCCGCCTTCAGCCTGGAGCCGTCGCCAAGCTCGACAAGGCACTGGCTGCCGTTGACTTCGACGACCTTGCCGTTGAGCTTGTTGTTTTCGCCGATGAACTGGGCGACGAACGAGTTCTGCGGATCTTCATAAAGATCATCCGGCGTCGACAGCTGCTGGATCACGCCGTCGTTGAACACGGCCACCCGGTCCGACATCGTCAGCGCCTCGGTCTGGTCATGGGTCACATAGACCACCGTGACACCGAGATTCTCGTGAATGTGCTTGATTTCATACTGCATCTGCTCGCGCAGCTGCTTGTCGAGCGCGCCGAGCGGCTCATCCATCAGCACCAGTTCCGGGTCGAAAACAAGGGCGCGGGCCACTGCCACGCGCTGCTGCTGCCCGCCGGACAGCTGCGCCGGACGGCGATTGCCGAAATTGCCGAGCTCGACCATCTCGAGCGCGCGCTTGACCTTCTCCTGCTGCTCCGCCTTGCCGACGCCGCGGACCTGAAGCGGAAAAGCCAGGTTTTCCGAAACCGTCATATGCGGGAAAAGCGCGTAGTTCTGGAACACCATGCCAATGCCGCGCTTGTGGGGCGGGACATTGTTGATCGGCCGGTCGTTGAGATAGATCTCACCGTGCGTTGCCGGCTCGAAGCCTGCAAGCATCATCAGGCAGGTGGTTTTTCCGGACCCGGAAGGTCCAAGCATGGTCAGAAATTCGCCAGGTGGGATATCGAGATTGAGGTTTTTTACGACAAGGGTTTCCCCGTCATAGCTCTTTTGAACGCCGTCATACTTAACAGCAGCGCCCCGTGTGTTCGCCATCTTTTCCCCAAGTCTGGTATGTTCGTTATTATTGGTCACGCAAGCAACGCCACTTGAATGACGACTGCCGTCCAAGAGCTACCGCCACCTGCGATCGCGCATAGAAAAACAAAAAAGACGCCGTATGGAAAGGGGTTATTGAAAAAAATTGGATATTTTTTAGCCAGCGGCCGATTTAATATTTTGCAAAGTGCCACGGCCGGGAATTTTTTACTCAACGTGAAGCACTCGGTGAAAGGAATATTCACCGAGTGCCAAATGTCTGCGCCGGAGAGAGATCTCTCCTCCCACCCAAAAGTGTCTTCTGTCGCGCGCCTATCCGGTTGTCCAGGAACGTCATGAAATGATCCCGGAACGGCGGCATGACCTTGTGCTGCCTGCAATCTGTCAGCTAAGTTCCGGCCGGATGACAGGAACGATGCTACAGCAAGACGAACCACGGCGCCCTCAATTTCTGACCACAAGGGAAGTGGCCGATCTGTTGCGGGTGAAGGAACGCAAAGTCTACGACCTCGCCGCGGCCGACGAAATCCCGCACCGCCGGATTACCGGCAAGCTGCTCTTTCCGGCCGAGGAGATTCACGCCTGGATCGACGGTACCGGATCGAAGGCGACCAGAGAACGGCCGGATGTCCTGGCCGGCTCGCACGATCCGCTGCTGGACTGGGCCGTACGCGCATCGGGATGCGGCCTTGCAACCCTTTGCAACGGCAGCCGGGACGGGCTGACCCGGTTCGAAGAGGGCAAGGCGGCCCTTGCCGGCATCCACATTCCCGAAGACACCGGCTGGAACGTTGCCTCGGCGGCCGGTCTGGGCGTTACCAACGCGGTCCTGGTCGCCTGGGCCATTCGCCAAAGGGGTCTGCTGATCTCGCCCGAATCGGCCCGGAGCATCCGCTCGGTCGGCGATCTGGAGGGCAAACGCGTTGCGCTGCGCCAGCCCGGCGCGGGCGCGGCGCTTCTGTTTTCCAGCCTGCTTGCAGAGGCCGGCGTCGATGAAGACAAGCTGGCCGGCCCAAAGGGCCATGCCCATACCGAGGGCGAGGCCGCAGCCGCCGTCGCCGCCGGCGATGCGGATGCCGCCCTCGGCATCGAAGCCATGGCAAGACAATACAAGCTCGGCTTCCTGCCGCTGGTGGAGGAGAGCTTCGACCTGCTGATCGACCGAAGATCCTATTTCACCGAGCCTTGCCAACAGCTCCTCGCCTTCGCGCATACGCAGGACTTCGTAGAAAAGGCGGAAGCCCTTGGCGGGTACCGTCTGGAGGTATTAGGGTCGGTGCGCTGGCTGTCGCCCTGATCCCGGCTCCTCTTGCTCCCCACAGGACAACGCGCATGTACGATATCCGCCCGCATGAAATCGCGGTTCCTATCCCGGCACCCGATGATGCCCGGCTGTATTTCATCGGCCGCATTCATACACCCTGGAACGACCGGAAGGACTGCCCGCGGCAGGGCAGGACGGATGGTCCTGAATGCCGCATCGAGATATTCGAGCCCTGGGTGCCGGCGCTGCAGGGTATAGAGGATTACGAGAGCGTTGAGGTTCTTTACTGGCTCAACAAGGCACGTCGGGACCTGATCGTCCAGAACCCCTCCCACAGCGAGCGAACCTACGGCACCTTTGCCCTGCGCTCTCCGGTGCGCCCCAACCCGATCGGCACGGTGCTGGCGAAGCTGATATCGGTCGACGGGCCGAATCTCATCGTACGCGGGCTCGATTGCCTGAACGGAACACCGCTCATCGACCTCAAGCCCGACCGCTGCGCCTTTTCGCCCAAGGCCCCGCCAAAGCCCTGACGCCTTTCACACGGCTTCCGTCTGCTCTCAAGACCGGGCGGCCTCGAGACCACCCGCGGCATAGTCCGGCACGGTGGCGCCGAGCCGCAGTCCGAGCTCCGGATTTGAAGCATTGCCGTCCAGGGCGCGCCTCTTGACGCCTTGCAGGATTGCGCCCATGCGGAAGAAGCAGAAGGCCAGATAAAAGCCGAAATCCGAAATGCCACCGATCCCCGTGCGTTCGCAATAGCTATCGATAAACGCCTGGTCGTCCGGAATGCCGAATGCCTTGCGGTCAACCCCGGCAAGGCCCCTGCCTTCCGGACCGGGCGGGCGCTGCCATTGCATGATCAGGGCTGCGAGATCCGCAAAGGGGTGGCCGAGGGTGGACAGTTCCCAGTCGAGGACGGCGACGCAGCGCGCGCCGTCTTCGGCGAACAGGAGATTGTCTATGCGGTAGTCGCCGTGGACCAGCGTCCGCCTGCCGTCGTCCTCCGGCACGTTGGCATCCAGCCAGGCGATCAGTTCGTCCATGGCCGGAATGACCTCGGTTTCGCTGGCCCGGTACTGCTTGCTCCAGCGGTCGATCTGGCGCCGGTAGTAGTTGCCGGCCGGACCGAAGTCGGAGAGGCCGCGCGCCTTGAGGTCGATCAGGTGAATGGCCGCCAGCACCCGGTTCATCTCCGCATAAATCCCGGCGCGCGTTGCCGGATCGATGTCCGGCAGTCGCGGGTCGTCGAAATTGCGGCCGGCGATCCGCTCCATCACGTAAAACGCGGAACCAATGACGGTTTCGTCCTCGCACAGGACATGCATGCCCGCGACCGGGACATCCGACCCGGCAAGGGCTTTCTGCACCCGGAATTCCCGATCGACCGCGTGGGCCGACTTGAGCAGCGCACCGGGAGGCTTGCGGCGCAGCACATAGTCGCCGGAGCCGGCCAGCAGCCTGTATGTCGGGTTTGACTGACCCCGTTCGAACTTTTCAAGGCGGACCGGGCCGGAAAAGCCGGGCATGTTCTGCTCCAGCCAGCCGGTCAGCGCCCTGATGTCGACGTCGCCCTGCCGCCCGGACATGCTCAGACCTTGCCGTTCGCGTATTTGCGCAGCTCCGCCCGCGCGACCTGGCGCCGGTGCACGGCATCCGGCCCGTCGGCGAAACGAAGGGTTCTCAGGTGCGTCCACATGGCGGCAAGCGGATAGTCCTGGCTGATGCCGCCGGCGCCGTGAACCTGCATGGCTTCGTCGACCACCTTCAGCGCCATCAGGGGTGCCACCACCTTGATCTGGCTGATCCACGGCTGGGCGGCCCTGGTGCCTTGCGTGTCCATGACCCAGGCGGCCTTCAGGCACAGGAGCCGGGCCATTTCGATTTCCATGCGCGCATTGGCGATGATGTCGTAATTGGCGCCGAGCTCCACCAGCTTCCTGCCGAAGGCCTCGCGGCTCAGCGCCCGCCTGCACAGGAACTCCAGCGCCTTTTCCGCCTGGCCGATCGCCCGCATGCAGTGGTGGATGCGGCCCGGCCCCAGACGGCCTTGAGCGACCTCGAATCCCCGCCCCTCTCCCAGGACCAGACCCTCGTCCGGCACGCGGACATTGGTGAAGCGGATATGCATGTGGCCGTGGGGCGCATCGTCGGCACCGAACACCTGCATCGGCCGCAGGACCTCGATCCCCTGCGCATCCGCCGGGACCAGGAACATGGAATGACGGCTGTGCTTGTGGGCCTCCGGAGCCGTGCGGGCCATGACGATATAGAGCTTGCAGCGCGGATCTCCCGCGCCGGTGGCCCACCATTTCTCGCCATTGAGGACCCAGCCCGCGCCTTCCCGGACCGCCTCGAGGGAAATGTTGGCGGCATCGGACGACGCGACGTCCGGTTCGCTCATCAGATAGGCGGAGCGGATCCCGCCCTCAAGCAGCGGCTTCAGCCAGCGCTCCTTGTGAGCTTCGGTGCCGTAGCGCTCCAGCACCTCCATGTTGCCGGTGTCGGGCGCGTTGCAGTTGAACACTTCCGCCGCGATGCCGACCTTGCCCATTTCCTCGGCCAGATAGGCGTATTCCACTGTCGTCAGGCCGTAGCCGCTGTCGCTGTCCGTGAGCCAGAAGTTCCAGAGGCCGCGTTCTCTGGCCTTGCCCTTCAGCTCGGCCAGGATTTCCAGCTGCCGGTCGGTGAGCTGGAAGCGGTCGCCGGTGGGATGGCGGCCAACCTCGCGGTGATACTCGGCATCGAGCGGGGCGATTTCGGTCTCGACCATGTGACGGACCTTCTCGATCAGCGGGCGCACCCGCTCGGAGACGCCCAGATCCATGTTTGCTTGCAACGGAATATCTCCCTTAACAGATCTCTGCGCGCATCCGCTCGATGGCGGCACGGTATTCGCTCTCGATGCGGTCGACCACCTCAGCGGCGGGGCCGACCGATTTTACGGCACCGATGCCGTGGCCGGCGCCCCAGATTTCCCGCCAGGCCTTCGGAAGCGGACTGTCGTCCGGCATGACGCTGGCGTCCCAGTCCTTGGGCAGATTGTCCGGATCGAGCCCGGCCCTGCGGACCGAGTCCCTCAGATAATTGCCGGGATGGCCGGTGAAGAGCGCAGATGTCATGACCTCCTCCGCGCCGCCCTTGACCATCATCTCCTTATAGGCCGGGTCCGCATCGGCCTCGTCCATCGCCACGAAAGGCGAGCCGATATAGCCGAGATCCGCGCCCAGGACCCGTGCGGCCAGAAGCGCTTCTCCCGTGGAAACGGCCCCGGCCAGCAGCAGCGGCCCATCGAACCACTCGCGGATTTCCCGGACCAGCGCAAAGGGCGACTGCGGACCGCCATGCCCTCCGGCACCCGCGGCGACCGCAATCAGCCCGTCGGCACCCTTTGCGATCGCCTTTTTCGCATAGGTGTTGTTGATGACATCGTGGAGCGCGATACCACCGCAGGAATGGGCGGCCTCGTTCACCTCGACCCGCGCGCCCATGGAGGTGATCCAGACGGGCACTTTCCAGCGGGTGCAGATATCGATGTCCCGCTCCAGCCGCTCGTTGGACCGGTGGACGATCTGGTTAACCGCGAAAGGTGCCGCCGGCCGGTCGGGATTGTGCTGATTGTAGCGGTCGAGCTCCTCGGTGATCCGCTTCAGCCAGACCTCCAGCATGACGGGACCGCCCGGTTCATCCCGGGCGTTGAGCGCCGGAAAGCTGCCGATTATGCCGGCCTTGCACTGGGCGATGACCAGGTCCGGACAGGAAACGATGAAAAGCGGCGCCGCCGCGGCGGGTAGCCTCAGGTTCTGCAGCACTTTCGGCAGTGCCCTGGCTTTCAACATCTTGTCATTCCTCCACACGGTCATCGAGGTGGAACCGGTTCATCCAGTCGGCGACCAGCGCCGGCCGCCTGCCGCCTTCGATCTCCACCGTTGCCTGCCAGGTGATGTCGATCTCGCCCGGCCTCGGCCGTTTCAGCGCCGCCAGCACGAACCGTCCACGGACGCGCGATCCGGCCCGGACCGGCGTCAGGAAGCGGACCCGGTCGAAACCGTAGTTGATGCCCATGGCGGCGCCGTCGATCTTCGGCTGCGCTTCCAGTCCCATGACGGAGAGCAGCGACAGGGTCAGAAAGCCGTGGGCGATCGTTCCGCCGAAGAGGGTTGCGGCGGCCCGGTCCGGATCGACATGGATGAACTGATGATCTCCGGTGACCTCCGCGAAGGCATCGATCCGGGCCTGGTCGATCAGATACCAGGAAGACACGCCTGCCTCCCTGCCTGTCATCTCCTGCAAGGCGTCGACCGAAAGCACGCGCACTGCCGTCACTCGTAGGCCTCCTGGAACAGGTCCGGCCCGGTTTCGACATTGATGCCGCCGCTGACGGGCAGGATGGCCCCGGTCACGTAGGATCCGCCGTGCCCGCACAGAAACTGCACCGCGGCGGCAATGTCCTCCGGCCGTCCCACCCGGCCGAGCGGCACCTGCCCCCCGACGCGGGCGCGCACATCCTCATCCGCCGTGGCGAAGGCGGTCATCTTGCTGACGAAGGGCCCGGGGGCGAGCGCGTTGACGGTGATGCGCCTTTGCGCAAGCTCCTTGGCAAGGATCCGCGTCAGGTGGTGGACCGCCGCCTTGGAGGCGGCGTAGCTGTAGGCCCGGTCGCCGTGGGCCGTTTCGCCCATGACGGAGCCCAAGTTGACCACCCGCGCCGGATCATCGTCGCTTGCCGCAGCTTCCAGCAACGGCAGCAGGCTTTGGGTAAGATGGAACAGCCCGGCCACATTCAGCCGCATCACCCGGTCCCAGGCCGCGTAGGGAAACGCGCCGAGCGTCTCGCCCCAACTGGTTCCGGCATTGTTCATCAGGATGTCGAGGCGCTCCGTCCGCCGGCCGATTTCCCCGGCGAGCGCGGAAATGCCCTCCTCCGTTGCCACATCGCCGCCAAAGCCTTCCGCCTTGCCGGAATACCCCATCGCGTTCAGGTCTTCGGCCGCGGCCACGCAGGCGTCCGCCTTACGGCTGGCGATGAGAACCCGCGCGCCCGCGGCAAGAAAGCCTTCGGCGGCCATGCGGCCGATGCCCGTTGCGCCGCCGGTCACCAGGGCGGTCTTGCCGGAGAGGCTGAACAATGTGTCCGGCGTCATGCCCGTTCCTTTGCAAACTGCTTTCTGAGGGTGAGTTTGGAGACCTTGCCCGTCGCCGTGAGCGGCAGGGAATCGACAAAGACCACGTCATCCGGCAGTTGCCATTTGGCAACCCGTTCCGCAAGAAGAGCAAGGAGTTCCTCCTTCTGCGGCTGCGCATCCCCGCGCGGCTGCACGATCAAGAGCGGGCGCTCGTCCCATTTCGGATCCGGCACCGCGATAACCGCGCAGCTGGCAACGCCGGGATGGGACATGACGATGTTTTCCAGATCGAGCGAGCTGATCCACTCGCCGCCCGACTTGATCAGGTCCTTCGAGCGGTCGGTGACCAGCAGGAAGCCGTCCGGATCGATGGCGGCGATGTCCCCGGTGCAGAACCAGCCCTCTTCGTCGAACGCCTGATACGAAGCTTCCCGGTCCTCGTAATAGCCCGCCGTGACGGCATTGCCGCGCACGTAGAGATGGCCCGGCGTCCGGCCGTCATGGGGAAGGCGCATGCCGGCATCGTCGACGATCTTGACATCGACCCCGAAGACGCGGCGGCCCTGCGACTGTTTGCGGTCGATGCGTTCCTCGAGGGGAAAATCATCCATGTCCGGGGGCAGATTGCACTGGGTGCCGATCGGGCTCATCTCGGTCATGCCCCAGGCGTGGCAGACATTGACGCCCCGTTTCTCGAAGGCCTCGATCAGCGACCGCGGAGCGGCCGAGCCGCCGACGACGACATCGCCGAAGCCTTCCGGCAGCCGGCCGCGTTCCTTGATCTCGTTCATCAGACCGAGCCAGACCGTCGGCACGCCCCAGGCGGAATAGACCTTCTCCTGGTCCATCAGGTCGAACAGGCTCTTGCCGTCGAGGGCACAGCCCGGAAAGATCAGGCTGGCGCCGGACAAAGGCGCCCCATAGGGTAGCCCCCAGGCGTTGACGTGAAAAAGCGGCACAACGGGCAGGATCCTCGTCCCTTCGTGCAGGGCCTTGGGAATGCTGATGCACATGCTCAAGGCGTGCAGGACGGTCGAGCGATGCGAATAGAGCGTGCCCTTGGGATTGCCGGTCGTGCCGGAGGTATAGCAAAGGCCGGCGGCCTGGTCCTCCGGAAAATCCGGCCAGTCCATCTGGCCGGGCTGGCCCTCGAGGAGGTCCTCGTAGCAAAGAGTGCCCTCGAGCGTCGTCTCCGGCATGTGCCCCCGGTCGGCCATGATGACGATGCGCAGCTCTTCCGGCAGATGCGGCCGTAATTTCTCGAGCATCGGCACGAAAGTGACGTCCGTGAACAGCAGCCCGTCCCTTGCGTGGTTGACGATATAGATCATCTGCTCCGCCGACAGGCGCGGATTGATCGTATGGCAGACCGCGCCGATGCCGGAGATGGCGTAGTAGAGCTCGAAATGCCGGTAGCCGTTCCAGGCCAGTGTCGCGATCCTGTCGCCTTCCCCCACGCCCAGCCCTTGCAGCGCGTGCGCCAGCTGCGCGATGCGGCCCGCCGTTTCCTTGTAGGTTGTCCTGTGAATATCGCCTTCCGTGCGCACGGAGACGATCTCGCCCGACGAATGGCTGTCCGCCGCAAAGGTGATGATGTCCGCGATTTTCAGCGGACGGTGCATCATCAATCCCTTCATGTGTTCCTCCCAAAACACGTCTGCCAGTGCAGACCTTTAAAGGGTGAAGGGGAACCGTAGCGCGGCGCAGGCGGAGTGGGAAGGTCCATTTCGGCAAAACCCTTTGACAGCGCGCAGCTCTTGGGCCAAACCCTGCCGGAACCGATCCGCCGCCCAATGAAAGTCGAGACGTTCATCGATGAACCAGAAGCTGGTCATAGCCGTTTGCACAGCGCAGCGGCCGAAAATGCTGCAGGCCTGCCTCGACAGCCTCGACAAGCTGATTCAGCCGGACGGAACCGAACTGGCGATCGTGGTCGTGGAAAACGATCCCGTGCCGCATTTCGCAGGCCAGGCGGCGGAGGACATGAAAACCCGGCTTTCCCTGCCGGTGTTTTTCTACCATGAGAAGCGCAAGGGCATACCCTTTGCCCGCAACACGGCGCTGGAGGCGGCGCTTGAGCACGGCCCGGACTGGATCGCGCTGATCGACGACGACGAGCGCTCCGAACCGGACTGGATCGAAAAGCTCCTGGCCGCCTGCCGCGAACACCGGGCCGAAGTGGCCAACGGGCCCGTCCGGCGGATCTACGAACAGCCCGCGCCGCACTGGTGGAAATCCCAGCTTCTCAAATCGCGCCCGACCGGCACCGTCATCACCGAGGCGCCCACCAACAACGTGCTCCTAAGTGCCCGGATCGTTTCCAGGGACGGGCTTGGGATGCGCTTCGACGAACGGCTGACCTTCGGCAGCGAGGATATCGACTTCTTCCGCCGCGCCCATGCCGCCGGTGCGAAGATGATCTGGGTGGACGATGCCTTCGTGGAAGAGGACATTCCGGCCTCGCGCGTCACCACCGGCCGGCTGCTCAGCCGCATGCACATGGCGGCCACCTCGGGCGCCTTCAACATCGTGCTGCGCGAGGGCCGGGCAAAGGCGGCGCTGCATTTCATCCCGAAATGCTCGCGGCGGATGTTCTTCGGCCTGCTGGCGACGATTATAGGCTTCGTCTTGAAGCCGGTCGCCAGGAAGCGCGGCGAAAAGCTCTATTACTACGGCCTGATCCGGCTGATGAAGGGCTCGGGCAACCTGCGCGGTCTCCTCGGGCGGGCGCATAATTATTATGATGTCATCGATGGCAACTGATTCGTCTTCCCAAAAGCTCGCGCATATCCATCTCGGCGTCGACGGCGGCGCGGAGCGCTTCTTCCTGCGCCTGTCAGGCGCGCTGGCCCGCAGAGGCGTCCGCCAGATCGCCTTCATCCGCCCGGGGCGGCCCTGGCGGGACGAACTGGCGCAACATTGCGACGTCCGCGAAGTCCGCTTCAGCCGCTCGCATTTCAAGCGCCATGTCATCCGCTGGAACATTTCGCGCCAGATCCGCAAATTCGGCGCAACGGCAACGCTCGGCTGGATGAGCCCGGCCAGCAAGTGGATGCCGAAACCCGGCCCGAACATGCGAACCTTCCTGCGCCTCGGCGACTTTCCGGACGGGTTCCGCACCTACGGCAATGTCGAGCAGCTGATCGGCAACACGCCGGAGATTATCCGCCAGGCGGTCGAGATGGGCTGGCCCGCCGACAGGGCGCACATGATCAGCAATTTCGTCGACCCGCTGCCGGAGGACCTGGAACCCGTAAACCGCGCGGACTTCGGCACGCCGCAGGAGGCAACGGTGCTGATCGCGCTCGGCCGGTTCGTCCAGCGCAAGCGCTTCGACCTGATCATCAAGGCCTTGGAAAAGCTGCCGGACACTGTTCACGCCTGGCTGATCGGCGACGGCGAGCTGATGGATGAGCTGAAAACCCTCGCCGCCACCCTCGGCGTCACTGAGCGCACCCACTTCCTCGGCTGGCAACGCGACCCCTCGCCATTCCTGAAAGCCGCCGACATCCTCGTCTGCCCCTCCGACGACGAACCGCTCGGCAACGTCGTCCTGGAAGGCTGGAACGCCGGCCTCCCCGTCATCGCCACGGCCTCACAAGGCCCGAGCTGGCTGATCGAGCATGGCAAGACGGGGTTGTTGGTGGATTGTGGGGATGTGGAGGGGCTGGTGGGGGCGTTGAGGGGGGTTATGGGCTCTGAGTCGTTAGAGAATCAGCTTATATTAGGTGCAGCCAAATGTCTCGATGACCGATATTCTGAAGATCACACGCTTATCAGCTATCTAGGGATAGTTGCCTAACATTTTTTACAATACATTATCCAGCTTGCTACGGGGAGCCAGCTTCGCAAACAAAGCATTGGTCTTGTAATTCATTTCTTAGGGTGCATTGCTTGTTAAGCAGAATCACCACCGATCGTCAGTTCTCATTCGCTTACTGCGGAACTGATGAGACTGCGTTAGCGGACGAACAGGTAGCGTTTTCCAAGACTTTCTTCGAGTGTGAAACCAGCATCGACAAGGTAACTCGACAGTGAATCGATTTTGTCCTGACCAACAATGTGTGGATGCATTTCAACCACTATTTTGGCAACATTCGTCAGACGGCAATTCCGTAGCAACTCGATTTCCGCGCCTTCCACATCCATTACAATAGCCGTTGGATCGTGTTCTTGAACAACGTCAGCTATGGCGTCCGCTTGAACTCTCGTCGCGCCGCCATGCTTGCGGTCGATCAATGATGATGACAAGACGTTATCGGAAAAAAAGAATTCGACTTCGCCCGTATCGACAGCCAGGACCTTATTCCTCAGGTTGGGGCGCAGACCGTTTAGGGCGTAATTTTTCTCGATTACCCGTTTCATTGCCGGATTGGGTTCATAGGAGAGAACGCGCTCGGGGCCACAGATTTTTGCGCAGGCGAGGCTGATGAACCCTGTCCCCGCACCGACTTCCAGAACGCGGTCGTCCGGCCTCAATGTCTTTCTAGCGAGTATAAGCTCACCTTTTTCGTAGTTTTTCCGGTAGAGTTCTTTACGAATTCGTTCCGGGATATAGTCGAGCTCGGCCGTGACTCTGATGCCATCGATTACAATCGTGCTTGGTTTCAATTTTCGTCTGAGTTTATATGCAATTTTTCGCATGAAATCGCCCAACATATCGATCAGCACCTGCTTTATATTGTACAGTTTTCCACATCACGCTAGTGCTAATCGGCAGTTGCCTTGTCAAAATACCGACGACATTCTGATGTTTCTCTCATCAGACCACATTCCAAGAGGACCTGCGGACCTGTGAACTTAATACTACTCTTTGACATCGCGCCCACGTTCATTACCGTGGCCAGATGAGATTCATAATCCTTGTAAAAACGACTCCCTACTGCATGCTGCCCCCGCTCAAGCGCCTCGGTTACCTTTATACTAAAGTCATCAAGGTATTTGAAATGAAGCAAAGCGCCCCAGTCAGGTGCCATCTTAATTTCTTGAGCAATATTGTGAACACCTCCTGAAAAGGTAAGACCCGATCGCCACTTGATCAGGGGCACTTTACTCATGAGGGGATCGACGCCGGGTAATCCGTCTTTGATCAGCTTAAACAAGCGTCGGTCGAAATATCTGCCCAAAGGCGAGTTTGGCGCTTTGCTCTGCAAACGAAAGACCGTGCTCAATAGGATCGCATCTAATATGTGCGGCTTGCGCTTGGATCTATGATGAAAGAGCCGTTCACGGGCGCCACCGAAAACATGCCGCTTTGGTGTGTTGAATTCTCGCCCGCCAGCCCCTTTTAGCGGCACATGCCGGTATCCTGAACCGTCAAAGTATGGACATGTCTCAAGAAAAGAATCACCAGCTTGGTATTTGAGGTCCTGAATAGGGCCGTTTGGGTACATGTCTACCATAGTCGAAAACATACATTCGTAACCATAATGGTCCAGATACGCGGTAAGCTCGTGAATCTTGACCTCAGGCCAGCGGGGGTAGACGAACAACTCGTCAACATCCGGAAATATGACCCACTTTCCATTGAGATACCGATCACAAATAAGCTGACGCCAATTCGATTTATGCTCACGATATGGCTTACCGGTTCTTAACACCAATACATCGCTCGCCGCCTCCAGAAGCGCATCCGTTCCATCATCGGAGTTGTTATCGACCACGATAAAATTCGAAATTCCCAAAGATCTGTAGTGATCCAGAAAATAGGGAAATCGAAGTGCTTCATTATACGCCAGAACAACCGCGGTGACCGAGCCCTCTTCCACTTGGTAGGGGGAGGATTCGAACACTCGAATGCTTCACAGAACTCTTTTACTTTAGCCAAGAATAATACTTTCCACCATTCGGAATACGCCTGTCACAACTCACAGACCCTTGTTCGAGTAAAATCCGCTCGTCAGCACATACATGAGCACAACGTTTTGGATTAATCGCAAAGCTCTAATCCCATTTACTCACAAAATCCATCTTCCTTCTCGTCTACTTCCCGAAACGGATCTCGCCGGAGCTGATGCTCAGCTTATCGAACTGAATTTCGATCTTGACTCTCCTCAGCTTTGCCAACGGCCGAAATACGGAATATTCGAGATAAATCTCGAAAGGTTCTCTCGCATGCGAATGAATCTTGATTGCCGCCGAAATTCGGCCGAACGACTCCCGCGTTGCGCACCTTGCCAAATTTCGGAGTGGGTCGCCGACAGGGCCAGGTGCTGCACGGGAAACGGCATGATCCCGAAACTGCCTACGCCATGCTTCCAGAAGCGATCGAGATGAACATCGACGGGTTCGAACCAAACCTGCGCAGCTTGGACGAGTTTCCTGGCGGCAGATGGCGAGATCGCGTATGATGAAGTGCCGTGCGGGCCTCGTTTAAATCGGACGATCTTCAAGCCATTTGCCGCTTGTTCGCACACTGCAAATTTTCTCGGTTTGTGAGCAGAAAGCCGAAGCAACCCGAACATGTCTATTTTTTGAGTGACAAGGTCGACAGCAGATTTGAAGTTCGATGCGAAGTCGATATCATCTTCCAGGATCAGGATCGGCTGATCTTCTTCAATGCATCGCTGCCACAAAAGAAAATGGCTCGCATAACAACCGAGCTCTCCCGGCGCCAATTCAAAACCGTAGCGCGTTAATGCCAGCTGTCGATCATATCGGTCAAACAGCGGGTGTCTTTCCGCCCGTCCATCCACCGCAGAAAAAAATTCGAACGGGATCTTTAGCGCCTCAAGCTTCATTGTCATATCGGACCGGCGCTCGGTGGACCGCTCCAGATTTACTACAACTGTTTTTAGAATTTGAGGTTCATTCATTCGCTAGTTGCCTGTCTCAGTGTTCGTCTTAGGTTATCGGGCGATGCGGAGTCGATATTGCGGAGCCTTTAAGAAGAAAGCAAATTCATCCAACCAAATTTGCACTTGCATGATCGAGCAATTGCCAGGCTGATAGCTCGATCAAGTGTCAGTTGTGGGCCCAATGGATAGCTTTTGAAAAAGAGAGCGAGAATATGCTACTCCGAAGAATGTTAGCGGCGTTTTCAGCCGACTATAGAAAAACAACCAGTGACCGTGTAATCAATGCGGAAAGGCCGTAAAAATTAAACGCGATGTGATCACCGCGAACCCAGCTATGAGAGTGCCATGTCATTCGTGAGTAGAAAAAAAATAAACTTGCAGAAAAATATCTGTCTAGAATTGAAAACGCTTGCGCACATTATCGCGGAAAAGGATGGGGCGGCAGCACTGTAAATTATGAGGTCCAACAAATACGAGATATTTGCCCAACGAAAGAGCCCAACATAGCCATCGATATAGGCGCCAACAAAGGAACGTACACACTAGAATTACTCAAGACTTATCCGGAATTAACAGTATTTCTATTTGAACCCTCATCCACGAATATTGATATACTTAGAAAGAAACTAGAAGCATCTAACGTGCGAATCGAGCCATTTGCTCTATCTTCATCTACAGGATCGGCAGTTTTATTTTCGGATAAACCTGGATCTTGATTAGCAAGCCTTACAAAACGCAGAGTGAAACATCACAAACTGGAATTTAACGTAAGCGAGCAAGTGAGGACATTAAGATTTGAAAATTATTGGATAGAAAAACTTCAAAAGGCCCATATTGATATTTGCAAAATGGACGTGGAAGGACACGAACTGGACGTTCTGTCTGGATTTGGAGAAGCAATACATCACATAGATGTAATACAATTTGAATTTGGTGGCTGTAACATTGATACTCGAACCTTTTTTCAAGATTTCTGGTACTTCTTTAAGGAGTACGACTTCGAAATTTATCGAATAACCCCGTTTGGGCCTACAAAGATCAAGAAATACACAGAAGAGCTCGAGTTTTTTAATACAACCAATTTCATAGCGAAGAAGATCTAATAATAATGAAATATCGCCTAGTGTTGCAGTGGAACAGTAAGTATCAACTGCCTCCGCGATTTCTTTACATGTCCAATCCACGGCAAAAAATGCAAACGCATAATCTGCTATCTGAGAAAACTATGTGGTAGTTGGTGAGTTGGGCTACTTGGTTTCACCATATTACTTACTATAATTCTGGCAGCACAGCCGTTCGAATTCACGGATCAAGATTGACATGATCGGTATGCAGTGCATCTCTTCTATGCCGCTTCAGAGTTCAAGGTCGCCTGCAAAATTGCTTCATATCGTTCGGTTATGGTTTCCCAGGTAAATTCTTTTGCCCACGCTTCCCGCCCCATCACCCCCATTTGGCACATTTCGTGCTGATGTGAAAGTGCGTATGTCATATGTTCCGCCAGTATTGCGGAATCAACATTCGTGTTGCCTACTTCATCTTTTTCACATGGACACAGATATCCCCCTTTGGTCCAACTCAAAATTTCCTCGGCATTTCCGACTGGAACCGTCAAAATCGGTGTTCCTGCTGCTGCGCTTTCAAAGAGCACCAATGGTGAGTATTCTGTCTTCGATGCAAATACAAAGAGATTGGATGTAAAAAGTAATTTTACGAGATCGCGTCTCTTGAGATCAGTTTCTATCAATTGAAACTTTCGCCTCAGCTTACACCTGATTTTGCTTACAAAAATCCGGTCCTCCTGGTTTCTCAAAACAATTTTATTAGGCAGAAGCAAGTTCAAGAGGATCTTTACACTCCTTCTAAGCTTTCGCATTAAACCCTTTTTTCTTTCATTCTTCTTCTTTGTGACAATATTACCGTTCAGAATTAGTGTTATCTGGGCCTCAGTTGTGTTCTGCATTCTGCTAAAGGCTTCTGCGACCTCAGCATGCCCTTTTTGACCGTTTCTCGCACCCACGGTCAGAAATACAAATGCCTCGGGAGAAATGTCTAGTTTCTCGCGGATATCATTATCCGCCGGATATCTGCCGAACTCACTTTCACTGGCTCCGTTCGGCACAACGGAATAGTTTTCCAAGCCTTCCTTTCGCGCAAAATCGATGTCCTGGTAATCGCTTGAGTAGAAGATAAGGTGGTCAATCTTTTTGAGTATATTTGGCATTTCCTCGTAATATTTCTGATAAAGCCCTCGGCGCAACCCAGAAAAACCACAAGGAATGAATACGGTTTTCATTCTTATTTCATCGAGAACCCCACAGGCAGCATCAAAGGTCCACTGCTGGGCGGCCTTTATCAAGAGTACATCCGCGTCAAAATTCTTTAGGAAAGATTGATATTCTTGAACTTCGCCATCCAAACCCTTGGCAAGATTGCCGGTGACATTGAACTCGACAATCTCCACTCCATTTATCGACCTTTCCTCACGCTCTGCGAGTTTGGTTGTCGCCACAGTCACCTCGTGTCCCTTTTCGACAAGACGTTCGGCAATCTGTTGCATCACCATCTGAACACCACCGACACTGGGGTAATAGAACTCACAACAAAAGAGGCATTTCATGATGCATCCTAAAGTCTAAACAGGGTGTTTTCTATTTTCGTTCTGTGGGAGAACGATGTTTCTTGGTCAATTCTACGATCTTTTTGTGGCGGCGCATCAAGTGCCGTCTCAACCGAAGTGCAAACGGCATGTATTGCGCAGGCCGTTCCACGATGAATTTTCTTATCAAGTCCTCAGATATTGCGCTTAGGTCTTGGTTGCTTGAACCACCGTCGCTCAGCAATGCAGCTACGTCCCGAATAATTTCAAACATCTTGGAAAAATTCGGACGCGGTGATAATAATTGGTATTGCTTATGATACCAGAGCGCCAAATCAGTTATTTCCGTTGAAGGGGAGGATTGGCCCAAAGCAAATGCGATGTTCTCACTTGCGATTTGAGCGATTTGCTTCGCAACATGAGTACTGGACAAGCTTCCCTCAGATTTCCGATACAAAATCATCCGGTCGGGCAGATTGGCGAGCTTAAAGCGACGAGAGATTCTTGACCAAAGTTCATAGTCTTCGGGAAAACGCTTGGAATCGAGAGTAAACAGGCCAACTTCCTTGAGCACCCTGCTAGGCAGCATGACCGAACTGGTCACAAAGGGATTATCGAACATCAATTCGAATCGTAAATGTTCATCTGCTAAAGGATGATTGTGACCACCACGGCTCAGGCCATTCCGATCGATGATGACCGATCTGCTGCCAAGAATTCCAACCTCGGTATGAGTTCTGAGAAAGGACAGCTGCTTTTCAAGCCGATGAGACGTAGATGAATCGTCATGATCTTGAAAGGCGATGAACTCTCCCCTGCTTTGCTTTATTGCCGTGTTGCGAGCTGCTGCTGCACCCCTGTTTTGTTGCCGCAAAAGCTTGATTCGCGAATCATTAATGCCCCCTACGACTTCTGCGGTTCCATCTGTCGAACCATCATCGACTACTACTATTTCAAAGTCTTGGAACGACTGAGAAAGAAGGGACTCGATTCCCGCTCGTATTGTCTCGGCGCCATTGTAGACGGGAACAACCACGCTGATCAGCGGAACAATCACAAGAGTTCCCAAGTCAATGGTATCAAATCTTTGGTATCATGCTTATCTGTCTTGAACCAACGCATTGGTGCAATGACGTGTTTCTCTTTGCGAGGATTCAACCAGGCGCCCCACCAACTGAATGTGCTGTTTGCTATGATGTGTGAATGGCAGGCTGCCATAAGATGCATATCCTGAGCGTCTTTTCCGTCGGATCTAGGTTCGACAAAAACTATCGGACTGGATGACTTTATGTTTTCTCGTGCCCATTTGGGATCATCGGAAAAAAGAAAGAAGGTCACACGTCCGAAACGATCCTCCATCTTCCTCATCGCAGTCCGGTACCAGTCTGTTTCGCAGATTCCATGATAGGCATTGGCTGTCGGATTGGTAAGGTAGTCTCCACGGCGTACATGAACGGAAATCGCTCGTTCGCTTCCCCGAATGCTTGTTAGAATCTGTTCACGCGACTCCGTTAGAGGCGTTGCCAGAGCAAAATCATTTCGTATGGCGTCGGCGATATCTGAGAAGTATTTCTCGCTCTGCCAGTATCCAAACAGATATACAGATCCCCTTAAGCTCAGAATAGAAGGATCGAACGCAAAACCCTTTTCCTTGACCGTCGCAACGGGATTCCCGCTTGTCCTCAGAACCCGCTGCACTTTGGCAAAAAATCCACCCTTGCGCCGTTTGGTCGGTATATCGCGCTTGGACGCAACCTCGGCCGAAATACGCAATTGGTCGAGACAATATGCATGCGTAGAGTATTCCTCCATGGAATATAGATCGAGCCTCAAAGTTTGCCCTGAGGCAAGTGCCAGACTTCTTCCCACGGCATACTGGAACATCTGATTCCCGAGACCGCCAATGATATGTGTAATGATCACGCGCTAATCCGCTATTTAGCAAGTTGACATAAATCGTTATTTACTCGGGGATTGCATCACGTAATTCGAATTCGTTCCAACACCGAGGCCAAGAGTTCGAATTCCTGCACGAGGGGGTAGTGGTGATTGCCGATGAAAAGGCCGGCCTGGTCTACAACCTCCGCGTTGGCCAAATTTCCGTGAATCGAATAATCGAACCACTTCAGCACCTCATTCTTAGTAAAGTTGCCAGCGACTATCGGGCGTGTGTCAATCTGTGCGTCACCAAACGCCGCAACCAGTTGCTCACGCCTCACGCCGGCATCAGGTTCGACAATCAAACTGAAACCGAACCAACTACTCTCGCCAATCTCTTTCTGAACCCGGAGGTAGGGATATTTCCTAATAAGCTGCAGAAACCGGTCGGCATTCTGCCGGCGTTCGCTAACAATTGTGGGCAGCTTACGAATTTGAGCGAGCCCCAATGCGCCGCTCATTTCAAGCGGCCTTACATTGTATCCCGGCAATATGAAGCGAAATGACTCTGCGAATGCATCATCGCTCTTCTCGGTGGTCACGCGATTTACTTTAGGGAGATTTCTAGTCCAGCCGTGCGCACGGAGTGCAAGAAGAACATGCCAAAGCTCTTCGTCATCTGTTACCACCATACCGCCTTCCATCGTTGAGATGTGGTGACTGAAGAAAGACGAAAAAGTCCCCATTAAGCCAAATGTCCCCGTTTGCCTGCCCTCGTATACGGCTCCCATGGACTCGCAGTTGTCCTCAAGAAGAAGAATGTCCCGATCGCCAATGATCTCCGCTATGCGGCCAAAATCGTTGGGATTTCCCAAAAGATTTACAGCCATGATGGCCCGCGTGTCCGAAGTAATTGCGGCTCCAAGTCTCTCCAGATCGTAGTTGAGAGTGTCTTTATCAACGTCCACAAAGCGAAGCTTAAGGCCATACTGATAGAGTGGGTAATATGTCGTGCTCCAGGACACGGCAGGCACAATTACTTCCGCACCGGGCATCAACGGCGACTCCGAACGATATCTCAACGCCGCGATCATGAGCAAGTTGGCTGATGAACCCGAATTCACCATTACGCAATATTTGCTTCCCATATAGTCTGCAAAAGCTCGTTCGAACTCCGAGACTTTCTGGCCCATGGTGAACTCGCCTGACTGGACTACGGACTGGATTGCCTCGTACTCTTCTTCATTCCACGCAGAATTGGCTAGCGGATAAGACATCTCATGCTTCCATTGATAAGTAGTATTCGTAAGTAGCGCGGATGCCGTCGCGCAAGCTGGTACGAGGGCCCCAACCGAACGCCTTTTGACGTGTAACGTCGAGCAACTTCCGCTTCATTCCAACCGGCTTGGAAAGGTCATGGCGAAATTCACCATTATATCCAATCACCTCAGCCGCTATACTATAGTATTCATCGACAGTATAATCGGTGCCGACTCCCATGTTCAGGAGTGAAGGCATATCGTCGAAACGTTCGATTGCAAAAAATATCGCATCGGCAAGATCTTCTGCCAGCATGAACTCGCGCCGCGCTGTACCGTCTCCCCAAATTTCTACAATGCGTTCACCGTCTTTGCGAGCGAGGTACAATTTGCGGATGATTGCTGGAACCATATGTGAAACAGACGGCTCAAATTTGTCGAAACGGCCATAGAGATTGCAGGGAATCACCGTTTTGTATTGAAGTTGCGGGTCTTCCCGCGTGACGTACTCGCAGAGCCGAGCTACAGCGCATTTAGCTATCGCATAGCCTTCATTTGTCGGCTCCAAGGCTCCGCTAAGTACCTGCTCCTCGCGCAGCGGCTCTTCCTGACCCCGCGGATACATGCAGGAACTGCCGAGATTGAGCAGGCGCTGCACGCCGGCCTTCCGACCGGCCAGAACGACGTTTTGCCCCATTGTCCAGTTGTCCGACAGGAACTGTACTGGGGAGCTTATATTGGCTTGTATCCCCCCGACTCGACCGGCCGCATGGATGATGATATCGGGCTTTGACCGCTCAATAAAATGACATATTTGTTCGAAGTCCAGAAGATCGACCTCTTTACTTCTTGGAGCGACCACATCCATCTCAAACTTCTTTGCAAGAGACACAATATTCCGGCCTACCATGCCGCTGCCACCGGTGAGAAAAATTTTCATCTGACGGTCATCCAAGCTGGCGTTTCTGATCGCGGCGCACCTCAGTTCCCCCTGCTCATGACAAGGAGATCACTCTCAACCATTTCCCTCGCCAGGTCCCGGACTGCGGTCTCGTGCCGCCAGCCGAGCTTCTGGTGTGCCTTGCTCGGATCGCCGATCAGTAGGTCGACTTCCGTCGGGCGGAAATAGCGCGGGTCGACCTCGACGAGAACCTTGCCGGTTGCCGTGTCGATGCCCTTCTCGTCAACGCCCTCGCCTTGCCATTCCAGCGTAAAACCCGCATCGGCGAAGGCCCATTCGACGAAAGTGCGCACGGGCGTCGTCTCTCCGGTCGCCAGCACATAGTCGTCCGGCTCGTCCTGCTGGAGCATCATCCACATGCCGCGCACATATTCGCGGGCGTGGCCCCAGTCGCGCTTGGCATCGAGATTTCCGAGATAGAGGTTCTTCTGTTTGCCGAGCTTGATGGCCGCTGCCGCGCGGGTGATCTTGCGGGTGACGAAGGTCTCGCCCCTCAGCGGGCTTTCGTGGTTGAACAGGATGCCGTTCGAGGCATGCATGCCATAGGCCTCGCGGTAGTTGACCACGATCCAGAATGCATAGAGCTTTGCGGCGGCGTAAGGGCTGCGCGGATAGAACGGCGTCGTCTCGCGCTGCGGCACCTCCTGCACGAGGCCGTAAAGCTCGGACGTGGAGGCCTGGTAGAAGCGGGTCTTCTTTTCCATGCCAAGGATGCGGATCGCCTCGAGCAGCCGCAAGGTGCCGACACCATCGGCATTGGCGGTATATTCCGGCGTCTCGAACGATACCTGGACATGGCTTTGGGCGGCAAGGTTGTAGATCTCGTCCGGCTGGGTTTCCTGGACGATCCGGATCAGATTGGTCGCATCGGTCATGTCACCGTAGTGAAGGAAGAAACGGGCGTTCTCCTCGTGCGGGTCCTGGTAGATGTTTTCGATACGTCCGGTATTGAACGAGGAGGAACGCCGCTTGATGCCATGGACGATATAGCCCTTGTCAAGGAGAAGCTGTGCCAGATAGGCGCCGTCCTGTCCGGTAACGCCTGTGATGAGTGCAACTTTGGCTCTGTCCGACATTCAATCCAGTTTCCGCTTTGTCTTGTATCGCGCCATTATACCGGGCGGTCCTGCGCCAACCACCCGACAGGCTTCCCCGCCCGCAAAAATCAGGCTTGCCCTGCGATATCCGAAGTCTGCGGCAAAATAAACCTCTGAACGCATCCGCCGGCCCGGCCACTCCGATACCACACTGGATTTATCGCCATTGTCTTGGCATAAACGGCGGGTCTCGCCTTGCCGGAACGATAATCCCACTAACCGCCCGCGAAAGCCTTTATGACGACCTCCCCGACAATAGACGTCCTGCTTGTTTCCGGGGCCCGGCCGGCCCTGCTCGGCAAAACTCTCGAGAGTTTTTCGGCCGGTCTTTTCAGGAATTTCGAAGTCGGGACGCTCTATGTCAACATCGATCCCTTCGAAGGCGGACCGGAGGAGGTTTCCGCCTGCGAGACGATCTGCAGGGATCACTTTCCCAATGTCGTGGCGCGGAAACCGGAAACGCCTCATTTCACCAAGGCCGTCCGGTGGCTTTGGCGCCAGCCGAGGGCGGAATGGTGCTTTCATCTCGAGGACGACTGGATCTTGAACCGCGAGGTCCGTGCGGAAGAGTTCCGTCAGTCGATGAAGACAAACGTCAGGCAGGTGAGCCTGATGACGAAAGAGAAGAACTGGGGATACAGATCCCCCTATCATTATGAACCCAGCCGCCTTAAGATTCTCGGCAGGGACTTCGGAAAAAGCCTCAACAGGAAGCGGCCGATCTTCACGACAAGCCCGAGTTTCATCCGCAGCGATTTCGCGGCGCGCTGTTCAGAGCTGATGGACGACAAGCTCGATCCGGAGAAACAGCTCAACTATCTCAATCCGGCACTGAACGACTTCACCGCCGGTTTCAGGAACCACTTCATCGGCGCCCGCCGCGAACATGTCGCCGTCGATATCGGCCGCCAGCACAGGGACGATCTCGGCATCGTCAAGGCGGTGGTCGATGGCAACAGCGTCTGGAGCCGGTCAGAGCCGTAGCCGCCGTCCGGGCCGATGCGCCATGGCGCAACCATCCGGCTGATCAGCTGAAATAGACGTTTCTCGTTGCTTCGGTATCAAAGTCGAAGCCGAAAGCTTCCACGTCGGATTTGTACCAGTCGGCCACGATCTCGATATTGCGGTCGCTGTAAAACTCCTTGAACCCTACGCCGGAATGCCGAGAGATATTCTTTCTTTCAAGGGTATCTTCCGCCCCAAGGTAGGCAGCGAGTTCCTGCCCGAGCCGCTCCTGCCGCAGGATGTTGACCGCGACCTTGCCCGCCTCGTCGATCACATAATCGACCTGCGGGTACCAGCCCAGGGAGGCGCGGTGCCAGAAATAGTCCTTGCGGCCCCATTCATGGCGGGTTTCGAGAAACTCTTCGAAGCCCTTCAGGGTGAGATCGAACGCCGCCTCGTGATCACCGCTGGTCTGCAGGTAGAACTTGAACCTGGAAAAGGTTCTTGCCCAGGGATTGCGGACCACCGCGAAAGGCACGGTGCCGGCACGTACCGAGCGGTCAATGTCGCGCAGGCGGGCATGTTCGTAACCCGGATGCAGGCCTCTTGAGCGCATGTAATTCATCAATCCGTCGGCATAGGCCCTGCTCTTCAGCCTGCGCCGGTTGGCAAGCACCAGTTTCCCCTGAAGCCCCGGTGCGTCGCGCAGGGCCATGCCGCCGTTCTTGGGGATGTGAACGAACAAGTGCTTCTTCGGGCCAAGACCCAGACGGGCCGGTGCGAATTTCAGAAAGTTCTTGATCTGGTATTCGTCCATTCTCTCGCACTCGTCCGGCGCACGCGTCGGGCGCACTCTTCGGCGGCCACCGGCAAAGGTGTGTTATGCTGCACGTCACCGCCTGAATTGAATCTGGTGGTGCCTTATCCCAATCCGCCAGGACTGTCCATTCATCGGCTCGCCGTCCAGATTGAACTGGACGGGTTCGCGGGTCTCGATGGAGATGTTCCGGGCCTTTGTCTGGATAAGGCCGTTGTTGACGCCGTCGACGCCGCTGTCGAGCAGGGTTGCCAGAAGATCGATCGCCCTTCCCGAGCTCGGAAAGGGCAGGATTGTCAGGTCGAGGAAACCGTCATCCAGTTTGGCGCGGGGACAGAGATTGATACCGCCGCCGGCGCGGCGGCCGTTGCCGATGGCCAGCGCCAGGAACGCCCCTTCCCAGGCGAAGCCCTCCGACTCGATCCGGCCCTCGCACGCCACCAGTTCCGAGAAGTGCTGCAGGCCGGTAAAAAGATAGGCTGCTCCACCGAGGATACGCTTGAGGTTGGGGTCGGTCTGCGCGGTCACCTGCGCTCCGAAGCCGCCGGTCGCCATGTTGACGAAAATACGGCCATTGACGTCCCCCAGGTCTGTCGGCTTGGGTTGGGCGCGGGCGGCAAAGCGCAGGCAGGAGGGAATGTCTGCGGGGTCCAGCTGGATATGAGAGGCGAAGTCGTTTGCGGTGCCGAGCGGCAGCACCGCAAAGGCAAAGGGCGGTTTCTCGCCGCTGGGAATTTCGTGCAGCGCCGCATCGACGATTTCCTGCAAGGTGCCGTCGCCGCCGCCGCTGACCAGCGTGTCGATCCGGTCGCTTTCATGATCATGCAAGGCTTCCCTGACAAGGCGGGCGGTATCGTCCGCCTCATAGGTGACCCGGACGGACACCTTGTGCCCCATGGAGCGGACGGCATCGACGGCGGCACGCACATCGATGCGGTCGGCGGATTTGCCATTCAGGATCAGGCGCAGATGCTGTGTGTCCAAATGCATCTCCCAAAAGGCAGCCGGACCGTCAGCCCGGCAACATGGATTCGCGCTTTGTCCGGGCGGCCCTGGCCTCTTCCATCAGCCATTGGCGGAACGCCGCCACGACGGGGCGCATGGTCCGGCCTTCCGGATAGACGAAATAATACGCTGTCTGCTGATCCAGGGACAGATCGAACAGTCGCACCAGGCGGCCGGAGGCAAGCTCCGCTTCCACAAAAAACCTTGGGATGAGCGCTGCGCCCGCGTGGTGGATCGCCGCTTCCGATATCATCACAAATTGTTCGAATCGTGCCCCCTGAAACGCCGTGTCGGTTTCCACGCCGGCAAGGTCGAACCATTGCCGCCAGGCGAGCGGACGGGTCGCCAGTTGCAGGCGCGGCACGCGGGCAAGATCGGCCGGTTTGCGGATCTGATGCCTGTCGCGAAAGGCACGTGAGGCGACGGGGACGACCTCTTCGTCAAACAGTCTTTCGGCGATCGCCCCGGCCCAGACCGGATCGCCGTGATGGATCGCGCCGTCAAACGGTTCTTCCTCGAAATCGAACGGCTGCAGGCGCACGCTCAGGTTCAGCCCGGCGTCGGGATAGCGGCGGCTGAAGTCGGCGATCCGCGGCGCCAGCCAGCGGGTGCCGAAGGTCGGCAGGACGGCCAGGTTCAGGACGTCGGCGCTGCCCGCATAGGACATCACCTGACGGGTGGCGGCCGTCATCTGCTCCAGCGCGCCGCGGATGTCGTGCAGATAGATGCGGCCGGCGTCGGTCAGCACGATCCGCTGGCGCACCCGCCGGAACAGTTCCACCCCGAGCCGGTCCTCCAGCTGGCGGACCTGCTTGGAAATCGCCCCTTGGGTCAGATGCAGTTCCTCGGCGGCGCGGGTGAAGCTCAAATGGCGGGCGGCACATTCGAAAGCGATCAGGGTATCCGCCGGCGGGACGAAGGCGCGCCGCATGAGAATTGCTCCACTTCATTCCAATTTGGCATGAATGATGGAGAAGCTTTCGCTTTTGCGCAAACGAAATTGGGACAAGACTAGAGAAAACAGAATGACCCTGGCCGCAAGCGGCTGCAAATCAAGGGCCGGATGGCCCGGGAGAGACACCATGGATGCACCGGCACAGACCAAGTCCTCGCCGTCGGGCGGCGGTACCTTCGACTGGCAGGATCCGTTCCGCCTGCGCGAACAGCTCAACGAGGACGAGCAGCTCATCCAGGACACGGCCCGCGCCTACGCCAGGGAAAAGCTCCTGCCGCGAGTGATCGAAGCCTACCGGGAGGAAAAGACCGACCGCTCCATCTTCAACGAGATGGGCGAACTCGGCCTGCTGGGCATCACCCTGCCGGAAGACTATGGCTGCGCCGGCGCGTCCTATGTGGCCTACGGCGTCGTCGCAAGGGAGATCGAGCGGATCGATTCCGGCTACCGGTCCATGATGAGCGTGCAATCGTCCCTGGTCATGTATCCGATCCATGCCTACGGCTCAGAAGAGCAGCGGCAGAAATATCTTCCCAAGCTCGCCAGCGGGGAATTCGTCGGCTGCTTCGGCCTGACGGAGCCGGATGCGGGATCCGATCCCGCCGGCATGCGCACCCGCGCCGACAAGGTCGACGGCGGCTACAGACTTACCGGCACCAAGACCTGGATATCCAATTCGCCGATCGCCGATGTCTTCGTGATCTGGGCGAAGTCGGAAGCCCATGACGGTGCCATACGCGGCTTCGTACTCGAAAAGGGCATGAAGGGGCTCAGCGCACCGAAGATCGGCGGCAAGCTGTCCCTGCGCGCCTCCATCACCGGCGAAGTCGTCATGGACGGGGTCGAAGTCGGCGAAGACGCGCTCCTGCCGAATGTTTCCGGCCTCAAGGGCCCGTTCGGCTGCCTCAACCGGGCCCGGTACGGCATTTCCTGGGGGTCCATGGGCGCGGCGGAAGACTGCTGGACCCGGGCGCGCCAATACGGGCTCGACCGCGAGCAGTTCGGCCGGCCGCTGGCGCAGACGCAGCTTTTCCAGAAGAAGCTGGCCGATATGCAGACCGAAATCACGCTGGGCCTGCAGGCCGCGCTCCGGGTCGGCCGGCTCTTCGACGCCGGCCAGGTCTCCCCGGAAATGATCTCGCTGATCAAGCGCAACAATTGCGGCAAGGCGCTGGACATCGCCCGCCAGGCCCGCGACATGCATGGCGGCAACGGCATTCAGGAGGAATACCACGTCATGCGTCACGCCCAGAACCTGGAAACCGTCAACACATACGAGGGCACGCATGACGTTCATGCGCTGATCCTCGGCCGTGCGCAGACCGGCCTGCAGGCGTTCTTCTAGAGCCCATTGGAGGCGATCAGCCTTCCTGCATTGCGGCGAACAAACCTGAATGCAGGTTGATCGGAGGAGACTTCATGGTGGACCGGACTGCGGATGTCGTCATCATTGGCGGGGCCGTCATGGGCTCTTCCACCGCCTGTCATCTCGCCCAGCGCGGGGATTTTTCCGGGCGCATCGTCGTCGTCGAGGCCGACCCGGCCTACGAGACCTGCGCCTCGGCCCGCTCGGCGGCTTCCGTGCGCCAGCAATTCTCCAGTGCCATCAATATCGAGATTTCGCTCTACGGCATCCGGTTTCTGAGAGAGATCGGCATCGCGCTCGAGGTCAACGGCGAGCGGCCGACGATCGATTTGCATGAAGGCGGCTATCTGTTTCTGGCGACGCCGGACAAGGTCGGCATTCTCGAAGAGAACCACACGCTTCAACAGCAGCTCGGCGCCGATATCGGCTTTTATGACCCGGCGGGCCTCAAGGCGAAATTCCCGTGGCTGGAGGTGTCCGATCTTGCCGCCGGCTGCCACGGGCTCAGCGGGGAAGGCTGGTTCGACGGTTACGGCCTGATGCAGGCGTTCCGCAGGAAGGCACGCGCCTTGGGTGTCGATTATCTGGCGGCGAGGGCGGAAGTGGAGCCGGACGGGACGGGCGCATGGCGCATAAGCCTCTCCAGCGGCGAGACACTGTCGGCGCCGGTGGTGGTCAATTGCGCGGGGGCGGCCGGCGGAACGGAAATCTGCCGCCAGGCGGGACTGGACGTTCCGATCGTTCCCCGCAAACGCTGCGTGTTCACCTTCGAATGCCGCGAGAAGCTGGAAAAATTTCCGCTCCTGATCGACCCGAGCGGAACCTATGTGCGCCCGGAAGGCACCGGCTATATCTGCGGGTCTGCCCCGCCGGCCGACCGGGATCCGGACTGCTCGGATTTCGACGTCGACCACGCGCTCTTCGAAGAGTATATCTGGCCGGTGCTGGCCGCCAGGGTTCCGGCCTTTGAGGCCATCAAACCCGGAGCCGCCTGGGCCGGCACTTACGACATGAACCTCTTCGACCACAACGCCTTCATCGGGGCCGTTCCCGGTCTTGACGGGTTCTTCCTGGCCCTGGGCTTTTCCGGCCACGGGCTGCAGCAGGCGCCGGCCGTCGGCCGGGGACTGGCGGAACTCATTGCAACCGGAGCCTATCAGTCGCTTGACCTGTCGCCCCTGTCGATCGAAAGGCTGGCGGCGAACAAGCCGATCGTCGAAAGAAACGTGGTGTGAGCGCGCGTCGACAGGACTGATGCGCGGCGATCTCCGGTGTCATCGGCTCCGGTCGGAACCGGCGCCAGGCTGATGTTCTGAAAATCGCGGAAGCCGTTTGCCCGCCGGCCTATTCGGCGACGAGAAGCGGCCTGGCCGGCTCCTCGTCTGTGTCATCGGACGCAGAGTCGGGGTCTTTCGGCAAATGCGGGGCACCGGTTTCGGCCGGTTCCACCTCTTCTTCAGCGGGCGTCGAGGCCTCTTCGTCTTCCCCGCCTGTTGCCGTCAGGGCTGCCTCTGCCGTTTCGGTGTCCTCACCGGTCCCGGGCTGGCCGTCCGGCGCGGCGGCCTCGCCCCGGCCATTGGCCGATTCCGAAACGCCGGTCCAGTCGACGAGCCTCGACAGGGAGTCCAGCAGCACCGCCTTCAGCGCGGCCATCCGGCTCTTGTCGGGTTCGAAGGGCGGCGATTCGTGCCTCAGATAGGCGCGCTGCGCCAGCAGCAGCGTTACGGCGTGGACGCCGAGGGCCGGGCGCGCGAAGCTGTGGGTGATGAAGCCGCCCTTGGTGTATCGGTCCACACTGACCGTATAGCCTTCCTGTCCCCTGAAGGAACCGACGAGCACGTTGCGCAGATCCGGATCGCAGGACCTGCCCTCCTCGCTGCCGATATTGACCAGCGGCAGATCCTCATCCGTCACGCCCTTGATATGCGAGCGCATGGACTGGCAGTTGACGAGGATCACCTTGCGGTGCTTGCGGAGCAGCCGGTCGATCTGCTGGTGCAGCGCCTTGTGAAAGGGTGCGTAAAACAACAGGAAACGCTGCTCCGCCTCGGTCGGACCCGGCTCCTCGCCCTCCTGGTAGACACGCTTGCCGTCCAGGGTCGTCGCCGGGCACAGAGCACGCGCGGGATCCATGGCCGCACTCACCGGGGTTTTCGGGTCCCGGTCCAGGTCGATGACGAAGCGGGAAACGTTGGAGCGCAGAACCGTCGCGTCCAGCTCCTTGTGAAAGTCGAAGACGCGCTCCAGGCGCCAAGCCAGATCGGCCTGCAGCTTGCCCGTCGCGTTGAGCCGATTGTAGACAGCCTTCGGCACATCGGTGCCGCTGTGAGGCAGGCACAGAACAAGCGGGCTTTGTCCTTCGTCAATCAGGATCATGCTGCAATGCCTAAACGATACGGCCGTCCGGATTCCCAGCTTGAAGAATTCACGTAACGGAAACAAGAATTTTTCTTGACAGTCTCGAGACACCAACCGCGATCGCAGGGCCGGTGTGAACCAGTTCCCCTCGACAATTCAATGCGTTACCGGCCGGTGTTCGTTTCGAGACCCTCGCAAGAAATCCGGACCCCGATTCACATTCTTAGGCTACCGCCTCCGCGCCGCACAATCAAGGATGGCGAACGAGCTGCCGGGCTGCAATGCCGCTCGGCCGCCGGTCCGGATGCACGTCATCACTTGAGCCTCACAACAGCGGCCGCCCCGCCTGTCTCTCTTGACGGAAACTGCGGTGCGGGCGATGCTCCGGACAAACCCTCCTCATGGCAGTCATTGCCGCGCCGCTTCCAGTCTTGGATCTGCATCACAGGGAAATCGCCATGTCGCTTCGCAACGGCAAAGAGTTTTTGATGATTCCGGGACCGACAAACGTTCCCGACGAGGTACTCAGGGCCATGCACCGGCCGGCGGTGGACATCTACGAAGGCCCGCTCGTAGAAACCACCGAATTCTGCATGGATGGCCTCAAGCGCCTGTTCCGGACGGAAGGCAAGACCTACATCTATGCCGCCAATGGCCACGGCGCCTGGGATGCGGCGCTGTGCAACACGCTGAAACGCGGCGACCGGATCCTTGTCCTGGAGTCCGGCCGCTTCGCGATCGGCTGGGGGGAAGCGGCCAGCGTCACCGGGCTGGACGTCGAAGTCCTGCCCGGGAACTGGGAGAAGGGCGTCGAACCTGATCGGCTGGAAGAGCGGCTCCGGCAGGACGCGGCACATGAGATCGCCGCGATCCTGGTCGTCCAGGTCGACACGGCTTCCGGCGTCTGGAACGACGTCGCCGCGTTGAGAAAGGCCATCGATGCGGCCAATCACCCGGCCCTGTTCATGGTCGACACGATTGCATCTCTCGGCTGCGTGCCGTTTGAAATGGACGCCTGGGGCGTCGACGTCGCCCTGACGGGATCGCAAAAGGGCCTGATGTGTCCGCCCGGCCTTTCCTTTGTGGCCGCGGGCCCGAAAGCCGACAAGGCCCACGAAACGGCTGATCTCAGGACCAACTACACCGACTGGACATTCCGGCAGGGCGCGGAGCATTACCAGAAGTATTGCGGCACGCCGCCGGAGCATCTCCTGTTCGCCTTTCGCAAGGCGCTGGAACTGCTGTTCGAGGAAGGCCTTGAGAATGTCTGGCGCCGGCATGCGCTGCTCGGTGAGGCAACGCGGCGCGCCATTGCCGAATGGTCCAAGGGCGGTGCGGTTCAATTCAACATCACCGACCCGGCGGCCCGTGCCGACAGCGTAAGCGTGATGCGGTTCAGCGAGGGAGATGCCGCCGCCTTGCGGGCGTTCACCAGGGAGGTCTGCGGCGTAACCGTCGGCGGAACGATCGGTGCGCTTTCCGGTAAGGGCATCCGCATCGCCCATATGGGCCACGTCAATGCGGTCATGCTGCTGGGAACGCTCTCGGCCATAGAGCTCGGGCTTGCCAGGTTGAACATTCGCCATGGCAAAGGCGGCGTCCAGGCAGCCATGGACTATCTCGCCGAAGCCCTTTGAGGGACGGCCGACCGGCCGTCAAAGCTTCTCCTCCAGGCGCGCGCAGATCGTCTTCAGCACCTCGATGCGCGCATGGCGCTTGTTTTCGGAGGAAACCGGCGTCCAGGGCGCATGAGGGGTGGACGTGCGGTCGATCATGTCGCCGGCCGCAACCGCGTACTGGTCCCATTTCAGGCGATTGCGCCAGTCATCGTCGGTGATCTTGTGCTGCTTGTAGCTGGTGTCCTCACGCGCCTTGAAGCGGCGCAATTGCTCCTTTTCGGAAATCGCCAGCCAGAACTTGCAGACGATGAAGCCGAAATCGGTCAGCTCCTGCTCGAACTCGTTGATTTCGTTATAGGCCCTCAACCAGTCTTCATGACCGGCAAAGCCTTCGACCCGCTCGACCAGCACCCGCTCGTACCAGGACCGGTCGAAAAACGCGAAATGTCCCCTTGGCGGAACGCGGCGCCAGAAGCGCCACAGATAGGGCCGCGCCTTTTCTTCGTCGCTCGGCGCCGAAATCGGATAGACCTTGTAGATGCGCGGGTCGAGAGGCTGGATCACCCGTCGGATCGCCCCGCCCTTGCCTGCCGCGTCGTTTCCCTGGAACACCAGCACCACGCCGGTTTTCGACATGGATTTCAGGTCGGAAAGGTCCGAGAGCTTTTTCTGATACTTGTCCTTCAGCTCCTCATAGTCGTTCTTTTCCAGCCTGGCGCTCAGATCGATCGTATCCACCGCCGTCTGGCGCTTCACGCCGCCGATAACCGGCGGTGCGGCCAGCGTGCGCGGTTTGCCGTCTTCCAGCTTCCGCTTCATGGCGCCGGCCACCGCCTCGGCAAGCGCGGCGTCGCGGTATTCGGGATCCTCCGAGGGAATGACGAACCAGGGCGCATAGCCCTTGCTGGTCTCCTGGATGAGCCGTTCTCCGGCTTCGCTGGCCTTCTCGTGGTTTTTCAGCGCCGCCCAGTCGGCCAGCACATGGCGGGCCGCGTTTTTCGTCTCGATCTCCTTCAGCCGTTCTTCCTGCGCTTGCCTTGGCAGGACGAACCAGAATTTCAGGATCAGCACATCTTCGTTGGCAAGCATTTCCTCAAACCGGAGGATACGGGCGAGCGCCTTTTCGAAGGCATCTTCGTCGATCCTGTCGAAAATCCAGTCCCTGAGGACGCTCTGGTACCAGCTGCCGAAGACGATCGCGGTATCGCCCCTGGCGGGCAGGTCCCGCCAGTAGCGCCAGAGCGGCGGGCGCAAGCGCGCCTCGTCCATCGGCTCGCCATAGGCATTGCAGATGAGATGGCGCGCATCCATCCAGCCATAGAGCCGCGCAACCGCCTCACCCTTGCCGGCGCCGTCCAGTCCGTCCACCAGCAGCAGTGTCGAAAAAGGCTGGTTCTCGATCACCGGCAACTGGGCGCCAAGCAGGGCCTCCCGCAGTTTCGGCTCCAGTTCCTTGAAGGTCTTCTTGTCCATTTTCTGCGGCAGAAGGGCGGATTCGAACATCGGGACCTCCATGAGTCGATGCGCTCAATGCATCTTGCAGCAGCCGGGGCGAAAAAACCACGTTCCGTTGTGCGTGAAGGCGATATTGAAGAAACCGATTTTTTCGCTATCGGATCAGCGAATGCGCGCCTATATGAAACGGTATCCAGATTCAGGATCCGGAAGCGTTTCAAATCCTGCTGATGGGTCCTGAGCCAGAGGCGGCGCGGCCGTCCGGAATTTGACCTTTAAATGCTTTTGACAGTCAACCCGACCGACGTCCGTGACCGAATTCATTGATCCCGTACTGACCTTTATCGCGGAAAATCCTTCGCTGGCAGGTCTGATCTGTTTTCTCGCCGCCATGGGCGAGGCATTGTTCATCATCGGGTTGTTTGTCCCGACGACCGTCGTCCTTGTCGGCGCGGGAACGCTGATCGGCCTCGGCAAGCTCGACCCGGTGCCGCTGTTCATCTGGACGACGCTCGGCGCCACGGTGGGCGATGCCGTTTCCTATTGGATCGGCTATGTGTTCAAGGACAAGATCAAGAGCATGTGGCCGCTTGCCAAATATGTCCACATCATCGAAAGCGGCGAGGCGTTCTTCAGGCGGCACGGCGGCAAGAGCGTCTTCATCGGCCGTTTCGTTCCCGGGGTCAAATCCGTCGTACCGGGAATTGCCGGCATGGCGGGAATGAACTTTGCCCGCTTTACCGTCGTCAACGTCACCTCCGCCTTTGCCTGGACGGTGGCCCATATCGCGCCGGGCATCATTGCCGGCTCCGCCCTCGACGCGATCGGCCAGATCAGCACGCGCCTGGCGCTTGTCCTCGGGGCACTGCTGCTGATCATCTTTCTGGCCGTGATGCTGGGCCGCTGGCTGATCATCATCATCCTGCCGCTGTTTCCGAATGCGCACCAGGTGATCATCAACTGGTTCGCGCGGCGCCGGGATCCGGTCTCCCGATGGATCGCGCGCAATTTCGATCCGGCCCATCCGCGTTCCGTCGGCATGCTTGCCTCGGCGCTGCTGCTGCTGGTCACCATGCCGACCTTTTTCTGGGTGATCGGCGAAGTCGCGCCGGGCGAGCCCATGGTGCGGGCCGACATTGCGATCCGGAACCTGTTCGACAGCCTGCGCACACCCGGCGGCGACCGGATCATGGTCTTCATGACCACGCTCGGCGACGGAATTGTCGTCACCTTCGCAACGGGGGCCGTTGCCGCCTACCTGTTCTTGCGAAAGGCCTGGCGGCGGGGCACCGGCTTCGTCATCGCCATGGCGGGCACCGCCCTGTTCGTGCCGCTGCTCAAGCTGATGCTGCACCGCTCGCGTCCGATGGAGCTCTATACCGGCGCCGACGCCTACAGCCTTCCCAGTGGCCATGCCACGCTCAACGCGGTCCTGTTCGGCATTTGCGCCGTGCTCGTGGCGCACGATCTCAGCCGTTGGGCCAAGGCGGCCATATTCACCGTGACGGCAACCCTGGTGATCACCATCGGCTTTTCCCGGGTCTATCTCGGTGCGCACTGGATGTCCGACGTCCTGGCCGGCCTGCTTTTCGGCATGGCGATGGTTTCCGCCTTCGCCTTCGTGTTCGGCCCGATTCACAACGAGAAGATCGGCCGGACCACGGTTGCCGCAATCGTGGTCCTGACAGTTGCCGCCTTTGGCGGCTGGCATCTTTCACAGAACTACCAAACCGCCCTCGTCACGTATGAGCCGCGCACGAACAAGGAAGTCATGACCCTTTCCGGCTGGCTGGAAGATCACTGGCGGCTCGTCCCCGAGCGCAGGATCGAACTGGACGGCGGCACGGAAGAACCGCTGGTGATCCAGTATTTCGGCGATCTGGACCGCTTCGCCGAAACGGCCGGGCGCGCCGGCTGGCAACCGCCGCCGAAATGGTCCCTCACAACGGCGAGCGGGTTTGTCGAAGGAGAGACGCCGCCGGACTCCCTGCCGATCCTGCCGCGAACCCAGAACGGACGCCAGCCCGTGCAGGTTCTCATCCGCAACGATGCGGGCGAGACCAAGAGCGGACGATGGGTGCTGCGCCTGTGGCCGAGCCGCTACGAGATCCTGAAAGACGGACAACTGCATGCGCTTTATCTCGGCAGTGTGGTTCACGAAGACATCCTGCGGCCGATGGGCGAATTCTCCGGTCCGAGGACGAATATCGAAAAGCCCGACCCGGCCGACAATCCGGCCCTGCTGCTTTCCGGTGCCGTCACCCGTGAACGCGCAGACGGGACCGAAGTCGTGCTAAGCTTCGGCCCGGCAGCGCCCAAGGGGACGAACATCACCAACGCACCGGACCGCTCGGTACCAGTTCAAAGTGACTGAAACCCCGCTATTCCTCTAGGGTATGGCCCCATGAAATTGAACGCACTGGCGTCAAAACGGCAATGAGCAGGGAGGAAAAGTTCGCAGGTCGATGCTTGTGCATCGGCCAAGGGCTTTGACGCTGCTGCTCGCAGCCGTTTTGGCGTCCGTCGGATCTCTCTGGAGCGGACCAGTGCATTCAATTTTATGGGGCCATACCCTGGGATCTGTAGCTCCCTGCCGGGCGTTTCAGAAATGGGTTGATACTTTCTTCTTATATTCATATATACGAAACTAATGTAATAGAGGGCCATCATGACCGACTTCACACCCCTGACCAGTTTCGCCGGAGGGATCCTCATTGGCGTTGCCGCCGTTGCGCTCATGGCCGTCCACGGACGCATTGCCGGTATCAACGGCATCCTGAGCGGTGTTCTGACCGCACGGTTCGATCGTGACTGGGCCTGGCGCGCCGCCTTTCTCGGAGGAATGGTCGCAAGCCCGCTTGTCATCGTTGCACTGACCGACCGGTTGCCCGAGATCGAGATCCCTTCCTCGCCCGCCCTTCTGGTCGTCGGCGGCTTCCTGACCGGCATCGGCACCACCTACGGCTCCGGCTGCACCAGCGGCCATGGCGTGTGCGGCATGTCGCGGCTGTCCGCCCGTTCCATCGCCGCAACCGTCACCTTCATGGCAACGACCGCCGTCACGGTCTTCGTAACCCGGCATATCTTTGGAGCCTGATCGGATGAAACTGCTTTCCTCTTTTGCCTTCGGCCTTGTGTTCGGAGTTGGTATCCTGATTTCGGGCATGGGCAACCCGGGCAAGGTTCTCAACTTTTTCGATGTCGCGGGCACCTGGGACCCAAGCCTCGCATTCGTGATGGGCGGTGCCCTTCTGGTAACGGCAATCGGCTACCGCCTCGTCTTCAGGATGGAGCGTCCCGTGCTGGCGTCCTCTTTCAGCCTGCCCACGAAACGGGAGCTGGACATGAAGCTTATCGGCGGGTCCGCTGTCTTCGGGATCGGCTGGGGACTGACCGGCTTCTGCCAGGGCGGCCTCATTCCGGTGCTCGGCATCGGCCTGACGGGCCCACTCCTGACACTGGCGGCCATCGCGGCCGGCATTGTCGCCGCCAGATGGGCTATGAGCCTGAGCCGGCGCGGCACCACGGTTAAGGCCTGAAACCACACAGGGAGACATTCTATGAGCCAGTCAAGCAATTCGGCCAACTATCCGATCGAAATGACCCTCAAGCCGGACGTCAAAGCCTTCTTTGATCCGGCGACGAACACCATCAGCTACGTCGTCAAGGATCCGGATTCCAGTGCCTGTGCCGTTGTCGACAGCGTCATGGATATCGACTATGCCGCCGGCCGCATCACCTATGACCATGCGGACGAGATCATAGCCTATATCCAGGAAAACGACCTGAAACTGGAATGGCTGATCGAAACGCATGTTCATGCGGACCACCTTTCGGCGGCCCCCTATATCCAGCAGAAGCTCGGCGGCAAGCTCGGTATCGGCGAGAACATCACCGTCGTCCAGGAAACCTTCGGCAAGGTCTTCAACGAGGGCACCGAGTTCCAGCGGGACGGCAGTCAGTTCGACCGGCTTTTCCGGGACGGCGACACCTATCAGATCGGTGGAATGACCGCCTTTGCCATGCATACGCCCGGCCACACCCCCGCCTGTATGGTGCATGTGATGGGCAATGCCGCTTTTGTCGGCGACACGCTGTTCATGCCAGACGGCGGTTCGGCGCGCGCCGATTTCCCCGGCGGTGATGCCGGCACGCTGTACGATTCCATCCAGAAAGTGCTCGCCCTGCCGGACGACATGCGCCTCTTCATGTGCCACGACTACGGCCCGAACGGCCGCGACATCCAGTGGGAAACCACGGTCGGGGCCGAAAAGGAGCACAACATCCATGTGGGCGCCGGCAAGACCAGGGAAGATTTCGTCAAGTTCCGCACCGAACGCGATGCGCAACTGGACATGCCGAAGCTGATCATCCCCTCGCTACAGGTGAACATGCGCGCCGGAAAGCTGCCGCCCTCCGACGAAAGCGGCAAGACCTTTCTGAAAGTGCCGGTCAACGGCCTCTGATTCAAACAAGAATGCGATCAGCTACCGTGCATTCGGGCGAGCCAGCCCGAATGCCGGCTGATCCCAACCGGTAGGAACCGCCATGACGATCAAGGCGATCAACACACAAATCTCGGTCTCCCCGCAGATCCGCCCCGAAGATATGGCGGACCTGGCGCAACAGGGATACCGGTCGGTGATCTGCAACCGCCCGGATGGCGAGGGAGCGGACCAGCCCTCCTTTGAGGAAATCGAAGCTGCCGCCCGGAAATTCGGTCTCGAAACCCGCTATCTGCCCATCGTTGCCGGCAAGGTGCGAGACGAGGACGCCGTCGCCTTCGCCAGGCTGATGGACGAGTTGCCCAGACCCGTCCTGGCCTATTGCCGGACCGGTACGCGCTCGGCGACGCTCTGGTCGCTTTCCGAGGCAAATACGCTGCCGCTGGCCGATATCCTGTCCCAGACCAAAGCGGCGGGCTACGACATGGCCGGCGTCGTGCGCCGGATTGCCAATGGCGGGCGCACACCGACGGAGACGGTGGAAGATGCCCGCTTCGACATTGTCATCGTCGGAGGCGGAGCGGCCGGCATCTCGGTCGCGTCCAGCCTCCTGGCACGCAAATCGGACCTGGAGATCGCCATCATCGACCCGGCCGATGTGCATTACTACCAGCCCGGCTGGACGATGGTGGGCGGCGGCGTGTTCGAGGCCTCCGATACCGCCAAGACAATGGGATCGCTCATCCCCAGGGGCGTGCACTGGATCAAGTCGGCGGTTGCCGCCTTCGAACCGAAGGACAATGCCGTCATCCTGGACGGTTGCCGGGTGGTCAAATACGGCCGGCTTGTCGTCTGCCCGGGCCTGAAGCTCGACTGGCACCGTGTCGAGGGCCTGGTGGAAACGCTCGGCAAGAACGGCGTGACTTCGAACTACCGTTACGACATGGCGCCCTATACCTGGAAGCTGGTTCAGGAAACCCAGTCCGGCAAGGCGCTGTTCACCCAGCCGCCCATGCCGATCAAATGCGCCGGAGCCCCGCAAAAGGCAATGTATCTGTCGGCGGACCACTGGCTGAAGACCGGCAGGCTCGGCGATATCGATGTCCAGTTCATGAATGCAGGCGGCGTGCTGTTCGGCGTCAAGGACTACGTTCCCGCCCTCATGGATTATGTGAAACGCTACAGCATCGACCTGAATTTCTTTCACAACCTGATCGCGGTCGACGGGCCGGCCAGGAAAGCGGTGTTTGAAGTGAAGGAGCCTGAAAAGGATGTTCGCCAGGTCGAGTTGGACTTTGATATGCTCCATGTGACGCCGCCGCAGACGGCGCCCGACTTCATCCGCGTCTCGCCCCTGGCGGAGGCCGCCGGGTGGGTAGACGTCGACCAGACGACGCTGCGCCACAAGACTTTTGAAAACATCTGGTCGTTGGGGGACGTGATGAATGCGCCCAATGCCAAGACGGCCGCAGCAGCGCGCAAGCAGGCGCCGGTGGTTGCCGAGAACATTGTCGCCGACATCAACGGCCACAGCGCAACGGCGCAGTATGACGGCTACGGTTCGTGCCCGCTCACGGTGGAGCGCGGCAAGATCGTGCTCGCGGAATTCGGCTATGGCGGAACGCTGTTGCCGAGCTTTCCGCGTTGGCTGGTGGACGGGACCAGGCCAACGCGGACTGCATGGTTGCTGAAGGAGCGGATACTGCCGCCGATCTACTGGCGCGCCATGCTGCGCGGCAAGGAATGGATGGCAAAGCCGGAAAAGGTTTCCGCCGCACGGGAAAAGGCGCCCGCAGCCTAGGCTCGTCTTCAGCTTCCTCCAAACTTGAGCCGGGCAACCGGCTCATTCTTTTCCCGCAACAAGCAGACCGAACACAGATCATGACCTGGCTTCAGCGATATCTGCCCATCCTTGACTGGGGCAGGAAATACGACAAGGAAACGGCGACGAACGACCTGGTTGCGGCGGTCATCGTGACGATCATGCTGATCCCGCAGTCGCTGGCCTATGCCCTCCTGGCCGGGCTGCCGCCCGAAGTCGGTCTCTACGCTTCGATCCTGCCGCTGGTCGCCTATGCCATTTTCGGCACGAGCCGTGCGCTCGCCGTCGGTCCGGTGGCCGTCGTCTCGCTGATGACCGCTTCCGCCGTCGGGGAGCTTGCCCGGCAGGGGACGCCGGAATATCTGGGCGCGGCCATCGTGCTGGCCTTCCTCTCCGGCCTCATGCTGGTCGCCATGGGCCTGTTCCGGCTTGGCTTCCTGGCCAATCTCCTCAGCCACCCGGTGATCTCAGGGTTCATCACCGCGTCGGGCCTGCTGATCGCGTCGAGCCAGCTCAAGCACATTCTCGGCGTCAAGGCGAACGGCCACACGCTTTATGAGATCCTCCTGTCCATCGGCAGCCATCTGACGGAGATCAACTGGATCACCTTTGTCATCGGAGCCTCGGCGACCGTCTTCCTGTTCTGGGTGCGCAAGGGCCTGAAGAAGCTGCTGCTGGGCCTTGGCGTGAAACCCTTCCTGGCCGATATCCTGACAAAGGCCGGCCCGGTGGCGGCCGTTGCCGTCACCACCCTTGCCTCGGCGGTGTTTCAACTGGGCGAAAAGGGCGTGCGCGTTGTCGGCGACATCCCCTCCGGCCTGCCGGTTCCGCAATTGCCGTCCTTCGACAGCGAACTCTGGCTGGCGCTTGCCGGCCCGGCGCTGCTCATCTCCGTTATCGGCTTCGTGGAATCGGTGTCCGTCGCCCAGACGCTTGCCGCCAAGAAGCGCCAGAGGATCGAACCTGACCAGGAACTGATCGGCCTCGGGGCCTCCAACATCGCCTCGGCCATTTCCGGCGGCTATCCGGTGACCGGCGGCTTTGCCCGGTCCGTCGTCAATTTCGACGCCGGGGCGGCCACGCCGGCCGCAGGAGCCTTCACCGCCGTCGGCATCGCCCTTGCCACGCTTTTCCTGACGCCGCTGCTGACCCATCTGCCCCAGGCAACGCTTGCCGCCACTATTATCGTGGCCGTGCTCTCACTGGTGGATTTCGGCGCGATCAAACGTACATTCGCCTATTCGAAAAGCGACTTCGCGGCGATGGCGGCAACGATCCTGATCACGCTGTTCTTCGGCGTCGAACCTGGCGTCGTGACCGGCGTGTCTCTGTCCATCGCGCTCTATCTCTACCGCAACAGCCGCCCGCACATGGCCATTGTCGGCATCGTTCCGGGAACCGAGCATTTCCGCAACGTCGACCGTCACAAGGTGATCACCGGGGAGCGGGTGCTGACCTTGCGGGTCGACGAGAGCCTGTTCTTCGCCAATTCCCGGTTCCTGGAAGACAAGGTCTACGCACTCGTCGCCGACAAACCCGACATCGAGCACGTGGTGCTGATGTGCCCGGCCGTCAACGAGATCGACGCCAGCGCCCTGGAGAGCCTCGAGGAGATCAATCACCGACTGCGGGATTCCGGCGTTACCTTCCACCTCTCCGAGGTCAAGGGCCCGGTAATGGACCGGCTGAAGGGGACGGATTTTCTGAAGCATCTGACCGGCGAGATTTTCCTCAGCCAGTACGATGCCCTTTGCACGCTCGATCCGCTCACCGCCCACATCTCGGAATCCCGGACGCCGAAAAAGACGGCGCGGTCGAATATCTGGTCGGGTCCGGAGATTTAGAGCCCTTACCCTAGAACGGCCACGTCTTCATCACATCCCGGTTGTACATACGGTCCGGCGGACTTTCCGCCCTGTGTCCAACCAAGAGGAGATATGCCATGGCCAAGACGATTTTCGTGAACCTGCCCGTTTCTGATCTTGCCGCATCCACCGCCTTCTACGAGGCCATCGGCTGTGTCAGGAACCCGCAGTTCAGCGATGCGAACGCCGCCAGCATGGTCTGGTCCGACACGATCACGTTCCAGCTTCTCACCCGTGACTTCTTTGCCGGCTTCATTTCCAGGGACATCCCGGACCCGCACAAGACCTGCCAGGTGCTGCTCGCGCTGTCTCATGACAGCCGGGAGGACGTCGACAAGGTGATCGAGGCGGGCACGGCGGCCGGCGGCAATGCCGGCATACGCGAGACGATGGATATGGGATGGCTCTATAACCGGGCCATTGAAGATCCCGACGGTCACGTCTTCGAAATCGCCTGGATGGATCCGACAGGCATGCCGGACAGCCACGGCTGAGGGCGCTTGCGGCTGCCGCGAGCAGCAGCAAGGTTGTTCGCGGGCGGCCGGCTACTTGCCGACAGCCGATTGCAGGATCGGGGTGATCTGCTTGCAGAAGCGGAACTCGGCCGGCGGCTTTTCGCCTTCCTGCACCATGAGCACATTCGTCCCCCTGGGCCGCACCGTCACCAGCTCGATCGCCTCGTTGCCGCTGTCCAGCAGGCAGTTGATCGCGGCACGCTGGGTCCGGCCGGCGTCCTTCTCGGCGCCGTAGACCTGACAGATCTTGTCCGGCGTTTCCAGAAGGCCGCGATAAATGGCAACCGTCGTGCCGGAGGGGCTCTGGTCTATCCGTGGTCCCGGGCAATGATCCAGGTCGGAGACCCAGATCCCTTGGGCGAATTTGGCAAATCTCAGATCAAGCGCTTTGCCCTCCAGAAGGGGAGCGGACCTGGGCACATTAGCCTTCAGGTCTCCCTTGCCGGCGCTCGCGGATCCACCCGCAGCCGCAAGCAGCGCGGCAAGCATTATGCAGCATCCAAGAAGTTTCAACCTCGCCCCTCCAGGTCGATACGGCCAGGCGCTACCAGAGCACCTGGAGCCGGGCATAGAACACGCAATTTTCAGCCAAAGGTCAACTTCTGCCTCGGATGTCTTGAAAAACGCGAACAAATGTGGAACAAATTCCAGGATGACGAGCGACTTTCAGCAAGCGTCGGGCCGCATTCTGCTGGACGATCCGTTGACGGACGGACGGCAATCGGAGACCGCGCTCAAGGTGTGGCGCGGCGCGGCGCGTTTGCTGCGCCAGTTCGATTACGCCTGCCTGCCGGAAGTGACCCTTGCCTCCAACCGCCGCGCCGACCTGCTGGCGCTCGGGCCGAGACACGAGCTGCTGATCGTGGAGGTGAAATCATCGATTGCCGATTTCAGGGCCGACACCAAGTGGCCGGATTACCGCCTGCATTGCGACCGCTTCTATTTCGCCACGCATCCGGACGTGCCGGTCGAGATTTTCCCTGAAGAGGCGGGGCTCATCCTGTCCGACGGCTTCGGCGCCGAAATCCTGCGCGAAGCACCCGAACACAAGCTTGCCGCGGCAACCCGCAAGGCGGTGACGTTGCGCTTTGCCAGAAACGCCGCGAACCGGCTGCACGATCTGTCCGATCCGGACGGATTGCGGTTCTTCGACCGGCTATGATCGAAAAGCGCTTCGTAAAAGGGCCGCGGACGGTGCCGCGGCCAGGGTGACCGTTACGCAACCTGGAAGGTAACGGACGGGAGACGAGTGTCTGCAGCCAGTCAGGACCAGCTCACCTTCGCATCGATCCGGACCAGCGGACGCCCGATCGGAAACGGTCGAGCGTCCGAAGGCTGATCGGCTTCCTAGGCGAACAGGTTGACCAGGCTTTCCAGGTATTCCTGCTTGCCGGATTTCGGCTGCGGTTCCAGATCGCTGGAGTGAACGCGGTCGGCGAGGTCTTCGAGCGAAGAGCCGCCCTTGAGGATCTCGGCGTTTTCCGGTTTGGACCAGCCGGCGTAGCGGTCGTCGACAAAGCCCTTCAGGCGACCGTCCTCGATCATCGCGGCGGCGGCCTTGAGGCCGCGGGCGATGGCATCCGCGGAGCCGACATGGGCCTGGATCAGGTCCACCGGATCGATCGACTGGCGGCGCAGCTTGGCGTCGAAATTGGTGCCGCCGGTTGTGAAGCCGCCGTCCATGAGGATCTCATAATAGGCGAGCGCCAGTTCCGGCACGTTCATTCCGAAGTGGTCGGTGTCCCAGCCGCACTGATAGTCATTGCGGTTCATGTCGACGGACCCCAGGATGCCGAACGAGCGCGCCATGTGCAGCTCATGCTCGAAGGAGTGGCCGGCCAGGATCGCGTGACCCTGCTCGATGTTCATCTTGACTTCGTTTTCCAGGCCATAGGCCTTCAGGAAACCGTAGACGGTGCCGACATCGTAGTCGTACTGGTGCTTGGACGGCTCCTGCGGCTTCGGCTCGATCAGGATCGTGCCCTTGAAATCGGTCTTGTGCTTGTACTCCACCACCATGTTCAGGAAGCGGCCGAGCTGGTCCAGTTCCTGTTTGATGTTGGTGTTGAGCAGCGTCTCATAGCCCTCGCGGCCGCCCCACAGAACGTAGTTCGCTCCATTGAGACGGTGCGTCACGTCCATGGCGTTCTTCACCTGGGCCGCCGCATAGGCGAACACATCCGGATCCGGGTTGGTGGCCGCGCCGCTCATGAAGCGGCGGTTGGAGAACATGTTGGCCGTGCCCCACAGCAGCTTGACGCCCGTGTCGGCCATCTTCTTTTCGAAGACGTCGGCAATGGCGCTCACATTGGCGTTGCTCTCTGCAAGTGTCTTGCCTTCCGGCGCGATATCGCGGTCGTGGAAGGTGAAGAAGGGCATGCCCAGGATCTGGAACATCTCGAAGGCGACGTCCGCCTTCAGCCTGGCCTGCTCCATCGGATCGCCGCCGGCCGCCATCCAGGAGCGCATGAAGGTTTCGCCGCCGAACGGGTCGGACCCCGGCCAGCAGAAATTGTGCCAGTAGCACACGGCCAGACGCAGATGGTCTTCCATGCGCTTGCCCAGAACCACTTCGTCCTTGTTGTAGTGGCGGTAGCTCAGCGGATCGCGACTGTCCGGCCCCTTGAATTCAATCGGCTGCAGATCACCGAAGAAACCTGTGCTCATCTTTCGTCTCCTCAAAAGCCGGCTTGCTTGAGCGCCGGATACAGATTGCGCCATCGGCCGTGGGCCTCGGCGTAGCTTTCGGTCAGGGCGGGAACGGGATCGATGCTGGCTTTCAGGGCCGGCTTCGCGAATATCCCGTCCGTGGTTCCGAGCGCCGCGGCCTGACCCAGCCGGGCAGCGCCGAGCGATGCTCCAAAGTCGCCATCCACCGGTACGTCCACCGGAATGTCGAGCAGGCTGGCAATGATCTCCAGCCACAGGTCCGACCGCGAACCGCCGCCGACGGCCAGAACGCGGTCGATCTTCGTTCCGGCAACGGTCAATGCGTCCAGGCAGTCCTTGAGCGCGAACGCGACCCCGTCCAGCACCGCATGGGTGAGAGCCGCATCGTCGGTTTCGTGGCCGATGCCGAAGAAACCCGCGCGGATATCGACATCGTTGTGCGGCGTGCGCTCGCCGCCGAGATACGGCAGGAAGGAAATTTCCGACGGACGGGAGATCCGGCCGAGCAGGCCGGTCAGTTCGCCCGGCGACTTTTTCAGCGTTTTGGCAAGCCAGTTGAGACTGTCGGTTGCCGACAGGATGACGCCCATCTGATGCCAGGTGTCCGGCACGGCGTGGCAGAAGGCATGGACCGCGCTCTCCACATTGGGCGAGAACCGGTCGTTGGTCACGAACAGCACGCCCGAGGTGCCGAGTGACACGAAGGCGGACCCGGGATTGACCGCGCCGACGCCGCAGGCCGACGCAGCATTGTCGCCGCCGCCACCCGCCACCACAGGGGCACCGTCGATGCCCCAGCGGGCGCAGAGGTCCGCTTTCAGCATGCCGGAGCTTTCCGACCCTTCCACGAGGCGCGGCATGTGGTTTCGGGTCAGGCCGGTTGCCGCCAGCAGCTCGTCGCTCCAGTCCCGCCTGGCAACGTCCAGCCAGAGCGTTCCGGCACTGTCGGACATGTCGCCCACGTATTCGCCGGTCAGCTTGAAGCGCACATAGTCCTTCGGCAGCAGGACCTTGGCGGTCCTGGCGAAGATCTCCGGCTCGTTTTCGCGCACCCATTGCAGCTTGGGCGCGGTGAAGCCCGGCATGACGCGGTTGCCGCCAAGGGTCAGGAACTTCGGTTCGGCCGCTTCCAGCTCCGCGCACTGCCGGCCCGAGCGGCCGTCATTCCACAGGATGCAGGGCCGCAGCGGTTTGCCCGCATCGTCAAGAAGGGTGGCCCCGTGCATGTGACCGGAAAGGCCGATGCCTTTGACTGCCGCCAGTTCCTTCGGTGCCCGGCTCGCGAGCGCATCCAGAACAGTTTCGCAGGCGGTCCACCAGCTGTCCGGATCCTGCTCCGACCAGCCCGGATGGGGGCGCTCCACGCTCAGATCCGCGGTCGCCGAGGCAATCAGCGACTGGTCTTCGCCAATAAGAATGCCTTTGACCGAACTGGTGCCGATATCGAGGCCGATAAACATGAGGTGCGTTCCTCAAATAGCGCCAAAAAGAATGCCGACGCCCCTTGGAAAGGTCCCGGCACGGTGTCGTCCGCACTGTCCGAACGTCGCCGTCCGGCCCGCGTAAGGACAAGGGGATCCCGCGGGCTGCGGCCCGCGGGTCTTAATGGTTTATCCGAGCACTGTGTCATCCACAAGGGCACCAGGCCCGGGGTGGCGCCTGGCGGGCATTTGCCGAGGATGATCATGCCGAGCACGTCGTCGTCGGTCACGTCCTGGGTGCGCGCCGTGCCGACAAGCTCGCCGTTCTTCATCACGGCCAACCGGTCGCAAAGCTGGAAGACGTCGTGAATGTCGTGGCTGATCAGGAAGATGCCGATGCCCTGCTTCTTCAGTTGCTGGATCAGTTCCGCCACCATCTGGGTTTCGTGCACGCCGAGCGCTGCGGTCGGCTCGTCCATGATCAGGATCCTGGCGTTGAAATAGACCGCCCGGGCAATCGCCACCGACTGGCGCTGGCCACCGGACAGGGCTTTCACCGGCGCATGGAACTTTTTGAAGTTCGGATTGAGCCGGGACATGATCTTGCGGGTTTCCGCCTCCATGGCATCGTCATCGACAAAGCCCAGAGCGGTGGTCAGTTCACGGCCGAGGAACAGGTTGGAAGCGGCATCGAGATTGTCGGCCAGAGCCAGGGTCTGGTAGATCGTCTCGATGTTGTGCGAGCGCGCGTCCCGCGGTGAGTGGATATGAACTTCCTCGCCATTGATGCGGATCTCGCCGCTGTCGGCCTTGTAGGCGCCCGACAGGATCTTGATCAGGGTCGACTTGCCGGCGCCGTTATGGCCCAGCAGCCCGACCACTTCGCCCGGGTAGAGGTCGACGGAGACGTGATCCACGGCATGCACCCCGCCAAAGGAGATGCACATGTCCTTCATTTCTACGAGAGGGGTTTCCATCACTTACTCTCCCGTGCGTTTGCGGTAGATGATATCGACCAGAACCGCCAGGACCAGCACCGAGCCGACCACTATGTTCTGGAGCGGTGCGTCGACGCCGACCATGGCCATTCCCGATTGCAGGGACTGCATGATCAGCGCGCCGAGGATCGCGCCGTAAATGGTGCCGATCCCGCCGGCGAGCGCCGTTCCGCCGATTACGGCGGCAGCGATGACGCGCAGCTCGTCGAGCGTGCCGATGTCATTGGTCGAAAAGCCGAGGCGGGCCGCGGCGACGGCGCCGGCAAGCGCACTCAGGCCGCCCATGATCGCAAAGACCTTGACGGTCAGGAAGCGGGTGTTGATGCCCGAAAGCTCGGCCGCATCCGGGTTGCCGCCCGTTGCGAAGATGTACCGGCCGAGGCGGGTACGCCGCGCGACGATGGTCATGATGACGGCGACGACGATCAGCAGCACCACGGAATAGGGAATGCCGTAGCCCATGGTCACCCCTTCGGGCAGGGTTTCGCCCCTGGCTTCGAAGATGCGCTCCAGCCGCGGCCGCGCGATTTCGTAGGAGTTCAGGATCCAGACGAAGCCGAGGATCGCGACGGACGTGATGCCCGCCATGGTGAATTCCGCCCAGACCGGCTTGACCGGGAACCCGTGCGAGGCCTTGCGGCGGCGGGAGGTGACCTGCAGCCACAGGGCCAAGGCAACGGCGACGACGCCGAAGATCCAGGAACCGGTTTCCCCCATGGTGCCGCCGATGCCGCCCATTTTCTTGAAGGTCGCGTCGAGCGGACCGATCGTCTGGCCGGAGGTGATGAACCAGGCCACGTTGCGCCAGACCAGAAGCCCGCCAAGGGTGACGATGAACGCCGGAATGCCGAGATAGCCGATCATCCAGCCATGGAAGGCGCCGATGGCGATGCCCACTGCAAGCCCCGCCAGAACGGCAAGGATCCAGATGGCGGGATGGCCCAGACCCAGATAGTCGGGAAGGATATCCGTCTGGACGACCGCCATGACGGCGGCAACCGTCGCCAGCAGGGACCCGACCGACAGGTCGATATGGCGTGTGACGATGACGAACACCATACCGGTCGCCATGATGGCGACGGACACGGTCTGGATCGTCAGGTTGAATATGTTGCGCGGTGTCAGGAACCGGCCTTCCGTAAACACGTCGAACGCCAGACAGAGCACGACGAATGCGCCGATCATGCCCAGAAGGCGGGTGTCGAGCTGCATCGCGGCAATAAGATTACGTGCTGTCGGGCGCTTGGACCCTGACAGAGCAGTGTCGGACATAGGGGTTACTCCTGCTTGGAGACCATCACGCTTACGCATCGGGTGGCCCGTCCCGAGGGAGCCGCCCGCAGCAACGCTCCCTGTTATTAGCCCCGGTTACAAGAATAACCGGGGCTGCGCTTTCAGCGTATTGTTATTAGTTACAGGGAGCCGGGCCGTTTTCCACGCCCTGGCAGAGATCTTCCTTGGAGATCCAGCCGGCATCGACAACGACGTTCAGGTTTTCCTGGGTGACCGGAACCGGTGCCAGGAACTTGGCCGTCAGCTCGGTTCCGCCCGGAGACGTCCAGGAAGCAGCGCCTTCGATGTCGGTCATTTCCGTGCCGTTCGCCATGGCGACAGCGGCTTCGGCCGCAGCCTTGCCGAGGTCACGGGCGTCCTTCCAGACGGAAACCGTCTGGGTTCCCTTGGCAACGCGGTTCAGCGCCGCATGGTCGCCATCCTGACCGGAAACCGGAATACCTTCCATTCCCTGAGCCGTCAGAGCGGCAACGACACCGCCGGCGGTACCGTCATTGGAAGCCACGACAGCGTCGACATTGTTGTCGTTGGCCGTCAGAATCTGTTCCATGTTGCGCTGAGCGTTGGCCGGCAGCCAGCCGTCGGTATAGGCTTCGCCGACGATCTCGATGTCGCCCGCGTCAATGGCCGGCTGCAGAACTTCCTGCTGACCTTCGCGGAGGAAATCCGCATTCGGGTCGGTCGGAGAGCCCTTGATCATGACGTAGTTGCCCTTGGGCGCAGCTTCCAGAACCGCTCTGGCCTGCATGCGGCCGACTTCGACGTTGTCGAAGGTCAGGTAGAAGGCACGCGGGTCGTCGATCAGGCGGTCATAGCCGACGATCGGGATGCCTTCATCGGCAGCGGCCTGAACAGCCGGTCCGATCGCCTGGGAATCCTGAGCCAGAATGATCAGCGCGGTTGCGCCCTGTGCGATCAGGGCTTCGACGTCCGAAATCTGTTTCGCGGAAGAGCTCTGTGCGTCCGCGGAAATGTACGATGCGCCGGCAGCGTCCAAAGCTTCCTTGATGGCCGCTTCGTCGGTCTTCCAGCGTTCTTCCTGGAAGTTGGACCAGCTCACGCCGACGACGATGTCCTGCGCCTGAGCGACGTGAATTGCGGTCGCGGACATGAGGACGCCCGCCAGCAAAGTGGTGATTTTACGCATTGCGATGTTTCCTCCAGTTGGCGCAACTCGCATGACGCGGCTGCACCTGAAAATGCGTCTGCTTATCCGGCGCCAATCCAGGCGCCTTTGATTAGGACAACCTTATTGTTATTTTTTTTGGTGCCCGAAAAAAGTTGCTCTAAAGCGCCGCTCCTGTCAACATGGTTTTGCAAAACTCTGCTCCACGGGACGGAAAATTCTCGAATGAGGGCGGAAAAACCGGGGCAAACCCGGTACGGAGGAAACACCTTGGGAAGAGCTGAGCGAGCATGACACGCAAGGCGGACCGGGATCAGATCCGGCGGCAAAACAGAAGTATCATCCTGCAGGCCCTGCGCCGGAACGGCCCGATGGCCCGGATCGATCTCGGCCACATGACGCGGTTGAGCCCGGCCACCGTGACGGCCATCACATCCGACCTTCTGGACCAGGGATTGATCCTCAGTCTGGAAAGCGAAGAGCCGAAGGCGCCACAGGCGCGCGGTCGGCCGCGCACCTTGCTGAAGCTGAACCCGGATGCGGCCTACATGATCGGTGTCCGGCTCTCGGTCAACAATATCGACCTGGCGCTGGTGGATTTCGCGGGCGAGGTGACACGGGAAAAGCGCACCCATTTCAACAGCACGAACGCCGATGCGCACAGCTTCCCCAAGGCCCTGGTGGACGCCATCCGGCTGTTCCTGGAGGAAGCGGGCGTCGGGCAAGCGCGCGTGCGGGAAATCGGCGTGGCCGCGCAGGGCGTCGTGGAGACGGAAACCGGCGTGGTCGCCTGGAGCCCGGCCTTTGCGGGCCGGAAGATCCCGATCGTCAGCCCGCTGCACGCGGCCTTTGGCGCGGAGTGCTACATCTCCAACGATACCAACATGATTGCCGAGGCCCTGCACTGGTCCGACCCGAACCGGTACAGCGGCACCTTCGCCGTCATCATGCTCGACTACGGTGTCGGCATGGGGCTCTATCTCAACAATCAGCTGTTTTCCGGCGCCAGCGGGACCGCCGCCGAGTTCGGCCATGCCAATCATATTCCGGGCGGAGCCCTTTGCCGCTGCGGCAAGAAGGGCTGTCTGGAAGCCTATCTTTCCGACTATGCCCTGGTGCGGGCGGCAACCCATCAGCCGGAAGATACGGCTCCCGATACGATCGATGCGGGCGTGAGCGGACTTGCCCGGCTGATCGAACTGGCCAGTTCCGGCGACACTGACGCCCGCACGGCCTTCCACGAGGCCGGACGCGTGCTTGGCTACGGCCTTGCCCGGGTGATCGCCATGATCGACCCGAGACGTGTGGTGCTGACCGGCGCCGCCATGCGGGCCTTTTCGTTCATGGAAAGAGGCATGTGGGAGGGGCTCGAAGAGGCCCTGGTCGCGGATCTGCGCAACAATTTCTCGCTCGACGTAATGCCCTGGAACGGGGACTTCATCCGCAGCGGGCTGATTGCGCAGTCGATGGAACGCCTCGACAAGGACTTCCTGGGCAAGGCATCGCTTGCGGCAGGCCGTACGCCGCGGCCCGACAATTCGGAGGTGCGGGCATGACCCCGATTTCGAGACTGACAGCTTCCCTCCTCGCTCTCGGCCTTTGTCTTCCGACAGGCGCGCTGGCCGATACAGAGTTTGCTCCCTGGAGCGAGCGAGCCATCCAGGACGATGTCGACATCAAGGATCTTGCCCGGTCGGGGGAGGATCCGATCCCGGTTCTGCAGCCGATCGGCGAGAAGCTCTTTGAAGCCAAGTTCACCACCCTCGACGGGGCCGGGCGCCCGGATGCGACCAGGGCCATCGTGCCGACCAAGGTGCGCCGCCCGCCGCCTCAGGCCTTCCAGCGCCTCGCCGGGATGGATGCCAATTCCTGCGCCTCCTGTCACAACGAGCCGGTCATCGGCGGCTCGGGCGCGTTCACCGCAAACGTCTTCGTCTCCGAGGGCTTCGAGAGCACTGATTTCGACACGGTCGATCCGCAGTTTTCCAACGAACGCAACACTGTTGCCCTCCAGGGCGCAGGGCTGATCGAACTGCTTGCCCGGGAAATGACGATGGATCTGCGCGCGCAGAGGAAGGACGTGCTCGACAGGGCGCGTGCCGGGGGCGAGCCGCAAACAATCGGTCTTCACGCCAAAGGCATTTCGTTCGGGTCCCTGACTGCCTATCCCGACGGCACCGTGGATATCTCCGCCCTCGACGGCGTCGATTCCGACCTGACCGTGCGTCCCTTCAGCCAGAAGGGCGTCTTTGCGTCCCTGCGCCAATTCACCGTCAACGCCTCGAACGACCATCACGGCATCCAGGCCGCCGAACGGTTCGGCGCCGCGTGGACCGGTACCGACGATTTCGATGGCGACGGCCATGCCGACGAGATGACGCCGGGCCAGGTCTCTGCGCTCGTGGCCTTTCAGGCCACCCTGCCCGCGCCGACGCGCAAGCAGGACCTGCCGGATATCTGGCGGGATGCGGCGCAAGCCGGCGAAAAGCTTTTCGCCGATGTCGGCTGCACATCCTGCCACGTGCCGTCGCTGCCGCTGGAGAGCCTGATTTTCCACGACCCGGGCCCTTTTGACACGGCAGGCACCCTGCGCCAGAGCGACGTGGAGACGCCTCTGGCGCTGGATCTGGGAACGCTGGACTGGGTCAAGGCCCTGCCGCGGGACGATCAGGGCCGGGTTCTGGTGCCCCTTTACGGCGACCTGAAACGCCACACGGTCGCCGATGCGGCCAACGACACATTCGGCAACGAATTGCTGGCGCAGCGTTTCGTGGCCCGGGACGTGTTCATCACCTCTGAACTCTGGGGCATCGGCAGCACGGCGCCTTACGGCCACCGGGGAGACCTGACCACGCTGAACGAAGCCATCCTGGCCCATGGCGGCGAAGCCGCGCAGAGCCGGAAAGCCTATGCCGATCTGAAGGAGAGCAAGCGGCAGTCGATTATCGCCTTTCTGCGCAGCCTGGAGATCGCGGAATGATGAAACATCTCGGCCATTCAATCTCCGCCGTGTGCCTGGCGGCGGCATTCGTCCAGCCGGCGCTGGCAAACGGCGAAGCCGGGAAGGCTTCCATCGCTCCGGTACCTCTATTCGTGGAAGAGGCGCAGGCAGCCGGGATCAGCCACAGCTATGACGGTGCCTGGGAGTTTTTCGTCGGCGGCGGCACCGCGGTCTTCGACTGCGACGGCGACCGGCGGCCGGACCTGTTCCTTGCAGGCGGCAGGAACCCCTCGCAACTCTTCCGGAACGCCAGCCCGACGGGCGGCGCCCTGAAATTCGTCCCGGCCGACACCGGACTGACGGACAAGCAGGCGGTCAACGTCCTTGGCGCCTATCCGCTCGACTTCAACAACGACGACATTGCGGACCTTGCCGTGCTGCGCCTGGGAGAAAACCTCCTGCTGGAGGGAAAAGGCGCGTGCAGGTTCGAAGTTGCCAACCGGGCGCTCGGCTTTGACGGCGGGCGCGAATGGACCACGTCCTTTTCGGCGAGCTTCGAACAGGACCAGACTTATCCGACGCTGGCTTTCGGCAACTACGTCGACCGCTCGGCGCCGGGTTCGCCCTGGGGAACATGCCACGACAATTTCCTGTTCAGGCCGGTCGGGGCCGCCGATGGCGGCGTCAGCTATTCCGAGGCCACCCGCCTTTCACCGGGCTATTGCAGCCTGTCGATGCTGTTTACCGACTGGAACCGGTCCGGCGAAGCGGCGCTCAGGATATCCAACGACCGGCAGTATTACCGCGGCGGCCAGGAACAGCTCTGGGCCGTTCCGCCGGGAAGACCCCCGCGGCCCTACCGCAAATCCGACGGCTGGCAGCATGTGAAGATCTGGGGCATGGGGATCGCCTCGATCGATCTCGACGTCGACGGCTTCCCGGAATATGCGCTGACCAGCATGGGCGACACCAAGCTGCAGAAGCTCGACCCGGAAGCGGACGAAACGGTGCCGATCTACCAGGACGTGGCCTTCGATCTCGGGGTGACCGCGCACAGGCCCTATGCGGGAGGCGACCTGAAACCCTCGACCGGCTGGCATTCGGAATTCCAGGACGTCAACAATGACGGGCTCTGGGATCTGTTCATCGCCAAGGGTAACGTGGAAGCCATGCCGGACTTCGCCGCCTATGACCCGGACAACCTGCTGATTGGACAGTGGGCCGGCAGGTTTACCGAGACCGGCGACACGGCCGGCATCAACCTGGACCGCCGCGGCCGCGGCGCGGGCCTTGCGGATTTCAACGCGGACGGGCTGTTGGATCTCGTCGTCGTCAACCGGGGCGGGCCTGTCAGCCTGTTCCGCAACGTCGGCCGGGGAACGGCGGAGAAGCCGAAGCAGATCGGCAACTGGCTCGCGGTCGACATTCGCCAGCCGCGCCAGGCGAACACGCGGGCCGTCGGAGCGAAAATCAGTGTGAAGACCGGCAACCGGACCGTCGTGAAAGACGTCCAGGTGGGGGCCGGCCACGCGTCGGGACAGATGGGCTTCATCCACTTCGGCCTCGGCGTTGCCGAGCGGGCCAATGTGCGAATCAAATGGCCGGATGGAGACTGGAGCCACTCTTACCGCGTGTTTGCAAACGGCCACGTGATCATTGAGCGCGGCGCCGAGAAAGCCAAACTCTGGTTTCCGGAATAGAGCCCCTGTCAGTTATTTCGACAATGGCCGCAATCCCGGATTCCAGAATTTCGGGGACCAAGGCACCTATTAGGGCTCTTGAGCAGCCTCAAGACCGGGCAAGCCACATTTAGGCCAAATAATTCCCGCCTGATGTCAGGGTGAGGTGCCGAGAATGGCGCCAGGGTCCGGACCCGCAAGATCGAATGCACTGGTCGCAGCGCCGGCAGCAAGATGGACAATCGATATGTACATCATCACGATGACCGGCATGGCTCTTTACGGCGGCATTGCTCTTTTGTTCGTGATCCTGTCGACCTCTGACCTGGTCGAATGCGGCCGCAGCAACACCGCACGGCTGTGGGGGATGGTCGCGTGTTCGTTTTTCTGGCCGGTGACCCTCCTTGTGGTCAGCCTCCTGGCCCTGCTCGCCCAGTACAGGGACCCTGCGTCCCGTCCGGCGCGGCAGCTTTGGTCGCACCTGCCGCATCACTGGCACTGACCGGCACCGCGTCCGGTCCGGGTCTGGTTCTTTCCGGCTGAGGCCTCGTCCGTTCATCCACCCCCGCGGGTGCCGAAATCGCATGTGCCGACGGCCGGTTTTTGCCGCTCGGCAACCCTTCTGTGCAAAACAGCGTCGATTGAAGGCGCGGCAGGCTCCTCCGCCGCGATCTGGAATCAATTTAAATTCCGCCGGGTTTTGCGGCTAACTCTCTGTTTTCTCGGCAATATTATTGCTGATTTTTCGCCTCAAGTTTTTAATTGTTCTAAAAATATTTGACTAACTGTTCAAATTTTTTTCCAATGGGTCCACGAGCTTCCTCAAAAAACGAAGGAAGCCGGTGTGAAAACGATCGCCAACCTTCCGGAGATCTCCATGACCCAGACCAAAGCCGGCCCGGATATAGCTGCCGGACGCTTGCCTGAGGACGCCTACGCAAAGAATTTCAGCGACCTGCATCCGCTTCTGGAACCGCATGAAGCCCAGGTCGAAGCGGACCGCTGCTATTTTTGCTACGACGCGCCCTGCATGCAGGCCTGCCCGACCAGCATCGACATTCCGCAATTTATCCGCCAGATCTCGACCGGCAACCCGACCGGATCGGCGAAGACCATATTCGAACAGAACATCCTGGGCGGCATGTGCGCCCGCGTCTGCCCGACGGAGACCTTGTGCGAACAGGTCTGCGTGCGCGAGGTGGCGGAAGGCAAGCCGGTGAAAATCGGCCAGCTGCAACGCTATGCCACCGACCACTATATGGCCGAGAACAGCTCCACCCCCTTCACCCGCGCCGCGCCGACCGGCAAGAAGGTGGCCGTCGTCGGGGCCGGTCCCGCGGGTCTTTCCTGCGCACACCGGCTGGCCGTTCACGGCCACGACGTCACCCTGTTCGATGCCCGTGAAAAAGCCGGCGGCCTCAACGAGTTCGGCATCGCCTCCTACAAATCCGTCGACAATTTCGCGGCCCGCGAAGTGGAGTTCATCCTCTCCATCGGCGGCATCGAATGGAAGGCCGGCAAGCGCCTGGGCGAAAATCTGACCCTGGACGACCTGCGCGCCTCCTATGACGCCGTTTTCCTGGGCATCGGCCTCGGCGGCGTCAATGCAATGGGTATCGACGGCGAGGACAAGAGCGGGGCCATCGATGCGGTCGACTACATTGCCGACCTGCGCCAGGCAAAGGATCTCTCCAGGCTTCCGGTCGGACGGCGCATCGTGGTGATCGGCGGCGGAATGACCGCGGTCGACATTGCGGTCCAGACCAAACTGCTCGGCGCAGAAGACGTCACGATCGCCTACCGCCGCGGCCAGGACCGCATGAACGCCTCCGAATACGAGCAGCACCTGGCTCAGACCAATGGCGTCAAGATCATGACCTGGGCACAGCCGAGGGCGCTCGTTGCCGAAAACGGCGCGATCACCGCGATCGAGCTGGAGCGCACGCAGGAGCAGGACGGCTCCCTGACCGGGACCGGCGACATCGTCACCCTGCCCGCCGACATGGTGTTCAAGGCCGTGGGCCAGACGCTGGTGCAGACCGATCTGGGCGGCGCATTGAACCTGGAGAAGGGCCGCATCGTCGTCGATGCGGAGCGCAGAACCAGCCTCGCGGATGTGTGGGCCGGCGGCGATTGCGTGACGGGCGGCGAGGATCTCACCGTTGCCGCCGTCGAAGACGGGAAGATTGCCGCTGAAAGCATCAATGCCGCCTTGAGCGCTTGAGAAGCGCCCGGCGTCACGGATTTGAGGGAGAGCCATCATGGCTGACTTGCGTACAGACTTTATCGGCATCAAATCGCCGAACCCGTTCTGGCTGGCCTCCGCGCCGCCGACCGACAAGGAATACAACGTGGTCCGGGCCTTCAAGGCTGGATGGGGCGGCGTCGTGTGGAAGACGCTTGGCGAGGACCCGCCGGTCGTCAACGTCAACGGCCCGCGCTACGGCGCGATACATGGCAAGGACCGCCAGCTGATCGGCCTCAACAATATCGAGCTGATCACCGACCGGCCCCTGGAAGTGAACCTGCGGGAAATCAAGCAGGTGAAGCGCGACTGGCCGGACCGCGCCCTGGTCGTCTCGCTGATGGTGCCCTGCGAGGAGCAGAACTGGATCAACATCCTGAGGCAGGTGGAAGATACCGGCGCGGACGGTGTGGAACTCAACTTCGGCTGTCCGCACGGCATGAGCGAGCGCGGCATGGGCTCCGCCGTCGGCCAGGTTCCGGAATATATCGAGATGGTCACCCGCTGGGTCAAAGCGAACACGCGCATGCCCTGCATCGTCAAGCTGACCCCGAACATCACCGATGTCCGCAAACCCGCCCAGGCGGCCAATGCGGGCGGTGCGGACGCGGTTTCGCTCATCAACACGATCAACTCGATCATGGGCGTCGACCTCGACATCATGGCGCCGTCGCCCTCCGTCGACGGCAAGGGCGCCCATGGCGGCTATTGCGGCCCGGCGGTCAAACCGATCGCCCTCAACATGGTCGCTGAGATCGCGCGCGATCCGGCGACCTACGGCATGCCGATTTCCGCCATCGGCGGCATCACGACCTGGCGCGACGCGGCAGAGTTCATGACGCTTGGCGCCGGCACGGTGCAGGTCTGCACCGCCGCCATGACCTACGGCTTCAAGGTCGTCGAGGACATGATCGAAGGCCTCAGCGACTGGATGGACCAGAAGGGCTACACCTCTGTCGACCAGTTCGTCGGCAGGGCCGTGCCGAATGTCTCCGACTGGCAGCACCTCAACCTCAACTACATCGCCAAGGCGAAGATCGACCAGGACCTGTGCATCCAGTGCGGCCGCTGCCACATCGCCTGCGAGGACACTTCGCACCAGGCGATCACCAACATGGTGGACGGAGCACGCAAGTTCGAGGTGATCGACGAGGAATGCGTCGGCTGCAACCTGTGCGTCAATGTCTGCCCGGTGGAGAACTGCATCACCATGGAGCCCATGGCTGCCGGCACCATCGATCCGCGCACGAAGAAGGTCGTCGAGAAAGACTACGCCAACTGGACGACGCACCCGAACAACCCGATGGCGGTCCGGGAAGCGGCGGAGTAGGCGGCCGCCCGTTCCGGTTTCTCACGCAGGCAAGCCCCGCTTGCCTGCGTTTTTTCGTTTTCGAGCGCCGCAGAGACAGACCCCAGAACAAACAATCCCGGTCTGGCGCGTCAGCGCCATGACCGGGGATCAGGTATTCCGCGTGATCACCTGCTGAAAAATTTCGCGTAATCCGACGCTGTCTGGATCACCGCCGTCACAGGGAAAAGTTGCCCTACCAGCCGAACTGGAAGGAGGTTCCGGTCTGGCCGTTGCCGCTCTGGACCACGTGGGCGTTGGCGCCCTTGCCGAACTGGAACAGGCCGTAGGAATGGCCATTGCCATGCTGCTGGATGGTACCGTTGTGGCCCTTGCCGTCCTGATGCACCACGGCGTGATTGCCGAAGCCGTTCTGCAGAACGCCGGCAGCGTTCGCGATGCCCTTCTGCTTGATGCCGCCGCCGCGCTGAAACTGGTTGACCATGGAGTAAATCCCAAGGCCGGCGCGCATCATGTTTGCCTCGTCCTGATTGCGCGGCTGCACGGAGACGGAGAACGAGCCGCCGGCAAAGGCGGCGTTTGCGGACGCGAGGCAGACCAGCATTCCGGCTGCGAGCGTTTTGAAAAATGTCGGTTTCATCTGTCTTCCCTTGGGTCTGAAATTGGTTGATCGCTCAGATGCGGTCGCTGAACCGGCCGGTGCAATCGAAGGACCGGCCATCGAGTTTCACCTTCAGGCGCGCATCATAGGTCGCACCGCTATTGCCGAGGGTCACCTTGCCAAGCGTTGCCGTGCCGTCCTTTTCGAGGGTGAAGTCGCCGCCCTGGCTGACATTGGTGCTGCCGCTACCGCCGGAGCTTTCGACGGTCATCCGGTAGGATCCACTGGCGCCGGCCTCGCCTTCGATGCGGCCCTGGAGAACTGTCATCGATCCGTTGGCGCTTTCGACGATTTCACAGCGCGGGCCTTCACCGTCCACACCGTTTCCGGCAGCCCAGACAGCCGTACCGGCAAGCAGGGCGAACGTTCCGGCGAGGAGAGGTTTGGAATACTGCAACATGGGTCTTGCTCCTGTTCGACGACGGCCGGGACGGGTCCCGGCCTGTCGAGAAGAATTCTCAATGGGCCCGTCCGTTCCTTATGGACAGGTCTGCACGAAAGCGGCGACATTGCCGGATCCGGCCTGGGAGACGTTGGCATTGCAGCCGTTGCCGACCTGGACACCGGCGGCAATGTTGCCGTTGCCGTCCTGGGTCATGATCGCGGTGTGGTTTCCACCGAACTGGCCAACGCCGGCAGCATTGTCACGACCGTTCTGCCAGGTGTCCGCATGGTTATCGTAACCGTTTTGGCCGACAGCCGCGGTATTGCGGCGCCCGAACTGCCGGTTGACCGAATTGTTGTAATAGCCGTCCTGGAAAATGCCGATGGCATTGCGAGACCCGACCTGTTTGCCGCCTGCGCTGTTGCCGAAGCCGTACTGGTCGATGGTAATGCCGCCGGCCATGGCCGGAGCCGCAAAGGCACCAAGGGCGAGAGTGGTTGCGGCGGAAATCAAAAATCTGCGGATCATTGTCTCAATCCTCTGTCCTGGTTGAAAACCGTGTCGTGATGACGTGAACAGGATTAGCAATGCGTCCCGGAACTCAGAGTGAACCGGGCGTTCAGATTTCGTTCATAAACGGACAATCGGCAATTTCTGTGAAATTCGGCCGGAAGACCCGAGGCGGTCAGGCCGCAAGTTCCTTGAGGGGCAGCGGCCTGTCGAACAGGTAGCCCTGCATGAATCCGCATCCGGCCTCGACGAGAAACGCTTTCTGCTGCTCGGTTTCGACCCCTTCGCCGATGGTCTGCATGCCCATTTCCCTGGCAAGGCCCAGAAGGGAACGCACCAGCGTGTCGGCTTCTTCGTCGACGCCGATACGGGAGACGAAACTGCGGTCGATCTTCATCGTGTCGAAGCGGAACTTGTGCAGGTAGCTCATGCTGGAATAGCCGGTTCCAAAGTCGTCTATGGCAAGGACCACCTTGAGATCGCGCAGCTTTTCCAGCGTCTCGCGCGTCGATTGGCCCTCTTCCAGCATCAGGCTTTCGGTGATTTCCAGAACGAGGCGCTCGGGCGAAAAATCGTACCGCCTGAGGAGTGTCTCGACCAGTTCGGCAAAACCCGGCTTCCGGATTTGACTGGTACAGACATTGACCGAAACGCCGGCTTTCTGCCAGCCGCAGGCATCCTTGAGCGCGCGTTCGAGAACCCAGGCACCGATGTCCGGCATCATCCCTGCCTCAAGGGCGATCGGGAGGAACCGGTCAGGCGGCACGAGCCCGCGTTCGGGATGCCGCCATCTGATCAGCGCCTCGAAATAGGCGGTTTCTCCCGTCCCGGCCCGGACGATCGGCTGATAGAACAGCTCGAATTCATGGTTGCGAAGCGCGGCATCGAGTTCGATGCGGACTTCCCTCTGCTCGCGCAGCATGTCGTCCATGCGCTCGTCGTAAAGGCGGAAGGCGTTCTTGTGCTCCATCTTGCAACGCTGCAGGGCAATGTCCGCCGCGCGGATCAGCTCCTTCAGCGTGCTTCCGTGGTCGGGAAAGCGGGCGATACCGGCGCTGCAGGAAGCGTCGATACGCTTGCCTTCGAACTCGACCGGTCGGCTCAAGGCCTGGAGAAGGTCACGGATGTCTTGAAGAGCGTTGTTACCGGTGCCCCACCGGTCCGTCAGGATGACGAATTCGTCGCCGCCGATGCGGCCGACAAGCCCGTCAGGGCCCAGCGCCCGGCTGATGCGCCGAGATTGCTCGAGGATCAACTGGTCGCCGGCCGAGTGGCCGTGAACGTCGTTCACCTGCTTCAGGCTGTCGAGATCGAGATAGATGATCGCGGCTGGATTTCCCGCCGCATCCCTGGCGTCCAGCCACCTTGCCGCCGCCGAATGGAAGTATCCCCGCGACGCAAAGCCCGTCAGGAAGTCGTGATCGGCCGCATAGCGCGCTTCCTGCTCCCTTTGCTCAAGGCGGGCTTTGGCATTTGCGTTCTGGCGCAGGGTCATCAGCGTGATCGTCAGGATCATTCCCAGCGAGATGACCAGGATCGGGAGCGAACTTGCGATGATGGCGGAGGCCCGGCTCATGGGATACCACGCCAGATGGCCCAGAACCTGGCCCGACTTGCCGGCCAGCGGGACCGAGATCATGTCCTCCGGGACCTGCCTGGCGAAGATCAGATTGTCGAGTGACAGGCTCGCGAGCAGGCTGCCGAGATGGATGGCATCGATCTCAAAGGTCGTGACCAGAATGTTCGGCGGGCCGTGAACCATTTTGATGCCGCCCGGATCGGGCACGACGGCGAAGGCGGCAGCAAGGTTGGGGCGGCCGTCAATCTCGACGATATCCACGCCTGCGACATCAGAAAGCCTGCCCGCAAAACGCACCTCGCCGCCGCCGGTGGTGACGAGGCCATGCTGATAGGTATTCCGGATCTTTTCGACGGTCCCTCCGAGAATTTCCCGGATCCTGGCCGTGGACAGTTCCGGCACGCCGGCACCAGGGGCATTTGCCGCGAAAATCACCTCCAGGTTTCTGCCGACGAGAGCCATGCGGTCGTAGGCAATATTCTGAGCCATGTCAGCGCCGAACCGGTGTTTGATCCAGTCCATCGACTTTGCGGTTTCTATGTTCTGGTAGGCGGCATTCGAGGCGGCGTAGCGCTCCATGTCCGTCAACAGGACCTGCTTGTGGTTCTCGAAGACGCGGGAGACGGATTTCAGTTCTCTTGCAGCCGCCTGTTGCTCGGCGACAAGGACCTTGAACAGGACGACGCCGAACGAAAGGATGACGGCGCAGAACATCACGATGATGACCAGGCCGGACGGAATGCCCGCAATGCCGTTCTGGGGCAAAGCTCCAGCAGAACGCGAGGCCGGTTCTCCGGCGGGAACCGGGCCGATATTGCCTGCCTTTTCAGACCAGTTGAGCATCCCTTATCCATAAACCCGCTGGCGCGTCCGGAACCTCCCGCGTACTAGGCGACGCTGACGAGATTCTCCGGCACTTTTCCGGCGACCACCTTTTCCGCATTCAGGTGAAGCTGCCTGAATGCAAGTAATTCCAGGAGCGATACAAGCGCGTAAAGTTTTCGATTTGGTTAGGGACATTGCTTAAAACAAAAGACCGGAGCGGTTTGCCGCTCCGGTCCTGTCATTTCCCGACTGGGACGGGAAGTTTACAGCTTGTCGGTCACGACAGTCGTCACCGCGCCTTCCGGCTCCTTCGTGATCACCGGATCGGACCCGCCGGACAACAGCGAGTCCACCGTGCGCTGGTAGGCATCCATGTCGAGCTTGCCGTCGGAACCGTCGACCAGTTTCACGATCTCGCTCACCATGCGGACCTGATGTTTTTCGGTCTGGGCACCGGTCGCATCGTTTTCAAGAACGATCTCGGCAGCCTCTTCCGGGTTTTCGGCCGCATAGGCCCAGCCCTTCATCGACGCCCTCACGAAGCGGGCAAGCTTGTCGACCATGGCCGGATCTTCCAGGCTGGATTCCAGCACATAGAGACCGTCCTCCAGCGTGGCGACGCCCTGGTCTTCATATTTGAAGACGATCAGGTCTTCGGCCGGAATGCCTGCATCGATCACCTGCCAGTATTCGTTATAGGTCATGGTGGAGATGCAATCGGCCTGCTTCTGCAGAAGCGGATCGACATTGAAGCCCTGCTTCAGAACGGTCACGCCTTCCGGCCCACCATCCGTCGGGATGCCGAGCTGGCTCATCCAGGACAGGAACGGGTATTCGTTGCCGAAGAACCAGACGCCAAGGGTTCTCCCCTTGAAATCCTCCGGAGACGTGATGCCGGTGTCCTTGAGGCAGGTGAGCATCATGCCGGACTTCTTGAACGGTTGGGCGATGTTGACCAGCGGCACGCCTTTTTCGCGGGATGCGAGCGCGGAGGGCATCCAGTCGACGATGACGTCCGCGCCACCGCCTGCGATCACCTGCGGAGGAGCTATATCCGGCCCACCCGGCTTGATGGTCACATCCAGGTCTTCCTCCTCGTAAAAGCCCTTGTCCTGCGCGACATAGTAGCCGGCAAACTGGCCCTGAGTGACCCATTTGAGCTGCAGTGTCAGCTCGTCCGCGGCGTTTGCCGCGCCTGAGGCCAGACCTGCCCCCAACACGGACGCAAGCGCCAGACTTTTCAATACCTTCATTGCAATTCCCCTACTGGTTTCGGGCATGACCTTATCCGGCCTGCCTCTCTCTGGAACTTTCAACCCCTGGAGCGTCCTGCATTCAGAACAACGCAGGCAGCATGCTCCAACCCGTCAATGACAATCAACAGTCTGCCTTCATGCCTAAACGCATGAAGCCAGGTTGACCTCACCGGTCCGATACAATCCGGCTCCCAACCCGCCGTATCGGACATTTGGCAATCTGGCCACCGCAGGAGCGTGCGGACATTCACGCCTCTTTGCACTCCATGCTGACCAAATGGTCAAGAAAATCTAGAAAGCTGCCATGTCACTGGTCAAGGTGATTTTTTAGTCAATGCGCTTTGAGGCCGAAAACTTCCGGGAAGACGGCTCGCGTGACGCAGCGGCAGACCTATTGCGGGCCGGTTTTGTGATGTCCGCCGCCGAGTGCCAGGCGCATCTGTTTTTCGATTTCGACCAGGGCGAAGAATGCCACGCCGATGGCGACAAGCAGAACCCCGTCGGAGAACGGCACGGCGTGCGTCCCGAAGACGGACTGCATGAGAGGCACATAGGTGATGGCGAATTGTGCCGCCGTGACCGCAATGACGCATGCCCAGACGACCTTCGTCCCCTTTGCCGCTTTCCAGGTGAGTGACGTGCCGTAAATGTTGCGGATGAAGAAGAGATGGAAGATCTCCAGCACCACGAGCATGTTCATCGCCATGGTCTGCGCCAGCGCCTGTTCGTAGCCGCGGGCCGTGGCATAGGTGAAAACTCCGAAGACCGCGGCGAGAAACAGCGCCGAGACGAAGGCGATGTGCCAGACCAGTCCGCCGGTGAGCAGTGGCTCGTCACGAGGGCGCGGCGGTCGGCGCATGCTGCCGGGCTCGGACGGTTCGAAAGCCAAGGCAAGCCCGAGTGTGACGGCCGTGACCAGGTTGACCCAGAGAATCTGCACCGCCGTGATCGGCAGGGCGAGGCCCGCCAGGAGCGCGACGACGATGGTCATGGCTTCGCCCGCGCTCGTGGGCAGGGTCCAGCTGATGACCTTCTTGATGTTGTCGTAGACGGTCCGCCCTTCGCGTACGGCCGCCGCGATCGAGGCGAAATTGTCATCGGCCAGCACCAGTTGCGCGGCCTCCTTTGCAGCTTCACTGCCCCTGCGGCCCATGGCAATGCCGGCGTCGGCCCGCTTGAGCGCGGGTGCATCGTTGACGCCGTCGCCGGTCATCGCCACGGTCAGGCCATGGGATTGCAGCGCGGTGACGAGGCGCAGCTTGTCGGCAGGCGAGGTGCGCGCAAAGATGTCCGTCGCCACGACCGCCCCTGCAAGGGCGATGTCGTCCATCGCCGCGATGTCCGCGCCGGTCAGCACCTGCTCGTGGTTCTTCAGCCCGATCATCGCGGCGATGGCCCGGGCCGTTGCCGCGTGATCGCCGGTGATCATCTTCACGCGGATGCCGGCCGCATGACACTCTGCGACAGCTTCGACCGCCTCGGAGCGGGGCGGGTCGATCAGGCCGATCAGGCCGATCAGCGTCAGCCGGCGATCGAGATCGGCGGCGTTCAGGGTCGTATGGTCCTGCGGCATGGCGCGCACCGCAACCGCGAGCACCCGTTGGCCTACGGTGGCAAGCTCCTCGACCATGGCATGCCAATGGGCCTCGGCCAGGGGTTCCGTTCCGCCGCCATCGGCGCGCTGGTCGGCACACAGGGCCAGAACCGCTTCCGGCGCGCCCTTGACGTGAATGCAGGCATGACCCTCGCGATCGTGGTGCAGCACGACCATATAGCGATGCGCGGCATCAAAGGGAATTGCATCGCTCCGGCTCCAGTTGCCAAACGGCTCCGCCCCCCACCGGTGATCTTGCCCGCAAGTGCCATCAGGGCACCCTCCATCGGGTCGCCTTCCACGCGCCACTCGCCATGCGTGCCGTGAAGCACCGCATCGTTGCAAAGTCCCGCGGCCCGGGCGAACTCCATCAGGACGGCATGTTCATGGGGATATACGTCCGCCTCGCGCCAGCGCACCGCGCCTTCAGGTGCGTAGCCATTGCCACCCACCGAATAGACGTGTTCCGCGGACGCAAGCGTCGCCGCCATCATTTCGTTACGGGTCAGCGTGCCCGTTTTGTCGGTGCAGATAACCGAGACCGAACCCAGCGTTTCGATCGCCGGCAGGCGGCGGACGATGGCGTTTCGCCGCGCCATGGCCTGCACGCCGACGGCCAGGGTGATCGTCAGAACCGCCGGCAGGCCTTCCGGGATGGCAGCGACGGAGAGACCGACAACGGCCATGAAAAGATCGGCGAACGGCAGATGACCGACGAAATAGCCGTAAACCAGCAAACCAGCCGCGCTGAGGAGAATGAACAAGGTGAGCCAGCGGGCGAAGGTGTCCATCTGGCGGACGAGCGGCGTCGTCAGCGAAGTCACCTCGGACAGCATGCCGCTGATCCGGCCGATCTGGGTACCCTTCCCGGTGGCCACAACCACGCCCCGCCCCGTTCCTGCGGCAACCAGCGTGCCGCTGAAGAGCATCGACGTCCGGTCTCCGAGCACGGCCTCTTCAGCCACCGGCGCCGTGTCCTTTTCAACCGGCACGGACTCGCCCGTCAGGATCGCCTCTTCGGCCTTCAGGCTGCGGGCTTCGATCAGCCGCAGATCGGCGGAAACACGGTCGCCCGCCTCGATCAGCACGACGTCGCCCGGCACGAGACCTTCGGCGTCGACGCTTTGCCGCCGCCCGTCGCGCAGCACGGCCGAGCGCGGCGCGAGCATGCCGCGGATTGCCTCCATCGCCTGTTCGGCGCGGCCTTCCTGGACGAAACCGATCACCGCATTGGCAATCACAACCGCCAGGATGACCCCGGTATCCACCCAGTGCTGCAGCGCGGCCGTGACTATGGCCGAGCCGATCAGCACGTAGATCAGCACGTTGTGGAAATGCGCGAGAAACCGCAGAATCACGCTGCGCCTTGGCGGTTCGGGCAGCCGGTTCGGCCCGTGGCCACTCAGGCGGCGCGCGGCCTCCGCGGAGCTAAGCCCGGTTTCGGCTGCGTCCAGGGCGCGAAGCGCCTCGTCCGCCGACTGCGCGTGTACGCTCTTTGGAGGCACGTGCCTGTTCATCGATTTCCAATCCCGCCCGATCATACCTGCTACTTGTAGGTGCACGCGCCAGGATCAAGAGCCATTGGCACGGGCCCACTGAATACATTTCAGGTGATGCAACGCTATGAGAGAAGCGGCCGGGCGCGTATGACCTGGATCAACGGTTTCATTGCCGCACCATCCAGCGGCATCCGTGGCGCTGAACCGGTTCGCCGGTGCGCTCGCCATGAGAACGACAGCATCGAAATCCGAAAATTAGGAATATGTTTACTGTCATTATTTACTATACTTGCTACACCATGATGGCGATTAGTCTACTTCCGATTTCGGCGCTGGATTTCTCAACAGCATTGAAGATTAGCAAACAATACCGAGGGGGCATTATTGTTTCAGTCGGGATGGGGCAAGTCAGGATACCAAAATATCGCACGCATAAGTTTAGTAGAGGTTGCGCGGCCACAATTTTTCATTTTTGTCTTCAAAATAAGACTTTTTTAAGCTTATTTTTTGACTTCTTTACTAGTATTGCTTCCGTGATTCGCTGTTTCAACACTCGATCATGGTGTTTCGAAATCTGGAGGCCGTATTGACGGATCAAGTGACCACCAACCCGCTCGAACTCACTGCTCCGCCAAAGTCCGCGCGAACCGGGCTCGGTGCGAAGGAAAAAGGCTCGGCTGCAGTCAGACCGGAAGACATCAAACCGCCCGTGCGCAGCGATCTCGGAACGATCCTGCTGCACTGGACGCTGGTTGTCGCGATCTTCGTCAGTTTGCTGACCGGCCTCAGGCTTTCCTCGGATGCGGAGGGCGCCTGGTTCTCGAAACTGTTCGAGCCGATCCTTCCCCAGGGCGAAATCTGGACGTGGCACTATGTATCGGCGGTATTCGTGCTGGCGCTCATATTTTCCTATGCCGCCTATATGTCGCTCGCCCGACTGAAACGGCGCATTTCGTCAAAAAAGATCGTGGTCCTGACACTGCCGGCAAGCAACAAGCTGCGCATTGCCGCAGTCAATGTCATTGCCTACTGGATCCTCTTCGCCGCGGTGGTCACGCTGACGGCAACGGGGGTCCTGCTTTATGTCGGCCATGGCGGCATCTGGGTAACCGTGCATTACACCTCGGCCCTGGTGGTGCTGACTTATATCGTCGCGCATGTCATCCTTCACTATGCCTATGGCGGCATCGCACAGTTGCTGCGGCTGTTCCGGCCGCAGGCACTGCGCCGGTTTCCCGGCATGGCTGTCCACCCGCTTGGCATCTCGCTGGCCATCGGAGCCGTCATCATCGCCGGTGCCGTCACCCTCGATTTCGGCAGCCGGCAAGATCTGGTCGTGGCGAGTGCGGCGGAACTTCCGGTCCTTGACGGCGACCTCAGCGATGAGGTGTGGCAGGACGCCAGACCCGTTTTCGTGAGGACGCAACAAGGTTCGAACCTCAGCGGAACGGGCGAGTCCACCGTCGAGGTCCGCGCCCTCCGCGTCGGCGACAAGATCGCCTTCGCCTTTCGCTGGGAGGACGCCACCCGGTCCCTGAAAAGGCACCCGGTCGTCAAGACCGAAGAGGGCTGGCGCATGCTGAACAACCGTGCGGACCTGTCGGACGAAACAGCCTATTACGAAGACAAGTTCTCCGTTGCCTTCTCCAAGTCCGATGCCTTCGGTGGCGGTGCCAGCACGCATATGGGCCCCAAGCCGCTTTCGGACAAACCCAAGGCTTTCCACGGGCGTGGCCTCCACTATACGACCGACGGCAGCCTGCTGGATGTCTGGCAATGGAAGGCAGCCCGCGGCGGCATGCTGGGCAAGGTCGACGACATGTGGTTCGGCACACCGCTTGAGCCAAGCGCGGACCACGTGGCAGGCAAGAGCCGCTACAGCGCCGGGTACAGCGCCGACGAAGGCAAGGCCTTCTACGTCTACAATTACATCGGCGACCCCGAGACCCATTATCACGGCACGGTCGGCGTCCAACGCCTCCCCGTCGACTACACGAAAACCGCTGCCCTCATGGGAAATATCGACCTGTCGGTGGAATCAAGCGAAGACGAGGGATCGCAGTGGTGGATGTTAGAGGAGGAAAGCGTCCCCTACTCCGAAGAGAAGGACGCCGAGATCCCCGTCGGCACCGTTATTCCGGGCGTGCTGATCCAGGGGGAATATGCCGGAAGCCGGGCCGACCTCATGGGCGGATCCGAATGGCATGACGGCTACTGGACGCTGGAAGTCATCCGCGACATGGATACCGGCCATCACCAGGACCTTGCCATGGAAGACGGCCTGTTCGTCTGGCTGTCCGTTTTCGACCATAACCAGACGCGCCACACACGCCATTCGCGTCCGGTCCGCCTGACACTCAACTGATCGCCCTTCACCACGGACACGCCAATATGTCGAAAAGCACCTGCACCGTCACCATCAACGGCAAGAAGATCAAGGCCAATGTCGGGGATACGCTGATTGATGCCGGCCTCGGCGGACGTCTGGTCCTGCCGCATGACTGCTGCTCCGGCCAGTGCGAAACCTGCCGGGTGCGCGTGCTGAGCGGCGGCGTCGACGATCTGGGAACGCGGGAGAAGGACACCGTGCTCGGCTGCCTGGCGGTGCTGGAGGGCGACGCGGAGATTTCCTACGACCCCGTGCCGATCGTGAAGACCACCAAGGGCGTCGTGGAGTCCATTCGGGAAGTCAAGGAAGACTACCTTGAGATCCGCGTCCGGGTGGCCAGGCCGGTCACATGGCTTCCGGGCCAGTACCTGCGCGCGACCTTCGCCGGCTATCCGCCGCGGGACTACAGCCCGACAACGCCGCTCAACCTCGATGCGGAGCAGGACGTCATCGTCTTTCACATCAAGGTGTATCCGGACAGTATCGTCTCCTCGAAGCTGGGCAAGGAAATCGGCAAGGGCCACGCCGTCAAACTGCGCGGACCGTTCGGCAATGCGTTTCTGCGCCGCCAGCCCGAGCCGATCATCCTGACGTCGACCGGCACCGGATTTGCGCCCATCTGGTCGATTGCCGTCGCCGCAAGCATGGGTCAGCCGAAGCGGGAACTGAAACTGGTCGTGGGGTCGCGTGCCCGGGACGGTCTCTACATGCGCGACGCCGTGCGCTGGCTGCGCCACCGGGGCATTGCGATCACGCTGACGGCAAGCGACGGGGATGACGACACGGTCATGACGGCCCGGCCGCATGAACTGGTCGGCGACATCACCGAAAACCACATCGTCTATTCCGCCGGTGCCCCCTCGCATGTGGAAACCATGCGCGAACTGGCACGGCAGGCCGGCGCGACCTTCTACGCCGATCCATTCTATGTCGCCGAGGAAGACAAGGGCGTTCTGGCATTCGCCGGCTCCCTGTTCCGGAAGGCGGCGGCGCCGTTCACGACGGCGACAGCCGGCTAGGTTTTTGAACTCACAAAATTGAATGTAACTGTTAAGCCCGAACCGGCCCCGGATCCGGATCCGGCTCACCGAGCGTCCAGGAACGGCGCGTGAGGACCACGCGGCCGGTCCCGTCGCATCAAAGCGGTCGCGCTGGAAGCGAACCCGCACGAGCGGGCCAGGCCTGACTTTCGTGCGCCCGGCGTGACGCGGCGGCTTCAAGACGGCCCTGTTCCACAAACACTTGCGTGTATCGGGTTTTTGCCGGGATGAGGCAGTTCAGAAGGAGAGCCTTTTGCCGCGACGGCGAGGCCTGATGCTCAAGGACCTCAAGGCCCCCGGACCCGGCTTTTATTGAGCAACGGTCGACAGCGACTGTTCGCAGGCAAAGATCAGTTCTTCGGCCTGGGCGACAGGCATCGGCCGTCCCAGGAAATAGCCTTGCGCCTCGTTGCAGCCGATGTCCTTAAGCATATCCAGCAGCTGGCGGGTTTCGACACCCTCGGCCGTTGTCGTCATGTCGAGGTTTTTCGCCAGCTCGATGACGGCTTTCACGATAGAAATCGAATCGTCCGAATAGGCCATCGACCGGACGAAGGACTGGTCGATCTTGATCTTGTCAAACGGGAAGCGACGGAGATAGCTCAGCGAGGAATAGCCCGTTCCGAAATCATCCATCGACACTTTGACGCCGAGCGACTTGGCCTGGTGCAGGGCGTCCAGGACCTCGTCGGAATCGGTCAGAAGCACGCTTTCGGTGACCTCCAGTTCCAGGCGGTCCGCCCGCAGACCGGACTTCGCAAGTGCCTCGATGAGCACCGGGCCGAAGGCATGTCCGCGCAGCTGCCGGGGTGAGAGGTTCACCGCCATTCGCAGATGCCGCGGCCAGCCGGCCGCGATCCGGCAGGCCTCGGTCAGCACCCATTGGCCGAGCTGCGTGATCAAGCCAGTATCCTCGGCAAGGGGAATGAAATCTCCCGGAGACACCAGTCCGCGCGTCGGATGGTTCCAGCGGACCAGCGCTTCGAAGCCGGATATCGCATAGTTGTCCAGGCTGTATTGCGGCTGGAAATACAGCTCCATCTCGCCATTGGCGACAGCATTTCTGAGATCGGAGATGAGTTCACGGCGGTCGTTCACCGCAATTCCCATGTCGGTTTCGAAGAACCGATGCGTGTTGCGTCCGTCTTCCTTTGCCTTGTAGAGCGCAAGGTCGGCCTGTTTGAACAACTCGTCGCCGACGATACCGTCCCCCTTGGCGACCGAAATGCCGATGCTCACGCCGATGACGATCTCATGATCGGCGATCTGGAATGGCTGCGAGAGCTCCCAGATGATCGACTGCGCCAGTTCATCGACGTCATGCAGATGGGACGGAAGGCCGGTCAGGATGGCGAATTCATCGCCGCCCAGACGCACGACAAGCTCCCCGTCGCCCGCCAGGTCGCGCAACCGGTCCGCCACCTGGCGCAGCAGTTCATCGCCGATCGGGTGGCCGAGGGAGTCGTTGACGGTCTTGAACTCGTCGAGATCGAGGCAAAGAATTGCGAACGGACCGCCTTCGATCTGCTGCCGCTTGAGCAGTATCTCCATCTGGTCGCGGAACTCAATTCTGTTCGGCAATTGGGTCAGAATGTCGTGGCGGGCAAGGAACGCCAGCCGGTCCCGGGCTTCCTGGCGTTCCGTAATGTCTTCGGAGATCGCCACCCAGCCGCCGTCGGCCAGCGGCTGGCGCGTGGTCAGCACGATCCGGCCGGAGTGCAGCTTGACCATTTCGGTGCTTTGCCCGGATGACGCGGCATGGGAATTCGCGTTCCGTTTGTCGCCGAACCTCGCCGTTTCAAGATCAAGTTCCTCGACCTTCTTGAGTGCACGAAGCTCCGCGGCGGTCATTCCTGCCCTCACCGCCTCCGGCTCCAGTTCGAAGAGCTCCTTGTACCGCCTGTTGGAGACGATCAGCCGGCCGTCCGCGTCGAACATGCAAAGGCCGTGGGACATGTTGTTGAGAGCCGCGTCGAAGAGGATGTTCTGCTCGCGCAGCTGGGCTTCCTGCGATTTCAGGATGGTGTTCTTCTCGTGGACCCGGTCGCGCAGGGCATCGCGCTCCTTGACGGACCGCTGCAGGGAGACGACGGATCGGGCAATGTCGCCGACTTCGTCCGGCCGCTCGGTTCCGACGACCTGATTTTCGAAATCGCCGGCAGCGATGCCCGACAGCACACGCGTAATCTTCGTCAGTGGAAGCGTGACCTGGCGGGCGAGAAGGAAGGCCACAGTTGCGAATGCGGCAAGCGCCAGGAGGCCGAAAAGAAACAGCCGATGGAGCAGTTTCGCTTCCTCTTCCGTACCGATCCTGATCAGTTCGTTCTGGGTCTCCGTCAGGGCTTCGATCGGCAGCATGGCGCAAACCGCCAGCGGCGCAACGGGCACGCTGCACCTGATCAGCCTTTCTCCGTTGGCGGTGATGCTGGGCGTGGAGTACGAGCTTTCCAGATCGGCCATGCGGCCGTCGAAATTCGCCCTGGAAATCACCCTGTCGTCATGGAGGAGAGCCAGCTCGAACGAGTTGATGCCCGTCAGATCCCGCAGCATCGGTTCTTGCTCACGCAACCACCGCTGCGCCAGCAGGCCGCCGGTCACATATCCGAAGTCGTCAAAGACCGGCACGAAAATGACCTGGGAAACCGTGTTGACGGCCTCGCCGGGAACGAAGATTCCGGTCTCCGAACGCGGCAGTATTGCCGAATAGGTTTGCTTCCTGCCGGGAATGCTTTCCCTCAGCGATCCGGCAATCTCGTCGTAGAAACCAGTTTCCGGGATGCTGGCGCCGAGCGTGACCAGGTCGGCCTCGTAGGACGATGCGCCAATCACCCGGCCGGTATCATCCAGGACGACGATGCTGTCGACATCCGCCAGCTCTGCCGCCGAGCCCAGCAATTCGGACATGGCCACGACGTTCCGCGAATCGATCGCATTGGCGGTGTCCAGGCGCTCGGCAATTGCGCTCACACGCAGTGCCCTGTCCTGAACCAGGAACTCCAGCCGGGCCCCTGCAAGCTTCACATCCGCGTCGAGCGTCTCGAGCAAGCGGGACCGGGAAAGCTTCAGAAGTTCCGCTTCCTGGCGCTCCATGCTGCTCTCGAGCTGATACGCCACCAGTCCGATCAATCCGCCCAACGCGCATAGCGCTGTAAAGACAGCGCCATACGTGTAATGCCAGAGAATGGACGAGTGACGTGTCATGTCAGGCCATGTGGCTAGTTGGGAGCCGGGACGCCGCCGAAGTTCCGGATCAGCTCACGGGCAGGATCCGACACGGCGTAATCGATGAAGGCTTGCATTTCGCCGTCCATGGTGCCGTCCTTGTAGATCAGTGCCAGGGTCACGGCGCTCGGATAGGCTCCATCGGTCGGATGGTGTCCGTCGATTCTCAATATGGCGAGACCATCTTCCAGCTCCTTCGAATAGGGTCCGAAAGCAACCGCCCCCTCAACTTCCCGTGCGGTCGAGATGGCCTCCTGAGTGGTCAGAGCCGTTTTTGACCGGGGGAAGAACTCCAGGTCTTTCCAGCCGGGCATGGACGCACGCAGCACCTGCAGCGTGCTGTCGGCGTCTTCGCGGCGGACGAGGCGCACGCGCACATCGTTGCCGCCCAGTTCCGACCAGTTGGTGATTTCGCCGGAATAGACCTTCACGAGTTCCTCGCTCGTCAAGCCCTCGATTCCGGCTGAAGGATGGGTGAAGATGGCGCTCGGAATTTTCGCGATCGGAAGATAGACGAGACCGAACTCAATCTCACTGTCCGTCAAGGGACGCGCGACCCGGCCAAGCCGCTCAGCTCCGGAACTGACTGCGGCAATGCCGCCCCCGGAACCGATGCTGGGGGGAATGGACAATTTGATGTCCGGATGCCCGGCGGCGAATCCCGCGCCGATCTCCTGAAGCATATCGAGACCGTCGCCGGTCCCCACGACCTTGAGCTCCGGTTCCGCCAGAACCTGAGGAACCTGCAAAAACATGGCGCTGAATAACGCCGCAAAGCCGAAGGCTAAAACCCGCATGTCTACCACCAATCTCTCTACCCTGTTGCAGGGTGACACATTCAAGTTAATCAAACGCTAATATTAAAGGATAAATTACAATAAACATGTAACAAGCGTCAGTATTCGAAATATAATTTCTATGCCCTCCAACTTTTTTGGTGCGTGAACCAGGAAATATATTCCCACAACCAGTAGTTTCTAATTCTTGACGCGGCCATGCAATCGATTTGCCCCGAATAGACTTTAAATTTTTTCTCTCCCAGTACGTAGTGAACCTTACTTCCACGAGAGTTCGTGCCCATTCGGTTACATCGCACCTAGGAAAGGCTGCAGACTCGCCGATTAGCGTCTTGTTTCTTTTGTCACCAAATTTGCCTTGCCGGCCTGTTCCAGCGCGGGCCGTCAAAGTGCGGCGCCGAAATCGCAACCTTCAGTGGCACCCGGGGCACAAAGCTTTCGCAGGCGCCAACGATAAACTCAGATCCGTAGAGGCGCGGCACTTCGGCGGACGACCAGTTCGACATCGACCATGACGGGAGCCACCGGAGCGTCCCGCATTTCACTGGCGGGATCGATTCGCTCCAGCAGCAAGGCGGCCGCCTTTGTCCCGAGCGCGCGCCTGTCCTGACGGATGGTGGTCAGCGCGGGCACGTAATGCTCGGAAAGCTCGATGTCGTCGAAACCGATCACCGACATATCTTGCGGCACATCGAGCCCGTTTGCGGTCAGGGTGGATATGAGACCGAAGGCAACCTGGTCCGAGGCGCAGAAGACCGCAGTCGGCCTGTCTTCCATGGCCAGGATTCGCTCCGCAGCGTCATGGCCGGATTTCAGGGAAAAGTCGCCCCGGATGATCCATTCGTCCCGGAGCGGAAGGCCAAGGCGCTCGCGCTCCGCCAGCATGCCTTCCCGTCTGGCATGGGTGAGGACGTTGTCCTGCGGGCCGGTGACATGGGCGATTTTCCGGTGACCGAGCCCGTAGAGATGCTGCACGACAAGCTGCGCGCCGCACACATTGTCGCTGCGCACCGAGGGCAGGTCCGAGCCATGCACCCATTCACAGGCAAAGACAATCTTTCCGGAGACGCCGTTGTCGTCGAACTGCTGCATCTGGTCGCTCGACAGCGAGCCGTCCAGGCAGATCATGCCGTCGATCTGCGAGATCCCGGAAATAGTCGACCAGACGTTTTCCCGCACTTGCGTGATCTGTCGTATCGGCGATCAGCACCGCATAGTCGCGCTCGCCGATGACCTCGCTGATGCCGGCCAGGATCTGCGAGAAGAACGGGTTGCCCAGATTGGGCACGAGAACCAGCACCGCGCCCGCCTGCCGTGTCCTGAGGTTCCGCGCGGCGCGGTTGACCCGGTAGCCGGTTGAGCGAATGGCGGCAAAAACGCTCTCGCGGGTCGCTTCGGTCAGAAGTTCAGGATTGCTGAGCGCGCGGCTGACCGTTGCCGTCGAGACCCCCGCCTCCCGCGCAACATCCTGAATTCTTGCATTTTTCTGGACCAAGAACGTCTCCGGTATTTTTTGTTTTCTCAGTGATTGAATTTCCCGGTTGACATGAGCCCCATTCCCGAGAATTATGAATGTAATCGATTACATCGAAAGAAACAACAAAATGTAATCGATTTAAAAAGTGCGGTGGAGGCCGCATCTAAAGGTCAATCGAACCAACCCGTTCGGTGGGAGGATATTATGAAAGCATTATGTGCTGCCTTTGCAGCAACCACTGCAATTTGCGCTGCGACCGCTGCAAACGCGACCGACCTGGAAGTCACCCACTGGTGGACCTCCGGCGGGGAAGCGGCCGCGGTGGCCGAATTCGCCAAGGCATTCGATGCAACCGGCAACAAGTGGGTCGACGGCGCGATCGCAGGCTCGGGCGGCACCGCGCGGCCGGTCATGATCAGCCGCATTACCGGCGGCGACCCGATGGGCGCCACCCAGTTCAACCACGGCCGCCAGGCGGAAGAACTGGTAGAGGCGGGCCTGATGCGCGACCTGAGCGATATTGCCGAGGCTGAAAACTGGCGCGAGGTCATCCGCCCGACCAGCCTGCTCGACAGCTGCACGCTGGACGGCAAGATCTATTGCGTGCCGGTCAATATCCATTCCCAGCAGTGGCTGTGGCTGAACAATTCGGTGTTCGAGGACAACGGTCTGGAAATCCCGAGCAACTGGGACGAATTCGTGGCCGCGGCGCCCAAGCTGGAAGAAGCCGGCATCACTCCGCTGGCGATGGGCCAGCAGCCCTGGCAGACCACCCTGGCGTTCCAGGTCCTTCTGGTCGCCCTTGCCGGACCTGAAACCTACACGAAGATTTTCGGCGACAAGGATGCCGAGCTTGCAGCCGGCCCGGAAATGGCGAAGGTCTTCCAGGCAGCGGCAACGGCACGCGACATGGCCAAGGACTCCAACGTTCAGAACTGGAACGATGCCACCAACATGGTCATCACCGGCAAGGCCGCCGGCCAGATCATGGGTGACTGGGCGCAGGGTGAATTCCAGGTCGCCAATCAGGTGGCCGGCGAAGACTACACCTGCCTGCCGGGCCTCGGCGTGAACGAGGTGATACAGACCGGCGGCGACGCCTTCTACTTCCCGAAAGTGGACGACCCGGCAATCACCGAAGCGCAGGGCGAACTTGCCAAGGTGATGATGTCTCCGGAAGCCCAGGTGGCGTTCAACCTGAAGAAGGGCTCGCTCCCGGTTCGCGGCGACGTGGACCTGGAGGCTGCCAATGACTGCATGCGCAAGGGTCTGGCTATCCTTGACAAGGGCAACATCATCCAGGCACCGGACCAGCTCATGTCCGCCGACAGCCTGGTCCAGGTGAACGACCTCTTCGTCGAGTTCTTCAACAGCCCGTCCATGTCTGCTGAAGACGCCCAGGAACAGTTCGCCGCCATCGTCGGTAGCGCTGACTGACAGGCACGCCGGACCCGGCCACAGATCGGCCAAGTCCGGCACAGGGAACCGCCACCCGGCGTGACGGGTGCAGTGGGCCGGAGCAGACAGATGTTCCGGCACTCCGGCAGCGATCAGCTTTTCCCTAGTCAGGCGTCAGCCTGGGGGCGGGTTGATCCCGGGTGGCGTCCTCCAGCCCCGCGCGCACATGGTGTGCGCGGGGCTGGAGGTTACCGAACACCGCGCATCGACAGGGAAATACAAGGCATGGCCGCAGCAACTGGCCCCGCAAGATGGCACCGCAACATGAGTGCCAAGGTGGCGGCAATTCCGATGATTGCCACCACTCTGGTGGTTTTTGTCGGCGGAACCGCCTGGACGGTCCTCTACTCCTTCACCAATTCCAAGCTTCTGCCCCGGGAAGAATTTGTCGGCCTGTTCCAGTATGAACGGCTCTGGACCAGCAGCAAATGGCTGATTTCGATCGAGAACCTGGCGATTTACGGCATCTTGTCGCTGATATTCGCGCTGGTCATCGGTTTTCTTCTGGCCGCGCTTCTCGACCAGAAAATCCGCTTCGAAGACACGTTCCGCACGATGCTGCTCTATCCCTTTGCGCTGAGCTTCATCGTTACCGGGCTTGCCTGGCAGTGGATCCTCAATCCGGACTTCGGCGTGCAGCACGTGGTGCGCAGCCTCGGATGGGAGAGTTTCACCTTCGACCCGCTCTACAATTCCGACATTGTCATCTACGGAGTGCTGATCGCCGGGCTCTGGCACGAGACCGGACTGATCATGTGCCTGATGCTGGCGGGCCTGCGCGGCATCGACGAAGACATCTGGAAAGCGGCGAAGATCGACGGCATTCCGATGTGGAAGACCTATGTCTTCATCGTCATTCCGATGATGCGCGGCATTTTCATCACCGCGATCGTTCTGATCGCCTCGGGCATCATCAAGGTCTACGACCTGATCGTCGCGCAGACGGGCGGCGGACCCGGCATCTCCTCGGAGGTCCCGGCGAAATACGTCTATGACTCAATGTTCCTGTCGCAGAACCTCGGACAGGGGTTTGCGGCATCCACCATGATGCTGCTGACGGTCGTCATCATCGTCGTGCCATGGGCCTACCTGGAATTCGGAGGCAAGCGGAAATGACCACATCGCCTCATCTTCCCGATCATGCCGTGAAGTACGAAGGCTCCGTGCCCGCAGATATCGCGGGACTGGCGGGGGCAGCCACCGTCGAGCGGGACACGGACGGCCCGTCGGGCCGCAAGCCGCGACCGATCCTCTCCCGCCGCAACATCATCGTCTACGGCACGCTGATCGTGGTCTCGCTCTACTACATGCTGCCGCTCTACGTGATGATCGTGACCTCGCTCAAGGGCATGCCGGAAATCCGTATCGGCAACATCTTTTCCCCGCCAATCGAAGTCACGTTCCAGCCCTGGGTGAAGGCATGGTCGGAGGCCTGCACGGGTCTCAACTGCGACGGCCTTTCCCGCGGCTTCTTCAATTCGGTCCAGATCCTCATTCCGTCCGTGATCCTGTCCATCGCGATCGCATCGGTGAACGGCTATGCCCTCGCCAACTGGCGGTTCAAGGGTGCCGAAACCTTCTTCACGATCCTGATCGTCGGCGCCTTCATTCCCTATCAGGTGATGATCTACCCGATCGTCATCATGCTCAGGGAGGTCGGCCTTTACGGCAGCCTGACGGGACTGGTGATCGTGCACACGATCTTCGGCATGCCGATCCTGACGCTGCTCTTCCGGAACTACTTCGCCTCCGTTCCGCAGGAGCTCTTCAAGGCGGCGCGCGTGGACGGTGCCGGATTCTGGTCGATCTATTTCCGGATCATGGTGCCCATGAGCCTGCCGATCTTCGTGGTGGCGATGATCCTGCAGGTGACCGGCATCTGGAACGACTTCCTGTTCGGCGTGATCTACACCAAGCCGGATCTCTATCCGATGACGGTGCAGCTCAACAACATCGTCAACTCCACGCAAGGGGTGAAGGAATACAACGTCAACATGGCGGCGACCATCCTGACGGGCCTCGTTCCTCTCACCATCTACTTCCTCTCCGGTAAACTCTTTGTCCGCGGCATCGCCGCAGGCGCAGTGAAAGGCTGAAGACAAGTCCCATGGATGCAAGTACGGAAACCAGTATCGCCATCAGAAACCTTTCTCTGAGCTTCGGCCTCCTGGACGTTCTCAAAGACCTGAACCTGGAAGTCGGACAAGGAGAATTTCTCGTGCTGCTCGGCTCGTCCGGCTGCGGAAAGTCGACGCTGCTCAATTGCATTGCCGGGCTTCTGGACGTCACCGGCGGCCAGATCTTCATCGGCGGGCGCAATGTCACCTGGGAAGAACCGTCCAAACGCGGCATCGGAATGGTCTTCCAGAGCTACGCGCTCTACCCGCAGATGACGGTGAAGGGAAATCTCAGCTTCGGCCTGAAGAATGCCGGCGTGCCAAAGGCGGAAATCGAGGAACGCGTCAGCCGGGCGGCCAAGGTCCTGCAGATAGAGCCGCTTCTGGACCGCAAGCCGGCCGCCCTTTCCGGCGGTCAGCGCCAGCGGGCCGCCATCGGACGCGCCCTGGTGCGCGATGCAAATGTGTTCCTGTTCGACGAACCGCTGTCGAACCTGGACGCGAAACTGCGCGCGGATCTGAGGGTCGAGATCAAGCAGCTGCACCAGAAGCTCAGCAACACGATGATCTACGTCACCCACGACCAGATCGAGGCCATGACCCTGGCCGACCGGATCGCCATCATGCGTGGCGGTCAGATCCTCCAGCTTGCCTCGCCGAACGAAATCTACAACCGTCCGGCCAACAAATACGTCGCCCGGTTCATCGGCTCGCCCTCAATGAACTTCTTCGAAGGCACCGTCGACGGCGGCAGTGCCCCACGGTTCATCTTTGCCGACGAAGCGTTCCCTCTCGACGGCTACGAGTTCCAGGACGGGGGAGCCTCGGGTCCTGCCTCCTTCGGCATCCGTCCGGAGCACATGGTCACCGGCACGGAGGCGGAAGCCGCCCCCATCCGGCTGCGGGGGCTGGTCGATCTGGTGGAGCCGCTCGGCTCCGACACACTCGTGCGCGTCAGCGCCAAGGACCAGTTGCTCTGGATCCGCATGGACGGCCTGGCAACGGTCCGGTACGGCGATCCGATCACCGTCGGATTCGACGCGGCCCGCGCAAATCTTTTCGACAAGGTAACGGAAAACCGGCTCTAGGGTCCGCACCCTGGGCCTGCCTTTCCGAGACATCAGGACATATCAAGATGAATGTTTCTTTTCAGCTCTATTCCGCGCGCGAATTCACGCCGTGGGAAACCGTTCTCGAGCGGCTTGCAAAACTCGGCTACACCCAGGTCGAAGGATTTGGCGGCAACTACGAGGACCCGGCGGCCTTCCGCAAGCTCCTCGACGCCAACGGCCTGGCAATGCCCTCCGGACACTTTTTTCCCATGGAACAGTTCGAGGACGACATCAACAAGGTCATCGACACGGCCGGCACGCTCGGCATGAACCGGGTGTTCTGCCCGGCCCTGCCGCCGGATCAGCGCGCTCCCGATGCCGACCGCTGGCAATCGGTCGCCGAGCGGCTCGAGGCCGTCGGTGAGAAGATGCGCGGCGCGGGCTTGCGCTTCGGCTGGCACAACCACGACTTCGAATTCAAGCCCTGCGCCGACGGCCGCCTGCCGATGGACATCCTGCTCACCGCCGCTCCTTCCATCGAATGGGAAGCCGATATCGCCTGGATCGTACGGGGCGGACAGGATCCGCTGGCCTGGATCGAGCGTCATGCCGACCGCATCACCACGGCCCATGTGAAGGACATTGCGTCTGCGGGAGAATGCGTGGACGAGGACGGCTGGGCGGATGTCGGCCATGGCACGCTCGACTGGAAAGGGCTCATGGGCGCCCTGCGCAAGGCGGGCGTCGACCTCTTCGTGATGGAGCACGACAAACCCTCCGATTTCGAACGCTTTGCAAGCCGCTCCATCCAAGCATTCCGTACGTATTAAGGAACAACCATGAGCAAGACACTTGGGATCGGCATCCTGGGATGCGGTAATATCTCGGCTGCCTATATGCGCCTGGCGCCGCTTTTCCGCGGCATCGAAGTGCGTGCCTGCGCCGATATCAACGAGGCGGCCGCCAAGGCCCGGGGAGAAGAATTCAACCTGCGTGTGGAAACGGTCGACGGCCTGCTGGCCGCCGACGACATCGACATCATCGTCAACCTGACCATTCCGTCCGCGCATTTCGAAGTCTCCAAGATTATCCTGGAAGCGGGAAAGCACGTTTATTCCGAAAAGCCGTTCGTGCTCAGCGTCGCGGAAGGGCAAGCCCTTGCCGCGATCGCCGAGACCAAGGGGCTCCGGATCGGATCGGCGCCGGATACGTTCCTGGGCGGCGCCCATCAGCTCGCCCGCCACCTCATCGACAAGGGCGCCTTCGGCAAGGTCACGTCCGGCACCTGCTTCGTCCAGAGCCCCGGCATGGAGATGTGGCACCCGAACCCGGACTTCTTCTTCAAGGCCGGCGGCGGTCCGGTTCTCGACCTCGGCCCCTATTACGTCTCCAATCTGGTTCAGCTTCTCGGACCGGTGAAGCGGGTCGCCGCCATGAGTTCCAGCGGCCGGCAGGAGCGGACCATCACCTCGCAGCCGCGTTTCGGCGAACTGATCGCTGTCGAGACCCCGACCACGATCCATGCGGTGATGCAATTCCATTCGGGCGCCCAGATCACCTATTGCGCAAGCTGGGACGTGTGGCAGCACGGCCATTCCAACATGGAGCTCTACGGCCTGGACGGCACGCTTCATGTTCCGGACCCGAATTTCTTCGGCGGCGAAGTGCGCATGACCGAGAAAGGCAGCTTCGTGAATATTTCCGAAGCCTGGAACCATCCGTTCTCGAAGACGAACGACCGGACCTTTGCGAACTACCGGACGGCCGGCCTGGCGGACATGGCGCAGGCTATCCTGGAAAACCGGCCGCACCGTTGTTCTTTGGAATTTTCTCTGCATGTTGTCGATGTGATGACGTCGATTCTCGCTTCCGGCGAGAGCGGTCGATTCATTGACATCAACACCACCTGCGACCGGCCGGAAGCGCTGGATCCGCAGGCAGCACAAGGCCTCCTGGCCTAAACTGGAGCATCCATGAGCTGGACTGCAGCGCAGACGCGCTATGACGCAATGCAATACCGCAGGTGCGGGAGATCGGGCCTCAAGCTGCCGCTGATCTCCCTCGGCCTCTGGCACAATTTCGGCGACGACACGCCGCACAACCGCAAGCGCGACATCGCCCGCACCGCCTTCGATCTCGGCATCACCCATTTCGATCTCGCCAACAACTACGGACCGCGGCCCGGCGCGGCCGAGCAGGCCTTCGGCGAGTTGCTCAGGACCGATTTCGCACCCTACCGGGACGAGATGATCATCTCCTCCAAGGCCGGCTATGAAATGTGGCCCGGACCCTACGGCGAATGGGGAAGCCGCAAATACCTGATCGCCTCCTGCGACCAGTCGCTGAAGCGGATGGGGCTCGACTATGTCGACATCTTCTATTCCCACCGCTTCGATCCGGAGACGCCGCTGGAAGAAACGATGATGGCGCTCGACCAAATCGTCCGCTCTGGCCGGGCGCTTTATGTCGGCATCTCTTCGTACAACTCGAAGCGGACCCGGGAGGCCGCGGCGATCCTGAAGGAACTCGGAACGCCGTGCCTGATCCATCAGCCCAGCTATTCCATGATCAACCGCTGGGTGGAGGATGACGGGCTGCTGGATACGCTGGACGACCTCGGCATCGGCTCCATCGCCTTTTCGCCGCTCGCCCAGGGCATGCTGACGAACAAGTACCTGTCGAGCATTCCGGAAGGCAGCCGGGCGACCCAGGGCAAGTACCTGTCGAGCATTCCGGAAGGCAGCCGGGCGACCCAGGGCAAGTCCCTGCGCGAACAGTTCCTGAGCGAGGAGAACCTGGCGACGATCCGCGAGCTCAACGCCATCGCGGAACGGCGCGGCCAGACCCTTGCCCAGATGGCGCTGGCCTGGGTGCTGCGCCATGGCCGGGTGACCACGGCGCTGATCGGCGCAAGCCGGCCGGAACAGGTGAAGGACTGCGTCGGCGCGATTTCAAATCTCGATTTCACCGAGGCCGAGCTGAAGGAAATCGAGGCAACGACGGTCGAGGCGGACATCAACCTGTGGGCCGCTTCCGCGGAACGGAAAGGACCGCCGCGCAAATGATTCTTATATCAACCGTCATTGATTGTGACCCATCTGACCGAGTTTTCGCACCGTCCGGCGAGAAGTGCTTCGCAGGGCGATGCGGGGCATCGGCCAAGAAGCGCGACGCGCCTCGCCGGCAAACCGATATGGTCCATCAGATGAGTCATGATCAATGACGGTTGGTATTAATCCCATCCTGCCGGGCTTCAACCCGGATCCCTCGATCTGCCGGGCGGGCGATGAATATTTCATCGCCACGTCCACGTTCGAATGGTATCCGGGCGTCCAGATCCACCGGTCGAAGGACCTGGTGACCTGGGATCTGGCCTGCCGTCCGCTCAACCGCGCAAGCCAGCTCGACATGCGCGGCAATCCGGACAGCGGCGGCATCTGGGCTCCCTGTCTCAGCTATGCGGACGGGCGGTTCTGGCTGGTCTATACGGACGTCAAACGGCTGGATGGGAATTTCAAGGACGCCCATAATTACATCGTGACGGCGCCCTCGATCGAGGGGCCGTGGAGCGATCCGGTCCATGTCAGCTCCCACGGCTTCGATCCGTCGCTCTTTCACGACGACGACGGCAGCAAATGGTATCTGGTCCTGCAGTGGAACCACATTTCCAACTCGGTCGGCGGTCATCCGCGCCATCCCGCCTTCGACGGCATCCTGCTGCAGGAATGGTCGGAGAGTGACGGGCTGATCGGCAAGCCGAAGAAGATCTTCTCCGGCAGCCCGCACGGTTTGAGCGAAGGCCCGCACCTGCATAAGCGAGGCGGCTGGTACTACCTTACCGTTGCCGAAGGCGGGACGGGATACAATCATGCGGTCACGATGGCCCGATCCCGGTCGATCGACGGGCCTTACGAGCTTCACCCGCAAACCCACCTGATTACGGCCAAGGACAATCCGGACTGGGCCCTGCAAAGGGCGGGTCACGGCCAGATCGTCGAGACGCCGGACGGCCGGGTCTACCACACGCATTTGTGCTCGCGGCCGCTGCCGGGCCGGTTCTCGCCGCTCGGGCGCGAGACCGCGATCCAGAAATGCGTCTGGCGCGAGGATGACTGGCTCTATCTGGAAGATGGCGGAACGCTGCCGCAGATCGACGTGCCGGGTCTCGGAGCCGCAACTGCCCGCCCGCCGCAAAGGATCGAGCGGGACTTTACCGGCGCTTCGCTTCCGCAAGAGTTCCAATGGCTGCGCACGCCCCTCCCGGAACGGCTGTTCACGCTGACGGGATCGGCGCTTCGCCTCATCGGCCGCGAAAGCGTCGGAAGCTGGTACGAGCAGTCGCTGGTCGCCCGGCGCCAGGAACACCTGACCTACCGAGCCGACACCGTGCTCTCCGCCTTCGACCCGGAGACCTATCAGCAGGCGGCGGGACTGACGACCTATTACAACCGGCACAAATTCCACTTTCTGGCCGTCAGCTGGAGCGAGCAGACCGGCCGCTGCCTGACGCTGCTGTCCTGTCCGGGAGACTGGCCGGACGGCAAGCTCAGCTTTCCTGCGGAGCCGGTGGCGATCGCGGAAGGACCGGTCGAGCTGGCCGTCGACGTCGACGGGCTCCGGCAGCAGTTTTTCTGGCGCCAGCAGGGCGCTGGCTGGCAGACCTTCGGGCCGGAACTCGATGCCGGCGTGATTTCCGATGAAGGCGGGCGGGGCGAGCACGGGTCCTTCACCGGCGCCTTTGTCGGCATGCTCGCCTTCGATATTACCGGTCACGGCAAGACCGCGGATTTCAGCAGATTTTCATATGCACCGGAGGGATCGTGAGCGCGCACACGCCGCACGCGGCCCCGTATATCATTGAGGGAGAAACTCATGGCTGGACTGATCAAGGGGCCCGCGATTTTCCTGGCCCAGTTTGCCGGAGACGAAGCTCCGTTCAACTCGCTGCCCGCGATCGCCAAATGGGCGGCCGGCCTCGGTTACAAGGGCATCCAGATACCCACCTTCGACAGCCGCCTGTTCGATCTCGACAAGGCGGCCGAGAGCCGGGCCTATTGCGATGAGGTGAAGGGCATCTGCGCGGACGCGGGCGTGGAGATCACCGAGCTGTCCACGCATCTTCAGGGCCAGCTCGTTGCCGTTCATCCCGCCTATGACCTCGCCTTCGACGGTTTTGCGCCGGCGCAGGTCCACGGCAACCCGAAGGCCCGGCAGGAATGGGCGGTCGACCAGATGAAGAAGGCGGCCGCGGCGAGCCGCAACCTTGGCCTCAACACCTCGGTCAGCTTCACCGGCTCGCTTGCCTTCCCCTATCTCTATCCCTGGCCGCAGCGCCCGGCCGGCCTGATCGACGAGGCCTTTTCGGAACTGGCGAAACGCTGGAAGCCGATCCTCGACGTCTATGAAGAGCACGGCGTCGATGTCGGCTACGAAATCCATCCCGGCGAGGATGTCTTCGACGGCGCGACCTTCGAGATGTTCCTTGAGGCTCTCGGCGGACACGGGCGCTGCCGGATCAACTACGATCCCTCGCATTTCCTGCTGCAGCAGATGGATTACCTGGCCTTCATCGACATCTATCACGAGCGCATCTGCGCCTTCCACGTGAAGGATGCGGAGTTCAATCCGGACGGCCGCCAGGGCGTCTATTCGGGTTACCAGAGCTGGGTCAACCGGGCCGGACGCTTCCGCTCGCTCGGCGACGGGCAGGTCGACTTTTCCGGCATCTTCTCGAAGCTGGCGCAATACGGTTATGACAGCTGGGCCGTGCTGGAATGGGAATGCTGCCTCAAATCGCCCGAACAGGGCGCCGCCGAAGGCGCACCGTTCATCGAGAGCCACATCATCGAAGTCACCGACAAGGCCTTCGACGATTTTGCCGGCGGCAAGACGGATCAGGAACAGATCCGCAAGATGCTGGGGCTCTGAGAGCAGTTCCCAGGATCGCCGCTTTCGCTTCCCGACCAGCCGCAGCGCGGGCCGGGATGCGCTTGGCTTGCGTGATCACAAGCAGCATGAGACAAGGAAAAGTGCAAATATCGTGCCGATCTGGTAGCTGAACATGCCTCTTTCGAGCAAGTCTCCGCAGAAAATTTCGGTGATGCTGTTCGGGGCCTTTTCCAACCATTGCCTTGCCAACGCGATCGAGCCGTTCCGGGCCGCCAATACGATTGCGGGGCGGCAGCTCTATCAGTGGCGGATCTTCAGTCTTGACGGCGGCGCGGTGACCTCTTCCAGCGGCCTGACGATCGCGACCGACTGCTGGTCCGATGTCAGACCGGCGGGCGATCTTCTGTTCGTGATGCCCGGCTACGGTTTCAAGGATCTTGCGGTTCCAATAACGAACCAGGCCCTGCGCGCGGCGGGCAAGCGCTTTTCGACACTTGTGGGCCTCGACATGGGTGCGTGGCTGCTGGCCGCCGCAGGTCTGCTGGACGGGCGCAAGGCAACCATCCACTGGGACGAGTTCACGTCCTTCGCCGAAACCTTTCCCGATGTAGAGGCGGTCGAGGACAGGTTCGTTCTGGAGGCGGATCTCGCCACCTGCGGCGGTGCCTCGACGGCGATGGAGCTCACGCTGGAACTCATCAAGCGACAGCACAGCGCGATGTTCGCGCTCGAAGTCGGAGCGCTCTTCATGCATGGCGAGAGGCCGGGACTGCATGACCCCTATCAGCGCATGAGTGCGGACACGCTGGTGCGCAGCGCGGCCGCCCTGATGCGCCGGACGATAGAAGATCCGCTGTCGATCCCGGAGCTCGCCCGCCGCCTCAACATCGACCAGCGCAGCCTCGAGGATCGCTTTCAGTGCGAAACGGCGATGACGCCGCTTGCGGTCTACAAGGCCATCCGCCTGCGCGAGGCCAGAAGGCTCGTCGAACTCACCCGGCTCAGCATCGCCGAAATCGCCGAACGCTGCGGCTACCGCAACACAAGCGCCATGACCCGTGCCTACCGCCTGGAATTCGGTGAGCCGCCCAGGGTGCACCGGAAACTCTGCCCGTAGTTCATTACTTTCTGGATATTTTCATTCGATCAATATCGAAGCATGAGTAAAATACAGTGTTTTGGTCCACCAGGGCACGGGGTGCCTTGCTGTAGGTTACGTCATAGTCCTTGGTTTCAATCCAGAGGCACTGCGTAAACAGAGGTTCGCCCGTCTTGAGCAAGTACATACTCTCCCGGCCCGAGAACTCAAATGACCGGGCACGTCCAGAGCCCGAGCTTTCACACACTCTTCCGGCGGGGAATGAAGTTTCCTTTTCAGTGAATTCTGAACAAAAGATTCCGCCGATGGGACTGACGAAAAACTCATAAAACACGAGAGAAACCATCATGGCAGCAACCGTTGCAATCGATATTAGGAAAATACGCGTACCAGTCTTCATTGGGCACCCACTAGTTCTCGCAGAATATTCCAAAAGAACCGAGACCGTTCATTCCGGCCAATCGACTTTTGGTCACGTGATCACGACGTCAGCCCGAGTTCATCGATCACCGCCTGCACCGCCAGCCGAAAAACCTGTTCCTCCGCACTCGGCGGCGTGTCCGGCCGGGTCATCAGGCCGACCGGGCCCTTGGTGATGTCGCTGTCGAACGGCAGCCGGACCAGGTGGCCGTCGGCGACCTCGTTCTGCACGACGCCTGAGGAGATAATCCAGACCGCGTCGGACCGGCGCGTATAGACGCGGCCGAAGGCGCCGGAGACGGTCTCGATCCTGTTGGGGATCTCGCCGACACCGTTGGCCATCATGTAGCGCTCGACCAGCGGCCGGATCGCGGAGCCCTCCGGAGGATAAATGACCGGCCAGTCGACGATCTTCTTGAGATCAGGCGTCTTCACCAGCGGGTGTCCTTTCCGGACCACCAGGTCGACCCGCTCCGAATAAAGCTGGGTGAAGGAGACCCCCTCCATGGCCGCCGGGTGCCCCAGGCGCCCGATCACCAGATCGAGCTCGCCCAGCTTCAGCCGCTCGATCAGGTAGCCGATCGGGCCGTCCATGATCTGCAGCATCACGTTGGGCGCCATTTCCGAGAACTCGCGCACCACAGACGGCATGAAGCTGGCGGCAACGCTCGGCAAGGCGCCGACCTTCAGCCTCGCACGGGCATCGCCTTCCTTTTCGACACCGTCCAGCCCCTGCTGGAGGCTCGCCAGGGAAATCTGCGCGAAATGAAGGAACACCTTGCCCTGTTTCGTCAGGGCAATGCCGGCCCTGTTGCGTGTCATCAGCGTCGCGCCGATGATTTCTTCCAGTTCCTTCAGCGTCTTGGAAATGGCCGGCTGGGTGAGGCTGAGCTTGTCGGCAGCGAGCTTGAGGCTGCGCTCCTGTGCGATTTCGATGAAGCACTGGATGTGCCGGAACTTTATCCGCCGGTCGATCACTAACTTTCCTTTTTCAGAAACTAAGCGGCTCTATTTCTCATTTTACTTCTTATTTTCGAACATTCAATATGAGTTCAACAGAGGGGGAGAACATGCGCACACAGGTTGTCATCGTCGGCGGAGGACCGTCCGGCCTCCTGCTCGGGCAGCTTCTCTACCGCAGAGGCATCGACACCGTCGTTCTGGAGAGGAAGACGCGCGACTACGTGCTCAGCCGCATCCGTGCCGGCATTCTTGAAACCGGGTTTGTCAACCTGATGCGTGAGGCGGGCGTCGCCGAGCGCATGGACAGGGAATGCTTCGTCCATCACGGCACCTCCATCTCCTACGAGAACGAGATGTTCGACATCGACTTCCGCAAGTTGATCGGCGAAAACGTCATCGTCTATGGCCAGACCGAAGTCACCCGGGACCTCTACGACGCCCGGGAGGCGACCGGCGGCAAGACGATTTTCGAAGTCGAGAATGTCGAGATCTGCGGCGCGGACAGCGACGCGCCCCATGTGACGTTCACCACCGAGGGCAGAACGCAGCGGATCGACTGCGACTTCGTTGCCGGCTGCGACGGCTTTCACGGGGTCAGCCGCAAGACGATTCCGGACACGGTGCGCAAGGACTACGAAAAGGTGTACCCGTTCGGCTGGCTGGGCGTGCTTTCCGAAACCCCTCCCGTCCATGACGAACTGATTTATGCCAATTCCAGCAGGGGCTTTGCGCTGTGCTCCATGCGCAACGAGAACCTGTCGCGCTACTATGTTCAGTGCCATGCCACGGACCACGCCGACGAATGGAGCGACGAGGCGTTCTGGAAGGAACTGAAACTCCGCCTGCCGGAGGAAATTGCCGACAAGCTGGTGACCGGCCCGTCCATCGAGAAATCGATCGCGCCGCTGCGCTCCTTCGTCAGCGAACCGATGCGCTGGGGCCGGCTGTTCCTGTGCGGGGATGCCGCCCATATCGTCCCGCCGACCGGCGCCAAGGGCCTCAACACCGCCGCCTCCGACGTGCACTATCTTCATGAAGGCCTGATGCAGTTCTACGAAGACAGGGACAGCCACGGCATCGACCGCTATTCCGAAAAGGCGCTGGCCCGGATCTGGAAAGCCGAACACTTCAGCTGGGCGACGACCAACATGCTGCATCGTTTCCCGGACCAGTCGGAATTCGATCTGAAGATACAGCGGGCGGAGATCGAGGCCCTGCGTTACCACGAAACGGCGCAAATGTGGTTTGCGCAGAACTATGTGGGGCTGCCCTACTGATGAAGATCGCAAAGCTTTCCTGTGTCGACCTGCACTGGCGCGATGACGGCGATCCGGACGGTGTGCCGGTCGTCTTCGCAAATTCGCTCGGAACCGATCTGCGGCTCTGGGACAAGGTGATCGACCGGCTGCCCGCGTGGGGTCTGCGGCTGATCCGCTTCGACAAGCGCGGCCACGGCCTTTCCTCCTGTCCGGCCTCGCCCTATTCCCTGGAGGATCTGGCCGGGGACACGGAGGAGTTCCTGGAGCAGATCGGTGTCACGAGCTGCCTCTTCGTCGGCCTTTCCATCGGCGGGATGATCGGCCAGCTTCTGGCGGCCCGCCGGCCGCAGCTCGTCAAGGGACTGGTGCTGTCGAACACCGGCGCCAAAATGGGTGAAGCCGCCATGTGGCAGGACCGGATTTCGCGCATCCGCACCGGCGGCATCGAGAGCCTTGGCGATGCGATCCTGGAGCGCTGGTTCTCGGCGGGCTTCCGGCAGAGCGGAGAAGCGATTGCCTGGCGCAACATGCTGACGCGCACGCCGGCGGAGGGCTATATCGGCTGCTGCGAGGCGATTGCGGGCACGGACCTCACCGCCTTGACATCGGCCCTGCGCCTGCCCGTTCTCGGCATCGGCGGCTCCGAGGACCTTGCCAGCCCGCCGGACCTGGTGCGCGCCACCACAGCGCTCGTTCCCGGCAGCCGCTACGTGGAAATCGAGGCCGCGGGGCATTTGCCCTGCGTGGAACAGCCGGACCGGTTTACCGGCCACCTGAAGACGTTTTTCAAGGAGGACCTCCGTGTCGAAACGATATGAACAGGGCATGACGGTCCGCAAGGCCGTGCTCGGCGAGGACTATGTCGCGCGGGCCGAAGCTGCCAAGACCTCGCTGGATGAGCCGTTTCAGACCCTGATCACCGAGGGCGCATGGGGAACCGTCTGGGCCTCCGACGGCATCAGCCCGCGCGAACGCTCCATGCTGACCCTCGCCCTTCTGGCCGCGCTCGGCAATTTCGAGGAAATCGCCATGCATGTGCGGGCCACCGCGCGCACCGGCGCCAGCAAACAGGACGTGATCGAAGCCTTTCAGCACGTTGCCATCTATGCCGGGGTGCCACGGGCCAACCAGGCGCTTAAGATCGCCAAGGAAACCTATGCAGAGATGGAACGAAACAGTCATCAGGCGGCCCGTTAACGGGACCGGATGGGAGGATGCAAGATGAAACCAGGGCCTTTTTATCAGCGGGACCGCGAGTGGCATCCGCCGGCGTTGACCCCGGACTACAAGACCAGCGTTGCCAGATCGACGCAATATTCGCTGATCAGCCTTGAAACGACGGTCAGTGAAATCACCGGACCGGTCTTCGGGCACAACGACATCGATCCGCTCGACAAGGACCTCATCCAGAACTATGCCAAACCGGGCGAGAGTGCGATCGGCGAGCGGATCATCCTGCACGGCCGCGTGCTGGACGAGAATGCGCGGCCCATCCCGAACACGCTGGTGGAGATCTGGCAGGCGAATGCGGGCGGCCGGTACCGGCACAGGAAGGACACGTATCTTGCTCCCATCGATCCGAATTTCGGTGGTTGCGGCCGCACGCTGACGGACGAGAACGGCTACTACTATTTCCGCACGGTGAAGCCCGGCGCCTATCCGTGGCGCAACTGGGTGAACAGCTGGCGGCCGGCCCATGTCCACATGTCGATCTTCGGCACCGCTTTCGCCCAGCGGCTGATCACCCAGTGCTATTTCGAGGGCGATCCGCTGATCCCGAAATGTCCGATCGTGAATACGATCCCGGATCCGGAGGCCATCCAGCAGCTGATTGCACGGCTGGACATGAACGCCACCATCCCACTCGACACCATCGCCTACAAGTTCGACATCGTGCTGCGCGGGCGCCGGTCCACCCTGTTCGAGAACCGCATGGAGGGCAACTGATCATGCGCCAGCAACTGAACTACCTGAAAGAAACGCCGTCACAGACCGCCGGCCCATACGTCCATATCGGCCTGGCGCCGGGGGCGGCCGGGTTCGAGATCTACCGCCAGGAGCTCGGCTGGGACATTGCCGGCCCGAATGCCAGAGGCGAGCGCATCCGCGTCGAGGGCCGGGTGATCGACGGGATGGACTCGCCGATCAAGGACGTCCTGCTGGAGGCCTGGCAGGCGAATGCGGACGGGATCTATGCGCATCCGGAACATCAAGGCGAGGTGGAAGAGGGGTTTCGCGGCTGGGGCCGGGTCATCACCGATTTCGAGACCGGCGACTGGGGCTTCGACACGGTCAAACCCGGACCGGTGAAGACACCGGACGGCAAGGTGGCGGCCCCGCATATCAGCCTGTGGATCGTTGCCCGCGGCATCAATGTCGGCCTGCAGACGCGGCTCTATTTCGAAGACGAGCATCAAGCCAACGCCGCCGATCCGGTGCTCAACCTGATCGAGTGGGAACGGCGCCGCCAGACGCTGATCGCCCGCAAGGAGACACGCGACGGCCAGACGGTCTATCGCTTCGACATCAAGCTGCAAGGGCAGGACGAGACGGTCTTTTTCGATATCTAGATGGGAAGTTGCAACAGGTATCCGCCAGAAACACTCCGGCGGTGAATACATGTACGTCCTCATCCTGAGGAGCCGCGCAAGCGGCGTCTCGAAGGATGGGCCGCTTGCTCGGAGGATGGAGCCCATCCTTCGAGACGGACCTCACGGTCCTCCTCAGGACGAGGGTGTGTTTCCAGACAACCTGTTGAAAGCGATCTCCTTTTCCGCATTCAGGTGAGCCAGCCTGAAGGGAATTTGTTCCAAAGGTAAGTACGACCAATGACGAAACCCTGCATCATCTGTGTCGCGATCACCGGCTCGCTGCCGAAAAAAGCCAACAATCCGGCCGTGCCGATAACCATCGGCGAACAGGTGGAAAGCACCCAGGAAGCCTTTGAAGCCGGTGCCGCGATCGTCCACGCGCATGTGCGCAATGACGACGAGACGCCGTCCTCCGATCCGGAGAAATTCGCCCGGCTGAAGGAAGGCCTCGAGAAACATTGTCCCGGCATGATCATCCAGTTCTCCACCGGCGGACGGTCCGGCGCGGGCAAGGCGCGAGGAGGCATGCTTTCCCTGCAGCCGGACATGGCCTCGCTTTCCGTCGGCTCGAACAACTTCCCGACCCGGGTCTACGAGAACCCGCCGGACCTGGTCGACTGGCTGGCAAGCGAAATGCGCAGCTATCACGTGAAGCCCGAAGTCGAGGCCTTCGACCTCAGCCACATTCACCAGGCGGCAGCCATGAACCGGGACGGACGCATTCCCGGCAAGCTCTATGTTCAGTTCGTCATGGGCGTCAAGAACGCCATGCCGGCCGACCGGGATGTCTTCGATTATTACATCAGGACCGTGCAGCGGCTTGCGCCGGATGCCGAATGGTGCGCCGCCGGGATCGGCCAGCACCAGCTGACAATCAACGAATGGTGCATCGCCTCAGGCGGGCATACGCGCACGGGCCTTGAAGACAATGTCCGCCTGGACCGCGACACGCTCGCCCCGTCCAATGCGGCGCTCGTGAAACGGGCCGTCGATCTTTGCGACAAATACGAGCGCCCCGTCGCGTCCTGGCAGCAGGCGCGCGAGATACTGGAAATTCCGGTGAAGGCGGGTTGACCGCCTGCCCTGGGTAGCTCTCAATAAAAACCTGAATTGCTGCCGTCCGGAGACTTTGCCGGACCGCAGCTTGACCAACCGCGTGTGAGCCATGCCTGTTTCCCTGTTTTCCAGCACGATCCATTCCGGCCTCTTTGCCGACGAGGAGCTGATGGCCTTCCTCGGGGATGCCAGCGATATTGCCCATATGGTCGCCTTTGAGCGCGCGCTTGCAAAGGTGCAGGGCAAGCTCGGCATCATTCCGCAGGAGGCAGCGCAGCAGATCCTGGAGAAGCTTCAGGATGCGACCATCGATCCTGGCAAGCTGACCGCGGGAACCAGATCGGCAGGGGTGCCGGTTCCCGCCCTGGTCGCCGAATTGCGAAAGGTCTCCGGAGAAGAGGCCGGCCAATGGCTGCACTGGGGCGCGACCAGCCATGACGTCATGGACACGGCGCAGGCGCTCCAGGCAAAGGCCTGCCTCGCCATCCTCGCGGTGCGCCTCGCGGTCGTGATCGACACGCTCGAAGCGCAGAGCAAGCACAATGGCGACCTTTTGCTCGCCGGGCGCACGCGCAGCCAGGTCTCGACGCCAGTGACGCTCGGTTACCGGATCGCCCAGTGGGCGCATCCGCTGATCGATGCGGAAAATGCCCTGCCCGACATGCAAAGATCCGCACTCAAGGTGCAGTTCGGCGGTGCCTCGGGCATCAACAGCGCTATTGCACCGAACGGGTCCGCTGTAGCGGACGCGCTGGCGGAGGAATTCGGGCTTGAAGCAGGCCCTTCCTGGCATGTCAACCGGACACCTGTCCTGACGCTCGCGGCCTGGCTGCAACAGGTCTGCTCGGGCCTGGCCAAGATGGCGGGCGACCTCGTGCTGATGGGACGGACCGAGAGCGCCGAGGTTGCGGCCGGCTCCGGTGGCGGGTCGTCGACCATGCCGCAAAAGGCCAATCCGGTTCAGGCGGAGACCATTCTGGTCCTCAACCGGATCGCCATCGCCGCCCACGCCGGGCTCACGGCTGCCGCCGATCCGGCGGAAGAGCGGGACGGTTCGAAATGGCCGCTGGAGTGGATGTTCCTGCCGCAACTCATCCTGGCTACCGGCATGGCCCTCTGCCATGCACAGGAACTGGCGGACACCCTGAAACCCGATCCGGACAGGCTTGCCGCCACGCTGGAGGCCAATCCGGAGATCATGGCGGAGACTGCAAGTTTCGTGCTTGCCCGCAACGGCGTCTCGCGCGCGCAAGCGAAAGAGCTCGTGGCGGAAGCTTCCAGGGATGACGCGCCATTTGCGGAGGCCCTTGCAAGCATCAGCCCGGTCGAACTCGACTGGCAGAAGGCCCTCGACCCAAAGGAAGTCATCGCTCCGGCGAAGGAAATGTCGGCCCGCATCTTTGCCAAACGCGTGCGGCGGGACCGGGGCTAGAGCGTGCGAAAAGGTACTGCCCTCTCCGTCATCCTCCCGGCCACGCGTAGCGCAAGCCGGGATCGGAGAGCCACAACCCCTCAGGAATTCCAAATGCTGATCGGAAGCACCCCGGCGCTCCGATCCCGGATCTCCGCTTCGCTGCGTCCAGCCTCCTCTCCGAGTCACCCCGGCCCAGCGTAGCGCAGAGCCGGGGCCTACTCGCTGGTCCGCTTGCCGCAGCGTGTAACGACGCCTGCAGGCGGACCTCCTGCTTCAATTTGTAAGCGTTCTGGAAATGAGTAGGCCCTGGGTCTCACTGTCGTTCGCCCGGGGTGACCCGGAGAGGAGGCTGGACGCAGAAGTCACCACAAGGCAACCCGGCGCTCTCATAGACACAGATGACCGGTCAAAGGTTTTTCAGCGCGGCACTGCCCACCGCCTCACCACGCTATCGCATGGTCATGATGACGCGGATGGTCCCACCGAAACAACTCCTGAACCCCCTACCCGATCACGCGCCCCAGGTGTCGCTCAGGCGGTAGCCGGTCGGCCAGGGGTCATCGGGATCCAGCATGTGCTGATGGATGCCGGTGATCCAGCCGCGGCCGCTGATTTCCGGGACGATGCCGTTGCGCCCGCCGACCGATTGTTCCGACAGGATGCGGCCGGTGAAGGTAGAGCCGATGATGGAGACCGCTTCGAACGTGTCGCCGACCTTCATCTGACCGCGCGCAGCCATCAGCGCCATCCGGGCGGAAACCGCCGTTCCGGTCGGCGACCGGTCCACCTTGCCGGGCTGAATGGCGACCGCCGAGCGCCCGCTCAGGCCGCTGGCCGTCGACGAGACCGGACCGCAAAAGGCGCAGAAGGAGATATGGTCCCAGTCAGGGTTTTCCGGATGAGAGAAGCCGAGCTGCTCATTCGCCGCATTGGTGATCCGCACGCCGAGGCGGGCGATATCCTTCGCCTCGTCCTCTGCAATCGCAAATCCGAGTGCGCCGGCGTCGACGACGACGAAACTGTCGCCGCCATAGGCGGTGTCGATGCTCAAGGTGCCGAGGCCTTCCACTTCCAGTGGAACCGATAGCTTGTCCGCAAAACTGGCGACATTCTGCACGAAGATCCGCTCGGCCTTGCCGTTCCGGCACTCGGCGCGCACGCGCACCAGGCCGCCCGGCGCTTCAAGCACCAATTCCGTCACCGGTTCGTGCATCGCAACGATGCCGCCGTCGAGCAGCACCGTCGACACACAGATCGCGTTCGAGCCGGACATGGGCGGCGTATCCTCCGGCTCCATGATGATGAAAGCTGCGTCCGCGTCCGGGTGCCTTGGCGGCACCAGCAGATTGACATGGCGGAAGACACCGCCGCGCGGCTCGTTCAGGACGAGATTGCGCAGGGTCTGGTCCCGGGCGATGAAGCTGCGCTGCTCCCACAGGCTGTCGCCGGGCGGCGGGGCGACGCCGCCGACGATCACATCCCCGACCTCGCCCTCCGCATGGCAGGAGATCACGTGAATGGTTTTGCTGCTGCGCATGCGTCACACCTCTGGACCGTTTGTTGCAGGGAAGGGCCGGTCGTTCCGGTTCTCCTTTCGAACGTCAGCCAGACCGAATACCGGTCCGGTAAGGGTCTGCCGGATCGAAGATCAGGTGGGCATCGGATGTGACGAAGGCCTGGCCGGTGATGGTCGGAATGACGCCGCCGTTCTCCCCCGGCCGGTAGCTGATCCGGTAGGTGCTGCCGATGACGCTTTCCTGGACCCATTCCTCGCCCGGCGCCAGGTCGCCCTCCGCCGCCAGGCAGGCGAGTTTTGCTGAACAGCCCGTGCCGCAGGGCGAGCGGTCATAGGCGCCGCCGGGGCACAGAACGAAGTTGCGGCTGTTGGCGGCCGGATCTTCCGGCGGGCCGAACAGTTCGATGTGATCGATCCACGCGCCGTCGGCACCGGTGATGCCGGCCGTCTCAAGCGCCTTGCGGATGCGCAGGGTCAGATCGGTAAGCGGGCGGATGTTGGCCGCCTTCAGCGCGATCGGGCTATCTTTCACCAGGAAAAACCAGTTGCCGCCCCAGGCGACATCGCCCGTCACGGGGCCGTGGCCCTCGACTTCCACCGTGACGTCCTTGTGCAGCCGGTAGCTTTCGATGTTGACCACCGACGCAGTGTGGCCGTCCTCATGGAGGCGAACCTCGACGATGCCCACCGGCGTTTCGAACCTGTGCTGGCCGGGCCCGATCCGGCCCATATGCGCCAGCGTCACGGCAAGGCCGATGGTCGCGTGGCCGCACATGCCGAGATTGCGCAGATTGTTGAAGAAGATCACCGCCGCGGCGCAATCCGGCCGCGAGGGTGGCAGCAGCAGGGCGCCGATGATGGCGTCATGGCCGCGCGGCTCCAGCACCACTGAGGCGCAAAAGTCGATATGCTCCGCCTCGAGCCGCGCCGCGCGTGCGGCCAGCGGCCCGGAGCCGAGATCGGGGCCGCCGTCCACGACGACGCGGGTCGGCTCCCCCGCCGTATGGCTGTCGATCACGCGCATTCGGCAATCACTCCACCGTGTTTCGACCAGTTGTGGTACCAGGTCCTGAAGAGCTTGTACTGGCTTTCGGCATAGCCCCGCTGCGCGTCCGTCAGGGCATCGGTCTCGTTGAAGTGGAGACGGTATTCCTCCTCGCCGTTCAGCACCATCAGGTGCTTGTAGTAGAGCACCAGATCCGGCCCTTCGTCAAAGCTGGAGAGCACACCAAGCGCCTCGTCCAGTTCCTTCGCGCGCTGCCGTGCCTCTGCGTGTCCTTCAGCCGCCTTCCGGCTGAGCGCGACGAGGTGAAGGACCTCCTTGGGAAGGGCGTTGCCGATGCCGGTGATGGCACCCGTTGCGCCGCAATTGACGAAGCCGTGATAGACGGCGGTATCGACACCGACCATGAGCGTCACCTGATCGTCCCTGGAGGTGATGTTCTCTGCCGCATAGCGCAGATCGTCAAAGCCGCCGAATTCCTTGAAGCCGACCAGGTTCGGAAATTTCCCGCGCAGCTCGAAGAACAGATCCGCGCGGGTCGCGAAGCCGTAGTAGGGGCTGTTGTAGATGACCGCCGGAAGTTCGGGGGCCGCGGCCAGAACGGCGCTGAAATGATGGCGCTGCGCGGTGACGGAACCACCGCGCGACAGGACCCGGGGAATGACCATGAGGCCGCGTGCGCCCACCTTTGCCGCATGCGCCGCATGCGCGGCGGCGATTTTCGTGTTCACCGCCCCGGTGCCGACCACGACCGGCACGCCCGCCTTCACCAGGCGCTCCACGCCCTCCATGCGCTGTCCGTCGGTCAGCAGCGGCCAGTCGCCCATGGACCCGCAATAGACGACGGCGGACATCCCGGCAGAGATCAGCTCCCGGCCCTTCTTCACGAGCGCATCGAAATCCGGCGCACGGTCCGCCTTGCAGGGGGTCATCAGGGCCGGCATGCAACCGGAAAAGACATTTGAGGACATGTTCACTCCTTCAGGATCTGGCGAGATGTCTCCCGTGGCAAGCACTGGAACACATGGCTGGCGGTCAGACAACATCGCGCGGCGTGGCCCGGGCAGGCGGATATCCGCGGCGGCTTCCGGCCGTTGCTGACCCGGCTGCCACCCTGCACACTTCTCCTTCACACGCATCGCCGACACGAATTCAGAAAACAGATAAACAATTTTGGATCCAATATTCAATATAGAATATTCGAAAATCAGATTTTCCTTCACCCGCGGCAAACCTTGCCTTAAAAGATGGCTCAAGGAGAGACGGTGCCATGAAACTGCAAGCAATGGACATTTCCGCGACGGCGTCAGCCTCGTCGATCGTGTTCGATGCCTTGCGGAAGGCCATTATTGAAGGACGGATAGAAGAAGGCGAACCGCTTCGGCAGGACGAGATCGCCCGTCTTTTCAACACCAGCCGCATTCCCGTCCGGGAAGCGATTTCCCGTCTGGAAGAACAGGGCCTCGTCAGGACGCAGCGCTACAAGGGCGCGGTGGTCGCCGGACTGTCGCCGCAGCAAACGCAGGAGATTTTCGATCTGCGCGCGCTGATCGAACCGGAAATCATCCGCAATGCGGTGCCCAACATGAGTGCGGAGCTACTGGAGAAGGCACGGGAGAAATGCGCGGCTTTTTCCGCCTCGCCCGACCCGATGACATGGGGCGATCTCAACCGTGATTTTCACGAAACGCTCTACAGCTCCAGCACGCTTAAATTCTTCATGGAAATCGCCGACAATGCCATCGACCGGGTGGAGCGCCAGATCCGGGCGCAGCTTGTGATGAGCAACGGCATGGAACGCGCGGGCCGGGAGCATTTTGCCATTCTGGAGGCCTGCGAAAAGGGCGATGCCGACCTGGCGGCAAGACTGACCAGAGACCATATCCTGGGTGCAAAAACGTCCCTCATGGAACACCTCGTTCCATGTGAAGACCGCGAGATCCGATAAGCCCTTCGCTCAAAAAATAAACCCGCCCGGAAATTCATGCGGGCGGGTTTTGAGTGGGATGGGGTTGTCTGCACAGTTGTATTGTTTTGCGATTTGATAAATGACATTTTCCCGCCTCAGTTGTAATCCGGTCGAATACTTAAGAACTCTCATCATGTACCCGAGAGTAATTTCTTCGCTTTAACGATGTCGGTTCGTTGCTGACGACCCGACCCCGGAACATAACAACGTATAACCACAATCACTTCATTGACAGGTGGCCAAATACTTCTGTATTCGTCAGTATATCCCTACACCCACTGTAACAAATGTAGGTTTAACTGACCTCGGCGAAGCGGACATTTTCTGATCAACCGCCAAAAATCACGACAAAGATCTCGGCGCGGTCACGCGAAATCGGTCACGGGCGCAACCCTGACGGATGCGCCGTCGGGCGAAAAACGGATGTGGCGCAGATGACCTACGTAGTTCTACATTGCATCGTGGCCTCACAGGGCGGCTATGGGCGTCAGGCCGGAACAGGACCGCGAAGGCAACAGTTCAGGGTGGACAATGCTCCGCCTATGCGGAAAGTGTTTGCTCCCGGCACATCGTTAATGGAAGGAGGCGCAGATCCCGCAATCCAGCACCATAAAGGCCAACACCATAAAGGCCATCAGCGACCTGCACCTCGCCAGCGAACCCAACCGCGAAGCGCTCCAGGACCTGCCGTCCCATGATGAGGACTGGCTGATCGTTGCGGGCGACATTGCCGAGAAGTTCGAGCATGTCCGCCTTGCCTTCGAAACGTTGACGCGAAAATTCGCGAAGGTGTTCTGGGTTCCCGGCAATCATGACCTTTGGGCGATTCCGGACAGGAACGACGGACCCGCACTGGCCGGGGAGGCCCGCTACCGCGCGCTGGTCGACTGCGCGCGCGACTACGGTGTCCTTACGCCGGAAGACCCTTTCGAGACGTGGGAAGGGTCCGGCGGGCCGCTTGTGATCGCGCCGCTCTTCCTGCTCTACGACTACAGTTTCCGGCCGGACCATATCGGGCGGGACGAGGTGGTCGACTGGGCGCGGGAGGAAGGCGCCGTCTGCGCGGACGAACTGTTCCTGAACCACGCGCCCTTTGAAAGCCGCGAGGACTGGTGCGCGCGCCGCTGCGAGGAAACCGAACGCAGGCTGGAGGAAATCCCCGACGGCCTGCCGACCATTCTCGTCAATCACTATCCCTTGCGCCGCGACCTCATCCATATTCCAAGAGCGCCGCGGTTCACGCCCTGGTGCGGAACCAGGCGAACGGAAGACTGGCACCGGCGCTTCAACGCCAGAGTGGTCATCTCCGGCCATCTCCATACGCGCCGGACCGACTGGCGCGACGGCTCGCGCTTCGAAGAAGTCTCGCTCGGCTACCCGCGCCAGTGGGACCAGAACAAGGGGATGGCCCACTACCTGCGGGATGTTCTGCCGGAGTGAATCTTGACCAGTCCCGGCCGTTACTCGGAAAGTCCGTCAAAGGTCACACGTGTCGTCTTTCCCGAGGCTGCGGATCTTTCGGCCGCGAGCCCGGTCAGGATCGAAAACATGCCCGCCCTGTGATCGGCGCTCCGGCCCAGGGGATCCGGCGCCTTTTCGCGTGCGAAGAGGTCGGCGAGAATCAGCGGGTCGCCGCCGCCGTGATCGCCGTCGCCGCTGGCGACCTCGACCACCTCGGCGGGGTAGCCCGCCCGGTGCAGGGTGGTAGTCATCGACTCGCGCTCGCCAGCCGGGCGTGTACCGCCGAAGATACCGTGCACTTCGACATGGCGGTGCGTCAGTTCGCCCTCGGTGCCCACGAACGTGACTTCAAATCCTTCCCAGGGAGCGTAGGCCACCAGTGAATAGTTGCAGACGGCTCCGGACGCGTAGCGGATATGGGCAAGGTAGGTGTCCTCGATGCCGATTTCGGGGTCAAAGACGCAACGGTCGCGGAAATAGCCGTCCGCGTCTTCGGCGTCCTTGTAGAGGCGGCGCAGGTTCTCGTCCTCGTCCAGGCGCAGGGCAAAGTCGCACCGATCGATAACCGGACACGCGGCGCAGCGGTCGCCGTGCCCCTCAAGCCCAAGTGACCTGGCAGCTTCGGGTGTGTAGAAGACCCGGCGCGTGGTGGCCGTGACGTCGACCGCGTGGCTGTCGAGCCACCAGTTGAGAAGGTCGAAATGATGGCTCGACTTATGGACCAGCAGCCCGCCGGAATTGTCCTTTTGCCGATGCCAACGCCGGAAATAGTCGCCGCCGTGCACGCGGTCGAGCGACCAGCGGAACATGACCGCCGTTACCTCGCCGATCGCCCCCAAGGAAAGCATCTCCTTGATCTGGGTGCGGGCGGGCGTGTAGCGGTAATTGAAGGTTACGGTGACCTTCTTTTGCGTCCTTACCTGCGCCTCGAGAATACGTTGGAGTTGCGCGGCGGTCGTTGCCAGGGGCTTTTCGCAGATCACGTTGCAGCCTGCCTCCAGGGCGGTCACGATGTAGTCGGCGTGGGTGAAATCCGGCGTGCAGACGATGACGGTGTCCGGTTCCCGTTCGGCCAGCATGCGGCCGTACTCCGCCGCGTCATACCCCCTCACCCCTTTTCCTCCGGCCGCCTCCAGGGAAAGCGCGAGACGGACGGCGTTCGTGTCGCAAAGGGCCACCAGATCATGCAGGTGGGCATAGGGGCCGGTCAGGGCATTGCGGTACATCTGGTGGCGCGAGCCGCAGCCGACGATGGCGACCCGCATCTCACGCCACCTTCTGGTAAGCCGGTACGACCCGCTCGCCGAGCGCGTCGAAGAAATGGATATCCTTGAGGTTCAGCCCCACCGTCACCTTTTCCCCGGCCCGATGGTTCTGCGCGCCAGTCGCGTGGAACAGCAGGCGCTGGCCCGACGGCAGTTCGATGTGCACGAGCCGTTCCGCGCCGAGGTACTCGACGAGGCGGATGGTGCCTTCGGTCTTGATATCCCCACCCCCGAGATGGATGGCTTCCGGCCGGACGCAGAGCGTCAGGTCCGCATCTGCGGTAGCGATGTCCGGCAGGGAAAAGTCCGGGAAGTCCGCCAGCTTTGCCGTGCGGGCACCGGCGGCGTCCTCGACGGTTGCCTTGAGCATGTTGATCTTGGGCGAGCCGATGAAACCGGCGACAAACAGGTTGGCGGGCCGCGTGTAGAGCTCCTCGGGCGTGCCCACCTGCTCGATCTTGCCGGCCCGCAGGACGACGATACGGCTGGCGAGCGTCATCGCCTCGATCTGGTCATGGGTGACGTAGATCATCGTCGTCTCGAGCCGGCCGTAGAGAGCGGCGAGTTCGACGCGCATCTGCACGCGCAACTCCGCGTCGAGATTCGACAGTGGCTCGTCAAAGAGAAACAAGCCCGGCTCGCGCACGATGGACCGGCCGATCGCCACCCGCTGCTTCTGACCGCCGGAAAGCTGGCGCGGCTTGCGGTCGAGCAGCGGCTCGATCTGGAGGATACGCGCGACCTCGTCGACTCGCCTCAGGATCTCGGCTTTCGGCATCGACAGGTTCTGCAGCCCGAATGCGAGATTCTTGCGCACCGACATATGCGGATAGAGCGCGTAGGACTGGAAGACCATCGACAGGTTCCGCTTGGAGGCGGGCAGGTCGTTCACCACCTTGCCGTCGATCGAAATCGTTCCGTCGGTAATCTCCTCGAGCCCCGCGATCATGCGCAGGAGCGTGGACTTGCCGCAGCCCGAAGGCCCGACGAGCACGAGAAACTCGCCGTCGCGGATTTCGAGGTTCAGCCTCTTGATGATTTCCACGGCCCCGTAGGACTTTCCGACATTGCGAAGCGACAGACCAGCCATGCTTCAACTCCTTATTTCATACCCGAAGTGGCGATGCCGCGAATGATCAGCTTCTGGAAGGCGACGAAGAAAATCAACACCGGCACGAGGGAAAGCACGGACATCGCGAACATCTGACCGAAGGCCGATTGACCCTCCTGATCGACGAAGAGACGCAGGGCGAGCGGCACGGTGTAGCTGTTGATGTCGTTGAGGTAGATGAGCGGGGCAAGGAAGTCCTCCCACACCCAGATCAGCGAAAAGATGGCGGCCGTGCCCATGGCCGGAAGCGACAGCGGCAGGATGATCGCCCAGTAGATCTTGAACGGCGAGCAGCCGTCGATCATCGCCGCCTCGTCGAGTTCGCGCGGGATCTGGCGGAAAAACTGCACCATCAGGAAGATGAAGAACCCGTCCGCGGCCAGGAAGCGCGGCACGATGAGTGGCAGGTAGGTGTCCACCCAGCCAAGGTTCAGGAAGAGCACATACTGGGGGATGAGCACGACGTGGTAGGGCAGCATCATCGTCATCATCATCAGGGCGAACAGGAAGGTCCGCCCGTTGAACTTGAGCCGCGCGAAGGCATAGGCGGCAAAGGAGCAGGACAGCAGGTTTCCGATCACCGACAGGACCGTCACGATGGCGGAGTTCTTGTAGAAAACCGTGAAGGAGACCGGCAGCGCGTTCCAGCCCTCCGTGTAGTTCGACCAGTCGACCTTCGAGGGCCAGAGATCGAGGCTGCCGAAGATTTCATTCTCCGGCTTCAGCGACGACGCAAAGAGCCAGATCAGCGGATAGAGCATCACGAAGGACAGCACGATCAGGAAGGCGTGCTTGAACAGGCGCGCGCGCTTGTCCCGGCTGATCTGACGCTGCTTGATTTCATGCGCGAGGCGGGCGTCCGGGTCCACCAGGACCGCCGCCTGGTCAATCGCGTTCATTTTCATAGTGCACCCAGTATTTCGAGGTCGCGAAGGCCAGCGCGGTGAAGGCCGCAATGATGATCAGCAGCACCCAGGCGAGTGCCGAGGCGTAGCCCATCCGGAAGAACTTGAAGGCCTCGTTGAACAGATAGACGGTGTAGAACAGCAGGCTGTCGGCCGGCGCGCCGGTTCCGTTGGAAATGATGAAGGCTGACGTGAAGGTCTTGAACGCCTCGATGGTCTGAAGCACGAGATTGAAGAAAACCACCGGCGCCAGCATCGGCAGCGTGATGCGCCAGAACTGCCGCCACTTTGACGTGCCGTCGATTTCCGCCGCCTCATACAGATCGCGCGGGATGCCGCGCAGGCCTGCGAGAAAGATCAGCATCGGTGAACCGAACTGCCACATGGCCAGAACGACGATGGTGTAGAGCGACGTGTCGGGATCGGTGATCCAGCCCTTGCCCTCAATCCCGAAGACGGCAAGCACCTGATTGACCACGCCATCGATGCCGAACATCTCGCGCCACAGGAGCGCGATGGCGATGGATGCGCCCAACAGCGACGGCAGGTAGAAAATGGCCCGGTAAAGCCCGATCGTGCGCAGGCCCTTGTCAAGCAGCATCGCCACCCCGAGCGCCATGGCGAGCCGCAGCGGCACCGACAGGGCGACGAAGGTGAACGTGACCTCCAGCGCCTTCCAGAAGCGGCGGTCGTACTCCAGCATATAGTGATAGTTGCCGAGCCCGTCCCAGACTGGCGCGGAGACCATGTCGTAGCGGGTAAAACTCAGATAGAGCGACGCGAGGATCGGCCCGAGGGCGAGGAGCCCGAACCCGAGCAGCCAGGGCGACAGGAAGAAATATCCCGCCGCGTTTCTGCGTATGAATCGGCGCATTGCGATCGCTGCCTTGTAGGTAAAAAAACCGGCTCCTGCGCGAATTGCGCAAGAGCCGGGGGAGGAGTTAGCGATTTGCGCGGATCAGGATAGCCTCTGCATCCTGGATGAACCGGCCTGCGGCTTCGTCTGCGGGCATGTTGCCGAGAACCACTTCCGTGCCGGTGCGCATGAAGGCGTCGCGCACCTCACCCGCTCCCTTCGGGGTGGCATTCGGCACGGGTCCGACCTTGTCCTGGATGCCGCCGAAGAACGCGACGACGTTCTGGTCCACTTCCGACAGGGTCGGCGCGATGGCATCACGGCCGAGCTGGCTCGGCGGGATGCCGCGGTCTATGCCCAGCGCCTTGAGCGCATCCGGGTTGGAGATCCAGTAGTCGATGTAAGCCGCAGCCGCGTCGATGTCCTTGGCATCACGGGTGAGGCACAGGAACATCGATGGCAGCACGTAGTGGCCGTTGCTCGTGCCCGGGCGCTGCGGAACCATTGCCGCGCCCACGGGATCGGTCATCAGGCTCTGCACCGCGCCGACCTGGTTGGCGTAGCGGAAGGTCATTGCCGTGGTGCCCCTGGTGATGCCGAGTTCCGCCATGCCCTTGTCCAGGATCACCGTGGCGTCCTTGCCTTCGACAATTCCGTCGTCACGCAGCCCGCCCCAGAATTCCCAATAGGACCGCACGTCCTCCTCGGTCATTTCCAGGCCGCCGTCCGGCGCGTACAGATCGCGCCCGGTCGAGCGCACCCAGACCTCGAGATTCTCGATATAGAGCGAGAGGTCTTCGGAACCGCGCATCGCGCCGCCCGAGGCTTCGGTGATCTTCGCGCAGGCGTCGGCAAAATCCTCGGTTGTCCAGCCGAGCAGGTCCGCCGTGACGCCGGCGTCCTCGAAGGCCTTGATGTTGTAGGGGATGGCCTGCGTCGTGGAGCCGATATTGATGCCGTAGAGCTGGCCGTCGATCGTGCCGACCTCATTGGCGCCGTCGTCGTAGTGATCGAGGCTGATCCCGTTGCCGACATATTCGTCCAGCGGCTTGATCGCGCCGCGGCCGACATATTCATGGATGAAGGTATGCGCCATCTGGATCACGTCGGCCATGTTGCCGCCCGCCGTCTGCGTAGCCATCTTGGTCCAATAGTCGCCCCAGCCGATGGTCTCGCCGGACACCTTGATGTCCGGATGGGCTTTCTGGAACAGGTCGATCACGGCGAACGTGTTCTTGTCGCGCGTGGGATTGCCCCACCAGAAGTGCCGAATCGTGCGCTCCTGCGCGAAGGCCGGGAGGCCGGGAAGCGCTGCCAATGCGCTCGCGCCCCCGATCGATGCGAGCAGATGCCGACGTGTGATTCTCATGTGATTTCCTCCTCTTTATTCAGTCGGACCGCCGTCGCCATCCTCCATGGCCTGGTGCGTCCCGATAGCGGGTTCACCCGAGCAAGCGCGCTCAGATGTAGGTCAACAGAAATTCGCTCAGGCACAGCATCGCCATCGCCTGTCCGTAGGGCATCGAGGTGAGAGCGATATTGCGGTAGAAATCGAGGTCGTGGCCCATGGCGGTGCCGAAGGAGACCTGCAGCAGTTCACCGTCCTCGTTGATGTTGTCGATCACGCCTTTGACCCCGCGCTCGGCCACGGGCAGGTAGTCCGGCGGCAGATAGCGTTTACGCACGGCCTTGAGCAGACCATAGGCAAAGCCCGCCGTTGCCGAGGCTTCCAGATAGCTGTCCGGATCGTCGACCAGCGTGTGCCACAGCCCGGACGGATCCTGCATCTCCTTGAGCGCCGCCGCCTGCCGCGACAACAACGACAGAAGGTGACGGCGCAGCGGATCGCCCTCCTTGAGATCGAGCAGGTCGACAAACTCGGGGATCGCAATGGTGATCCAACTGTTGCCGCGCGCCCACAGCGCCCGGGCGAAATTGTGATTGCCGTCGAAGGTCCAGCCGTGGAACCACAGGCCCGTCCGTGTATCGGCGAGATACTGCGCGTGGATAAGGAACTGGTATTTGGCTTCCTCGACGAACTCGGGGCGGTCGAGAACCAGCCCGATCTTTGCCAGCGGCATGACGCTCATCATGAGCGTGTCGTCCCACATCTGCTGGTCGTTGACGTTGTTGTAGACGATGTGCTGCAGCCCGCCCTCGGCGGTGCGCGGCATTTCGTACATCACCCATTCCGCCCACCGTTCCAGACAGGTGCGCCAGACCGGGTCCGGGTCGCACTCGTAGAGGCATGCGAGAGTGAGGAAGGGGGCAACCGTGTTGATGTTCTTGGTGGGCGTGCCCTCGGCGAGACGCGCCTCGAACCAGTCGGTGACGATCTGCTTCGCCCGTGCGTTGCCGGTTGTCTGCCAGTATTTGAACAGCCCGTAGAGGCCGATCCCGTGGGTCCATTCCCAACCGGCCCAACCCTTGGTGTCGATTACCCGCCCGTCTTCAAGCCGCAACAGGAACTCGCCGGTCTCGTCCTCAATGCTGACGAGATTGTCCGTGAGCCGATCTATCAGCTCGCAAACGCCTTCTTTCGGCAGGAGATGCTGTTTTTGTTGAAGCAGGGGATGCATCGCGGACCTTAAATGCCGTGTTGACTTTTTTGGAACGAAATTCCATTTTTAATGAAACCACAATCCAGTCCATCTGACAACAGCGTTTTGCGGACCCGAGCTGATTTTAAAGATCACACAGTTGCAATGACTTACGGGGTTTTTCATCAAACCGTTGACAAATCCGTTCAAAAAAAGCGGAATGCGGTTCCGAAAAAGAAGAGCAATGAAGATGTCCGATACCACCACGAAAACTGAAAACGCGGCTGCGGTTCTGAAGGTGTTCGCCGTCTTCGAGAGCCTCGCGGAAGAAAAGAGCGCCAGCCTCGGCGAAATCGCACAAACGGCCATGACGTCGAAGACCACCGCGCACCGGCTGCTCAACACGCTCATCGATCTCGGCTACGCGGTGCAGGATCCCGAGACCGAGAAATATTCTCTGACGCTCAAGCTCTTCAGCCTTGCCGCCCGCTCACTCTCCGGCCGCTCCGACCTCCTGAAGGTGGCGGACCGCGTTATGGGCAAGCTCTCGCGGGCCACGGGCGAGTCGATCAATCTCGGGGTCTTCGACGACCGCGAGCAGAAGGTCACCTATATCCACAAGTACGATTCCTTCTACAGCCTGTCGATGCAGTCGACCCTCGGCCTGCGCAATCCGCTGCACTCGACCTCGCTCGGCAAGGCGCTGCTGGCGTGGCGGGACGATGCGGAGGTCAGCGAACGGCTTGCCTCGATGGACCTCATCCAGGTCGCGCCGCGCACGATCACCGACCCGGATGTGCTGCGCGAACAGCTCAAGGCCACGCGTCTGCGCGGCTATTCCGAAGAGATCGAGGAGAGCGAGGCAGGGGTGCGCTGCATGGCGACACCCATCCTCGACCACATGGGGAAATCCGTCGCGGCGATCTCCATCGGCTTTCCGCTCTTCCGCTTCGACGAGGCGAAGAAGGCGGAGTACATTGCCCTGCTCAAGGCGGCCGGCGAGGAAGCCTCGGCCGCGCTCGGCCATGAAGGCGGCATCGCCGGCGCCACGCCCGGCCAACCGTCCTGAGGCGCGTTCCATGAAAACCGTGCTTTGCTACGGCGACTCCAACACCTACGGCTCGTCACCGATGAAACCGGATGGAAGCTGGTTCCGCTACGGACCCGATATCCGGTGGCCGCGCCGGCTCGCATCGCTGCTCGGACCGGACTGGCACGTGATCGAAGAGGGATTGCCGGGCCGCACGACCTGCCACGACAACCCGTTCGACGGCCCGCACAAGAACGGCCTGCGCCACCTGCCGGTCGCGCTCGAAAGTCATGCGCCGATCGACCTGATCATCGTCATGCTCGGCACCAACGACCTCAAGGCCTTTCTCGGCCTCACCCCGCCGGACATCGCCAAGGGGCTGCGCAGCCTGCTTCTGCAGATCCGCCGCAGCGAGGCGAGCCCGGACAAGGGGGCCCCGGACGTGCTCGTGGTCGCGCCGGTGCCGATCGAGGAATGCGGCCCGACCGCCGAAAGCCTTGCAGGCGGCGCGGCGAAATCACGGGCACTGGCCTCTCTCTTTGCCAGCCTGGCGGAGGAATTCGGCGCGCGCTTTTTCGACGCGGGCTCGGTGGCAACGGTTTCAGCGGAGGACGGTGTTCACCTCACCGCGGAGGCCCATATCGCCATCGCGGACACCATCGCTTCCCGATTCTAGGGTACAGTCCCTGGCTCCGCACAAGACCGGCTTGCAGAGCCACGCAAAAAACGGGGCCGCAGCGCGGCCCCGTTCCGGGTTGGCAGATCTCGGGAATCAGACGTCCCAGAAGCCTTCGTCGCCCATATCGTCACCAAGATCGCCGAGTTCCGGCTCCTCGATGATGTTGTCGGCGTCGGGATCGTAGACCCCCCAGGCGCTCTCTTTGAACTCCCGTTCGGAGACTTCACCATCAGCGTCTGTATCCCAGATCGCGTAAACGTCGGTATCTCCGAAGCGCTCCTGCATCTTATCCTGGTTGTCAGCGGCAGCCGCTTCGAATTCCTCGCGCGACAGCTTGCCGTCGCCATCGTCGTCCCAAGCGCTGAAGACCTGGGCGTTATCGAACCCGCTGTTGAATTCCTGCTTGCTCAACGAACCGTTGCTGTCGGAATCCCAGTTGCTGAAATCAATGGCAGCCACGGCAGGCGATGCCGCCACCGACAGCGCAAGTGCCGAACCGGCAAGAAGGGCGGTGATATCAGTCTTGAACATGATCTTTCTCCTTCTGTCTCTGTGGTTGCCTGCAGCACGGCAATTTGACGCGCCGCACCTTTTGCAGTGCCGAAGCTTGTTCACTGGCCGTTCGTGCCAAAGTCTTCTTTGACCTCGACGAACTCGGCGCGGCCAAGGCCCGCCGCCAATACGGCTGGAAGACGGCCTTCTGACCGTACGCAACGGAGTAAGCCTGCATGCGCATGCCGGCTTTCCGGCGCAGTGCAAGCTCCGCAGCCTGCAACCGGACTCCCAACGGACTGACCAAGCGCATTGTTCCAAACCATCCGTTCGCCCTGCCGGAGAGCCGGAAATCCGCAGCCACAGCGGCGGCGAGCTCAGGCCGGGCAACACAGTTCGTTTCCGGTCTCGTCGCAGTCAGGCAGTTGATCTGATTGCATGTTCGGTGATTGCGGGCAGCGCTCGCTTCGTCCAGGGTCCAAAGCGTGGAACTATCCATGACTAGGCCTCCACATCGTGAAAGAGCGCGTCCTGGTGGACCAGTTCGCCGAACAGGCGGCTCTTGAGGGTGAGTGAAAAGAGAAACCGCCCGTTGCCGCGCTCCTTGTGGGCAATGGTCAGGGCGCCGGGCCGTAACCAGGCCGGCAACCGCAGCTTCCGGTAACCGAGTTGGATAAAGTAGTGATCGCTCTCAAAGAGCAGGCCGTCGGGATCGGCCGTGACACGCAGCGCCATGCCGATCCCCGCTCCGATATACTCCTCGATGCCGGTTGGGCCGGCGAAGCGCTTGGAGCTGTGGATGACCTGCGGAAATCCGGCGGCGCGTCCATACTGGCGGATCCAGAACTGGCCTTCTCCGGCGCAATCTTCCGTGACCGAGACGACGGCGGGCTGGTTCACCGAGGACATGTCGTAAGGCAGCGGCCCGCCCAGAAGGCGGGCAAGCTGTGCAAGGAGCCATCCAGCCGGGTTCATGCGCATCGTGACGACTGTGCCCTGATAGACGACGCTCGCTCCGCCTGTCAGGCGTTTGCCGAAGCGCCGTTGAACGGCCGCCGGAAGGCTGTTCCATGCCGCCTCTCCGACCAAGTCACGAAAACGGCCATCGCGAAGAATTGGGGCGGTCGGGATTGGGCGTTCGTGTCGCATTTTGCACCTGATACTGTACTATCCGTTATTTCTGCAGAAAGAGAAATAGTTAAGCAAAAAAGGGTGCCGCCTATTCCGTCTTTTTGCCGCCGATCTTGAGGAGCGACAGAACCTTGTCCCCCATCTTCATCAACATGGCGAGCTTCGCCTTCGGTACGCTCAGCATCTGTTCTGACCAGCGGTCCGCGGTTTGCAGGAATTCCTGCATATCGTGCATCCGACCGAGCACGACGGGGTGAAGACCGGGCTCGTTTTCCGCCTGGCTCACGCAGATATCGATCGCCCGGATGGCGGGGTCGATCTCGCGTTCCTTGCGGCCCTTGGTGATCAGCAAGGCCATTTCCCAGACATCCGTCTCGGCAACGAAATGCTCCCGGCGATCGCCCGCGACCGGGACGCGTTGAATGAGACGCCAGCCGACAAGTTCCTTCAGCGAATTGGAGACGTTGGAGCGCGCGATCCCCAGTTCGGAAGAGATCTGTTCGGCGTTGAGCGGCTCGGTACTGAGGAACAGCAGTGCATGGATCTGCGCCACGGACCGGTTGACGCCCCACTGGCTGCCCATGTCGCCCCAGTAGAGGATGAACTTTGCCTTTGCCGATGCGTCGGACATGTCAGTAATTTCTGTCATGACAGAAATAATAGACCCGGATCAGGAAAAGTCAAGCGACTGAAGGGCGGCGACGCTTCCAGGCAACCGGTGCAATCCGTGTCCGCACCCTACTTCCCCGCCAGATCCCGCAGCCAGTCGAGTGGGGCCGGCATGGCGTCGACCGCAAGGCGCGCCGGGTCGGGGTGGCGGATGGCGAGGGCCATGAGGTGGTCCGGACCGGGGGAATAGCGTTCGAAATGCCAGTGTTCCGGATCGTCCGCCAGCCGGTCGTCGAAGCGGATCCGCAAGGTTTCAAGGTCGAAGGAGAAGGCGTCGAGCGGTTGTGACAGGCCCTTGCCGATGGCCTTCACATAAGCCTCCTTCAGGGTCCAGAAGGTAAGGAACGTGTCGAGTTTCCGCTGTTCCGGCGCGGCGGCGAGAACCTTGCGTTCGGGTTCGGCAAACACCCGTTCGGCGAGTTTTTCCGCCGGAGTGGTCCGCTGCAGCCATTCCACATCGACACCGATATCGTGCTCCACCGTCAGGGCGGCGGCGGCCAGTCCCCTGGTATGCGAGATGTTCACCCGCAGGCGCGGGCCGCCCGGCGGGCAGACCAGCTCCGGCTTGCCGTGGTCCTCGACCGAAAAATCCCAGCTGAGCGGTGCATGGCCCGTGCAATAGCTGAGCAGTCCCCGGCAGGTGGCATGGGCGGCAATATAGACCTGCCTGTCGCCTTCGAAATGAAACCTCTCGGAGCGCGCGCGTTCCGCCTCCGTGAGCAGACCTTTCAGGTCCTGCCAGTCCCGGTCCCCGATCCTGTCGAGGGAAAGCCACCACAGTGCCGCGCGGTCCGGCGTCATGATCGCCCTTCCGTTCGCCGCCGGGCCAAGCGACAGGAAACCAGCCGGGTTGTCACTCAAGGTCATCCAAACGCCTTCATTCTCGTCGTTCACTCTTACGCTTCGCAGGACAAGCGCATCAGTGTTACCACGCCGCCGCCGCTCTCGTGAGAGGCTACCGCACTGTCACGCCATAGCCATTATCTTGAATTTCCGAAAGGTTCTCTTTCAACTTCCCCCATGGTGCCCGGTGGCCATGAGCGCCATAGTCGGCAATGGATCTGACAAGAAAAAGGGTTGGAAATGCCGCAGTCAAACGGACCTTACAGCTATTACGCGCCAAAAGGGGGGCATCCCGGGCAGGAAACGCTTCTGACCGACCGGGCCGTTTTCACCCAGGCCTATGCGGTCATACCGCGCGGAACGATGCGCGACATTGTCACCAGCGCCCTGCCCTTCTGGGAAGGCACGCGCGTGTGGATCCTGTCCCGGCCGCTGTCGGGATTTGCCGAGACCTTTTCGCAGTATATCGTCGAGGTATCGCCTGAAGGAGGCTCCGACCGGCCGGAGACCGATCCCATGGCCGAGGGCGTCATCTTCGTGGTCGAAGGCGAGGCGGTTCTGACAGCTGAAGGACAGTCCTATCCGCTGCGGGCGGGAAGTTACGCCTATCTGCCGCCGCAGACCGGCTGGACCATCCGCAACAAATCCGCCGAGGCGGTGCGTTTCCACTGGATCCGCAAGGCCTACGAGCCCGTCGACGGGCTGGACCTGCCGGAGCTGTTCGTGACCCACGAAAGCGAAATCACCCCGAATGCGATGCCAGGAACCGAGGGCAAATGGGCGACGACGCGGTTTGTCGACCCGGAAGACCTGCGCCACGACATGCATGTCAACGTGGTCACGTTCCAGCCGGGCGCGGTCATTCCCTTTGCCGAGACCCACGTGATGGAGCACGGGCTCTACGTGCTGCAGGGCAAGGCGGTCTACCGGTTGAACCAGGACTGGGTGGAAGTGGAGGCCGGCGACTACATGTGGCTGCGCGCCTTCTGTCCGCAAGCCTGCTACGCGGGCGGGCCGGGCCCTTTCCGCTACCTTCTCTACAAGGACGTCAACCGGCACGCGAAGCTGCGGCCCGCCGCCGGTTTCGAGGCCGGCACCCGGCAGCAGGCGTTCAGGAACGCGGCGGAGTAACGTCCCCGCCGAGTGCGGCGGTGAGTGCGGCGGCGGACGCCTTCACCGCTGCCGCCAGATCGTCGGTCATTTCCTCAGAGACACGGCTTGTCGGCCCGGATACCGAGAGCCCGGCAATCGCCTCGCCGAAATGATTGAAGACCGGGGCGGCGATGCAGCGCATGCCGAGGTTCTTTTCCTCCCCGTCGATCGAATATCCGCGCCCGCGCGTCCGTTCCAGATCCGCTTTCAGGAGATCCGGGTCGCACAAGGTGTATTCGGTAAATCTCTCACGCGGGCCCTGTTTCAGGATACGCTCGCACTGGGCCGGGTCCATGGAGGCGAGCAGCGCCTTGCCGATGCCGGAGGCGTGCAGCGGCGAGAGGGTTCCGGGCGGGAAGAAGGCACGGATATTCGCATGGGTCTCGACCTGGCTAACGAACAGCACCTGATCGCCTTGCGCAACGCCCAGATTGGCGGTCTCGCCGGTTGCTTCCATCAACTCGCGCAGGATGGGCCGCGCCCTTTCGACCAGGCTCGTCCGCCTCAAAAACCGGGCGCCGATGATGAAGGCGCCCGGTCCGATGTGCCACAGCTGCTGACCCTGGTCGAACTCGACGAGGCCGCGCACCTCGAGCGTGAAGAGGATCCTGTAGAGGGTCGCGGTGGACTCGCCCATCTGGTCCGACAGCGCGGAGAGCGAGACACCCGACTGGGTACTCAGATGCTCGAACACCGCCATCGCCCGGTCGAGCGACTTGATGGTGTTCTGCCCGCTCTTGTCGTCCCACGCACGGGGACGCCCGCGGGCGCGGCGGGTGGCGGAAGAGTCGGTTTTCATCTCCGTCATCAGACACATTCTTTCATTGATGAAAAATCACTTCACCATATGAAAAATGCAAGCCGCTGACAATACGGCCCTTTTCCGTTTTTCGCGTTTATGAAAAACTTTTTAAAAAAATTGCGCTCTCGTGGCCTCCTCCGGTACGCTTCTGGAAACTGTGAGAGGAAACGGCCATGAGCTTTCAAAACCCGGTCTTCATTCCAGGCCCGACAAACATGCCAGAGGCCCTCCGCAAGGCCTGCGACATGCCGACCCTGGATCACCGCTCGCCGCTGTTCGGAGAGATCCTCCGTCCGGCCCTGGCGGGCGTCAAAAAGGTCCTGAAAACGGACCGCGCCGAAGTCTTCATCTTTCCGTCCACCGGGACGGGCGGCTGGGAGACCGTCATCACCAATACCTTGAGCCCGGGCGACAAGATCCTGGCGGCACGCAACGGCATGTTCTCTCATCGTTGGATCGACATGTGCCAGCGCCACGGCCTGAAGGTCGAGATCGTCGAGACGCCCTGGGGAACGGGTCTTCCGGCGGACCGCTACGAGGAGATCCTGACGGCCGATACCAACCACGAGATCAAGGCGGTTCTGGCCACCCACAACGAGACGGCAACCGGCGTCAAATCGGATATCGCGGCCGTTCGCCGTGCCCTCAACGCCGCACGGCATCCGGCGCTGCTGCTGGTCGACGGCGTCAGTTCCATCGCCTCGATGGATTTCCGCATGGACGAATGGGGCGTCGATGCCGCCGTCACCGGATCGCAGAAAGGCTTCATGCTTCCGGCGGGCCTTGCAATCGTCGCGCTGTCGCCCAGGGCACTGGCCGCGGTGGAAGCCGCCAGGCTGCCGCGCACCTTCTTCGACATTCGCGACATGACCAAGGCCTATGCCTCGAACGCCTATCCCTACACGCCGGCCGTCGGACTTCTGAACGGCCTGAAGCAGAGCTGCGACATGCTGCTCGGCGAAGGGCTCGACGCCGTCTTTGCCCGGCACCACCGCATTGCCGAAGGCGTGCGCGCCGCCGTCAGCGCCTGGGGTCTGGAGCTGTGCGCGCAAACGCCGGACGTTTATTCCGACACGGTCAGCGCGATCCGCACGCCGGACGGTTTCAACGCCACCGACATCGTCACGCATGCGGCCCGGAAATACGGCGTCGCCTTCGGCGTCGGTCTCGGGGAAGTCGCCGGCAAGGTCTTCCGCATCGGCCATCTGGGCAGCCTGACCGACGTCATGACGCTCTCCGGTATCGGGACCGCGGAAATGGTCATGGCCGATCTCGGCCTTGACATCCGCCTTGGCTCCGGCGTTGCCGCCGCCCAGGAATATTACCGTAACGAGGAAGTCCTTTCGTCCAGGAAAGCAGCATGAAAACCGACGCCTTGAACACCTATATTCCGACGCTTGAGGACATGCTGGTGGCCCATGAGCGCATCAAGCCGCACATCCACCGCACCCCGGTCCTGACCTCGTCCTTTCTGAACGAGTTGACCGGCGCCGAGCTGTTCTTCAAATGCGAGAACTTCCAGAAGGCGGGCGCCTTCAAGGTGCGCGGCGCCTCCAACGCGGTCTTCGGCCTCGACGCGGAAACGGCCAAAGCGGGTGTTGCCACGCACAGTTCCGGCAACCATGCGCTGAGCCTTTCCTATGCGGCCGGACGGCGGGGCATTCCCTGTCATGTGGTGATGCCGAAAACGGCGCCACAGGCCAAGAAGGATGCGGTGCGCGGCTATGGCGGCATCATCACCGAGTGCGAGCCGTCGACCTCCAGCCGCGAGGCGGTCTTTGCCGAAGTGCAGGCAAAGACGGGGGCCGAATTCGTTCACCCCTATAACGACCACCGCGTGATTGCCGGCCAGGGCACCTGCTCCAGGGAACTTCTGGACCAGACCGACGGCCTCGACGCGGTGATCGCGCCGATCGGCGGCGGCGGCATGGTGTCCGGCACGTGCCTGACCCTTTCCAACCTTGCGCCGGAGGTGAAGATCTACGCCGCAGAACCGGAACAGGCGGACGATGCCGCGCGCAGCTTCCGGGCCGGTCACATCATTGCCGACGACGCACCCAATACGGTTGCCGACGGACTGAAAGTGCCGCTGAAGGAGCTGACCTGGCACTTTGTCTCCAATCACGTCACCGACATCCTGACAGCGTCCGAACAGGAGATCGTCGACGCCATGCGTCTGATCTGGGCCCGGATGAAGATCGTGATGGAACCGTCTTCCGCCGTACCGCTCGCCACTATTCTCAAGAACAGGGACGTCTTCGCGGGAAAACGCGTCGGCGTGATCATTACCGGCGGCAATGTCGACCTCGACAAGCTGCCCTGGACCCTAAGCTAACCCGGGAGACTGACCCATGAACGCACAAACCGGTTTTGAAAAACTCGAAGTCGGCTACGACATTCCGGCCGTGCCGGGCATGGACGAAGCCGATATCCAGACCCCGTGCCTGGTGCTCGATCTCGATGCGCTGGAACGCAACATCAAGAAGATGGGCGACTATGCCCGGGACCACGGCATGCGTCACCGGGTGCATGGCAAGATGCACAAGTCCGTCGACGTCGCCAAATTGCAGGAGCGTCTTGGCGGCGCCGTCGGCGTCTGCTGCCAGAAGGTGAGCGAGGCGGAGGTCTTTGCCCGCGGCGGCATCAAGGACATTCTGGTGTCCAACCAGGTGCGCGACCCGGCCAAGATCGACCGGTTGGCGCGGCTGCCGAAACTCGGCGCCCGCACCATCGTCTGTGTTGATGACATTGCCAATGTCGCCGATCTTTCGGCGGCGGCGCAAAAGCACGGCACCACGCTGGAGGTCTTCATCGAGATCGACTGCGGCGCCGGGCGCTGCGGTGTCACGACGAGCGAAGACGTTGTCGCGATCGCCAAGGCCGTCGACGCGGCCGCCAACCTGAAGTTTACCGGCATCCAAGCCTACCAGGGCGCCATGCAGCACCTGGACACCTATGAGGCCCGCAAGGAAAAGCTGGATATCGCCATTGCCATGGTCAAGGATGCGGTCGAGGCGTTGAAAGCGGCCGGGCTCGAGCCGGAACTCGTTTCCGGCGGCGGCACCGGGTCCTACTATTTCGAGTCCAATTCCGGCGTCTATAACGAACTGCAATGCGGGTCCTATGCCTTCATGGATGCCGACTACGGCCGCATACTGGACAAGGACGGCAATCGCATCGACCAGGGGGAATGGGAAAACGCCTTCTTCATTCTCACCCAGGTGATGAGCCATGCCAAGCCGGACAAGGCGATCTGCGACGCCGGGCTGAAGGCCCAGTCCGTCGACAGCGGCCTGCCTTTCATCTATGGCCGCGACGACGTGGAATACGTCAAGTGCTCGGACGAGCACGGCGTCATCGCCGATCCGAAGGGCGTCCTGAAAGTCGGCGAAAAGCTGAAGCTGGTCCCGGGCCATTGCGACCCGACCGCCAATGTTCACGACTGGTATGTCGGCGTGCGCAACGGCAAGGTCGAAACCGTCTGGCCGGTCTCCGCGCGCGGCAAGGCGTATTGAGCCGAAGCATACAACCTCTCAATCCGTCATCCCGGACGCAGCGAAGCGGAGATCAGGGATCGGGGAACCCGGGGCTATCCGGTTGAGCCCCAAAAGAAACTCTGTGGCTCTCCGTTCCCGGCGCGCGCTCCGCTCGGCCGGGATGACGACAGAAGGAAAGAAGCACAGCCTCATCGTGAGGAGGGCCACCGGCCCGTCTCGAAGGATGGGCGGTACGCTCCGAGTTCGCGGCCCATCTTTCGAGGCTCCACTGCGCTCCGCACCTCAAGATGAGGCGGAGCTTGTTTTGAGACCGCTCCCACTGGAGAACCAAATGATCATCGTTCCTGAAAAGGAAATCGCCGGGCTGCTCGGCAGGGCCGAGGCATTCGAGGCCGTCGAGAACGTCTTTGCCGCCATGGCGAGCGGGCAGGCCTACAACTTTCCGGTCATTCGCGAAGCCATCGGCCATGCCGACGCGCTTTACGGCTTCAAGTCCGGCTTCGACCGCTCTTCGCTCGCGCTGGGGCTGAAATCCGGCGGCTACTGGCCCGGCAATGCCGAAAAGGGCCTTACCAACCACCAGTCGACGGTCTTCCTGTTCGATGCGGATACCGGCAGGGCCCGGGCCGTCGTCGGCGGCAATCTTCTGACGGCGCTCAGAACGGCTGCGGCTTCCGCCGTTTCCATCAAGCATCTCGCCCGCAAGGATGCCAAGGTGCTCGGCATGATCGGAGCGGGTCATCAGTCCACGTTCCAGATGCGGGCCGCGGCCGAGCAGCGGGACTTCGATAAGGTCCTCGGCTGGAACTTTCACCCGGAAATGCTGTCCCGCCTGGAAGAGACTGCAGGCGAACTCGGCCTGCCGTTCGAGTCCGTCGACCTCGACCGGATGGGCGCCGAAGCGGATGTGATCATCTCGATCACCTCGAGTTTCGATCCGATCCTGATGGCGCATCAGGTTGGCCCCGGCACGCATATCGCCTGCATGGGCACGGATACCAAGGGCAAGCAGGAAGTCGATGTCGAGCTGGTGGCCGGTGCGACCCTCTTTACCGACGAAGTCGCCCAGTCCGCCACCATCGGCGAATGCCAGCACGCGGTCGCCAAAGGCATTGTATCCAGGGACAATATAATCGAGATCGGCGCCGTGATTAATGCTACGCATCCCGGACGGACCTCGGAAAGCGAGATCACGCTGTTCGACGGAACCGGCGTCGGCCTTCAGGATCTCGCCGTTGCCTCGGCCGCGGTTGAGCTGGCGATCCGGAAGGGTGTCGCTATCGAAGTGGATTTTTGAGGACGCGCGGAAAGAGCAAGGCTCATTCGGTTCGCGCCAGAAACCGCAGTCCTCAGAAGACGTAATTTGGATTGTGTGAATGCGGATTGTCATCAACGGGTTCGGCCGTATCGGCCGGACCGTTTTGCGTCAGGTGCTCAAACTCCCCGAGACGGAAGCCATCGACGTGGTGCGGATCAACGATATCGCGCCGCTGGAAACCTGCGCCTATCTCCTCAAGTATGACAGCGTCTTCGGCCCCTATCCGGGCGAGGTGAAGGCGGGGCCCGGCTGCCTCATGGTGGACGGCCGGGAAATCCCGTTTTCCGGCAAGGCCGATCTCGGCGACCTCGACCTTACCGGCGTCGACGTGGTCATGGAATGCACCGGCAAGGCGGACGCGCGCGAGACCGCCGAACGGGGCCTCGGGGCGGGTGCGGCGAACGTGCTGATCTCCGGCCCCTCCGCGGCGGCCGACATCACGCTGGTGCTCGGCGCCAACGAGGAAAAACTCGGCGATTTCCGCATCGTTTCCAACGGCTCCTGCACCACAAACGCGCTGGCGCCGCTCCTGCGCGTCCTTGACGATACGCTCGGGATCGAGGCCGGCCACATGACCACCATCCACTGCTATACGGGCAGCCAGCCGATGGTGGATGCGCCGCGCGGACCGCTGGAGCGCAGCCGCGCGGGCGGTGTTTCCATGGTGCCGACCACCACCAGCGCCACCAGGCTGGTGGGAAAGGTCCTGCCGCAGCTCGATGGCAAGATCAGCGGTGCAGCCGTCCGGGTGCCGGCGATCAGCGTCTCCGCTGTCGACCTGACCCTGACCCTGGCACGACCCGCCGGGAAGCCCGTCAACGACATGCTTTGCGAGATGTTCGCCGGCAGCCGCGTGATCGGATTTACCGAAGACCGGGTGGTCTCGACGGACATGCGCGCACGGCCGGAATCCCTCGTCGTCGCCCTGCCCGAGACGCTGACGGTCGGCGAGCGGCAGGTGCGCATCTTCGGCTGGTACGACAACGAATGGGGCTTTTCCGCGCGCATGATCGACATGGCCCGGCTGATGGCTGCGAGGTAAACCCACCTTCTCGTCAAACCGGTTTGTCGCGTCACCGGCAAACAGGGCGCCAAAAGGGCCGCAAACGCGGCCCTTTCGTCTTCTCGCTAGGCCTTGAAAAATCAGGCCGTCTCTTCCTTTGGAAGCGACCCGCGCCCGTGGCCGGCCATGCCGCCGGAGACCTCCTCGGTGGATTCGTCGGTGAGATCCTCGGGCAGGATCAGGTTCAGCACGATGGCGATCAGGGCCGCCGGCAGGAGACCGCTGGTCAGCAGGATGCGCGGGGTATCCGCCATGTGCTGCAGGGCGCCCGGTTCAAGCTGCAGGCCGAGGCCGATGGACAGGGAAATCGCGAAGATCACCATGTTCCGCCGATTCCAGTTGACGTCCGACAACATGGAGATACCGGCCGCGACCACCATGCCGAACATGACGATCACGCCGCCGCCCAGCACCTCGATCGGCACCGTGCGGATGACGCTGCCCACCTTCGGGATCAGGCCGCAGACGATCAGGAAGATCGCGCCGCAGGTCACCACATGGCGGCTCATGACGCCGGTCATGGCGATAAGGCCGACGTTCTGGCTGAAGGAGGTGTTCGGGAACCCGCCGAAGAGACCGGCAACTGCCGTGCCGATCCCGTCCGCATAGGTGGCGCCTTGGATCTCCTTGTCGGTGGCCTCGCGGCCGGCGCCGCCCTTGGTGATGCCCGAAACGTCGCCCACGGTCTCGACCGCGGAAACGAACGCCATCAGCGAAAAGCCGATCACCGCAGCGGCGGAGAATTCGAAGCCGTATTTGAACGGCTGCGGAAGGGCGAAGGCAGCGGCATTCGACCAGGAGCCGGCAATCGCCTCGAAGGTCAGCATGCCGGTCAGCAGCGCGTAGATGTACCCGGCAATCAGGCCGAGCAGAACCGCCGAGATGGACAGCATGCCCCTGCCGAAGAACTTCAGCCCGAGCGTGACCAGGATCACCACCAGGGCCGCCGACCAGTTGAGCAGCGAACCGTATTCCGGCGTGCCGATGGCCGGCACGCCGCCTGCCGCGTACTGGATGCCGACCTGCACCAGGGCAAGTCCGATCATGGTCACGACCAGGCCGGTGACGAGCGGCGGCAGGGCGAACCGGATCTTGCCGATCACCAGGCCGAGCGCGGCATGGAAGATCCCGCCGAGAATCACCCCGCCGAACAGGGCTGCGAGCCCGTCGACGCCCTTGCCCGCCACAAGCGGGATCATGATCGGCAGGAACGCGAAGGACGTTCCCTGCACGATGGGAAGAGCGGCGCCGACCGGGCCGAGGGTCAGGGTCTGCAGGAGAGTCGCGACCCCGGCAAAGACCATGGACATCTGGATGAGGTAGAGCAGTTCGGGAAAATGCGGCGAATTCGACCCGAAGCCGAAACCGGCGGCGCCGGCGACGATGATGGCCGGCGTCACGTTCGACACGAACATTGCCAGCACATGCTGGATTCCGAGCGGAATCGCCTGGATCAAGGGTGGGGTATAGTTCGGATCCCGCAGCTGTTCCGCGGTTCCTATCGTAGACTTGTTCATATGTGCTCCTCTGAAGGTCGATTGGACGTCTCCACCTCATTGGGCGGGCAGGGATCGTCCGGTGTGGGCGGTGAATGCCTAGGTCTCGGCCACCTCCACGGTCCAGGGTTCCGGGAACCAGTATTCCTCCAGATTGGTCCCGTCCCCGATACGGTCGACAACGGCAAACCGGCCCGCGCGTCCCAGCGGTGCCAGAACGCCGTGCCATGTGCCGCGGTGCAGATTGATGGATTGGCCCGGCTGGCTGATGAAGGCCTTCGGATTGACGGGCGTCCCGTCCTGGTCGTCGGCGACGACGACCAGCATCGGAACGCCGTCAATCGGAATGAAAGCCTGGCTGCCGTCCGGGTGCCGCTCGACCATGTCGACGGTGTAGGGCAGCGCGCGGGCTTCGGCCTCAAAGAGGCTGATGCCCGCCCGTCCCCTCCCGAAATCGAGCGTTGCCAGGTCGTGATAACGGCCGCACTTGCCCTGGTTTATAATCTTGTCAGGTGCGCCCGCGACCTCGATGACGTCGCCATAGGGGGAGAACGCCTCGGCGTTCAGCGGTGATGGGGCAATTCTCCCGGTCACGGCAGAAGATCCTTCAGCCGGTGCCGTGCAATGCGCTCGACCTGGTGGCAGGCCTCGGCGAACTCGGTTTCCCGGTCGTTCTCGATCCGGCGGAGGAATGCCGCCATGATCGATGCCTTGTCGTGGTCCCGCACCGCGACAATGAACGGAAAACCGTGCTTTTCCACATAGATGGTATTGAGCCTCGTGAATTCCTCCCGCTCTTCGTCGGTCAGATGATCCAGTCCGGCGCTTGCCTGTTCGCTGGTGCTTTCCGCCGTCAGGCGCCCGGCCCGGGCGAGCTTGCCCGCAAGGTCCGGATGCGCCGTCAGCACGCCGAGACGTTCGTCCTCGCCGGCGGTGCGGAAGACACGGCACAGCGCGTTATGCACGCCGGCCGCACAGTCATGCGCGGGTCCGAGTTCCAGATCGAAGGCGCGTTCGGCGATCCACGGCGAGTGCTCGAAGATGCCGCCGAAGGTGGCGACGAATTCTTCCCGGCTCATCCGACTCGGCTGCGGTCCCGTCTGCGGCGGGTGAGTGGCCGCCCAGTGCCGGGCAATGTCGATCCGGCGCGGGCACCAGACGCCTGCGTGTTTCTGAATATGGTCGATGAATTTCTGCAGGGCGGCGATCTTGCCCGGACGGCCGATGAGGCGGCAATGGAGCCCGACCGTCATCATCTTCGGCGTATCCGTTTCGCCCTCGGCATAAAGCACGTCGAAGGCGTTCCTCAGGTAGTTGAAGAAGTCCTCGCCGTCGGTCCAGCCGGGCGCCGTCGCGAAGCGCATGTCGTTGGCTTCGAGCGTATAGGGAATGATCAGCTGGTCGCGGCCGTCGACGTCCAGCCAGTAGGGCAGGTCGTCGTCGTAAGTATCGGAAATGTAGTCGAAGCCGCCTTCCTGGGCGACAAGGCGGACCGTGTTTGCCGAGCACCGGCCGGTGTACCAGCCGCGGGGACGTTCGCCGATGACTTCCGTGTGCAGGCGAACGGCCTCGTTGATCGCGGCCCGTTCGTCCTCCTCCGGCATGTCCTTGTGTTCGACCCATTTGAGGCCGTGGCTGGCGATTTCCCAGCCGGCGTCCTTCATCGCCTCGACCTGCTCCGGGCTGCGGGCAAGCGCCGTCGCGACGCCGTAGATGGTGAGCGGGATGCCGGTGCGGGTGAACAGCCGGTGCAGCCGCCAGAACCCGGCGCGCGCACCGTATTCATAGATGGATTCCATATTCCAGTGGCGCTGGCCCTGCCACTGGGCGGCCCCCGGAATATCGGAGAGGAAGGCTTCGGAAGCCGCATCGCCGTGCAGCACGCAGTTCTCGCCGCCTTCTTCATAATTGAGGACAAACTGGACGGCGACCCTCGCGCCATCCGGCCACTGCGGATCCGGCGGATTGGGACCATAGCCACGCAAGTTACGAGGATAGCGATTCAAAACTTACCTCCTGCTGACGCCGACGGTCAGGTGGGCACGATCAGCGGCCGGCGGCGTTAGTCTTCTTATAAAGCAAAACAATGTCGCTGACTTTCTGGGTTTTTTAGAAAGTGCTTTCTGATAACCATAGGTGCCCTTCGGTTACGTGTCACAGCATGATGCGCCGAAAGTGAAATGTGAAGGAGCACCCGATGGCCGGTTACCTGACGACCCATGTGCTGGACACAGCCCGCGGATGCCCCGGCGAGGGCATCAGGATCGATCTTTACGAGGTCTCAGGCGAGACCCGGACGCATCTGCGCAGCCTCGTGACCAACGACGACGGCCGGACGGACACACCCATCCTGCCGACGGGTGAATTCCGGACCGGCACCTATGAGCTCGTCTTCCATATCGGCGCCTATTTCGACGCGGCCGGCATCAAGACGCCGGAGCCGCGCTTCCTGGACGAGGTGCCGCTACGCTTCGGCATGTCCGAGGAAGCGCACTACCACGTGCCACTGCTGGTTTCGCCGTTCAGCTATTCGACCTACCGGGGAAGTTAGGACACGCGCGGCTCCCGCGGTCCCTGCGTCAAAAGAAGGTCCCAAAATAGCTGGCCGCTTCGTCCGTCAGCCCGACGATCTTGTTCGTCGCCTGGCGGTAGAGCTTGAAGTTCAGTTCCGTCTCGGGCAGGCCGTCTTCCCAGTCCCTGAAAGACTTCAGCTGCGCGCGGCCCAGCGGCCGTTTTGCCGTCGCGTCGCGGCGGATTTCGACATCCACGCGTGGAGTCTGCCGCTCCACGTCCGGTATTTTCGGGACAGGAGTGGCAGAGGTGACGGTACCGCGGGCGATCAATCCGGGCCCGCCCTCGTTTTCACTTGCGAAGATATAGACCGTGTCACCGGCCGCGATCCTTTTGCCGCCATACATGGTTTTCCGGGCCGGGAGCGTATTGGTGCTCGCCTGCGGATCGCGGATCTCCGCCTTGATTGCATAAGCCATCCGGTTGCTCCCCTTCACAAGGCACCCGCAATCGTTCCCCCTGATCCGGAAACGTGTCAGACCGTTCCGACTACTGCAACACAATATCGGACGCCGGCATTCACCGGCGTCCGGTAGATGGTCTAGTTGCCGAAGCGGTCGATAACTTCGGCGAGCGGGATGTGTCCCTTGCAGGCTCCGGTTCCGGGCACATCCTCGCCGTTCTCCAGTGCCAAGGCATAGGTCACTGCTGGCTCTGCTTCGATCCTCTTGCGCAGAGCGTCGAGCTTCGGCCACCGCTCCCGGTTCGCGACGCCATGGTAGTCCAGCCAGCGGGCGACGCCGATCAGAACGCCATCGGCAAGTGCCGGCCTGTCGGAGACGAGGAACCTGCCGTTCCCGATCATCTCCTCAAGCCTATCGTGACGCTCCATCACGCCGTTGCGGCCGATTTCCGTCAGAACCGCCTGGGTCGCCGGAGCCGGATCTTCGGTTTCCATGGCAATCCAGAGCGGCGAGAAGGCACCGGTGAAGCCTGTGTTGATGAAGGCCGTCAGTTGATGCATCCGGTCCGCTTCCGGCGATATCGGGTCGAAGGAGACGCGCCGCTCCGTGTCCCGGGCTTCCAGCCAGGCGGCAATCGCCATAGTCTCGGTGACGAGGTTTCCCCCGTCGGTAACGAGCACGGGCGTTTCGACACGTGGATTGAGGCGCTTGTAGGCCGGCTCTCGCATTTCGCCGAGCATATCGACACGGCAGAGGCGGTACGGTTTCCCCAGCCACTCGAGAGCGGCCACAAGGCCCATTGAGCTCCCGCAGGGATAGCCATAAATAAGGATAGGTTCCAAGACATCGTTCTCCGTGATTTCTGATGATCACGCTGCGCAGCGATGGCGGACCCTAACACGCTGCCAAACCCAGGCAATTACGCACCTTTTTGTTACCACAGGCCGCCCATGAAACAGCTCGTCTCCCGCTGCCCGATCGAAGAAGTGATGCAGGTCCTGAGCGGCCGCTGGCCGACCCTGCTGATCTATTATCTCTCAGAAGGAACGAAGCGGTTCAGCACCTTGCGCCGGGACAATCCGACGATTTCGCACAAGATGCTCACCATGGAACTGCGCCGGCTCGAAGATGCCGGCATCGTCCGGCGCACCGAATATGACGGCTATCCGCGCAAGGTCGAATATGACCTCACCGATGCAGGACGAAAGCTGGTACCCCTCATCGACGCGCTCGGCGACTGGTGGGAGGCGACCGGCGGGCTCGCGCAGAACGCGGACCTTGATGAACAGCCGAGCCGCAAGGCGGCTTCATCCTGAGGCGCAGGCCTTGCTTGCGTCGCGAAGGATGGACGGGCCTGCCCCGGAATATGCCGCCCATGCTTCGAGACGGGCCTTCGGCCCTCCTCAGCATGAGGGGTGAGGAGGCTCCTCGTGGGGCCTGAATAGGGCCCTCTTGTTGGCTCTCGCACCTAACGTCCCGCCATCGCCGCCAGCGAGCCTTGAATATGCGCCACCATGAATTCCAGGAACAGCCGCACCTTCGGATCCTGGCGCCGGCGGTGGGTGTAGAGGCAGCCCATCTGGACCGGGATCGGCGGTTCGTTTTCAACGACAGGCACGAGCCGGCCGGATTTGAGATAATCGGCGACCTCGAAGACCGGCTTCAGCACGATTCCGTGGCCTTCCAGCGCCCAGCCGGTCAGGACATCGCCATGATCGGATTCGAAGGGACCCGACACGGCCACCCGCTTGACGCCGTTTGCCGTTTGCAGCGGCCACTGGAATTCCGGCGCGCCGGGATAGCGCATGTTGAGGCAGTCGTGTTTGCCTGAAGTGAGTTCCTCGCTGGTAACCGGCATCCCCTTGCGGGCGATATAATCCGGCGATGCGCACAGAACCCGCGTGCAATCGGCGATCTTGCGGATTTTAAGTGTCGAATCTTCCGGCAGACCCAGGAAGAACGCCGCATCCAGCCCCTCCCCCGTGAGGTCGACCTTCCGGTCCGACAGTCTCAAGCGGATATCGATCAGCGGATTGGCCTTCTTGAACCTCGGGATCGCCGGTGCGATCAGGCGCTGGCCCATGCCGATGGGCGCTGCGACGAACAACGTGCCGCGCGGCGAGCGGGTGACGTTGCTGATTTCCGCCTCGGCCTCCTCCACCGCCTCGATGATCTTGGTTGCCCCGCGATAGAACAGGTTGCCGTGTTCCGTCGGGCTGAGCGCGCGCGTGGTGCGCTGGAACAGGCGGACGTTCAGGTGTTCTTCAAGCTGGGAAACCCGCGAGGAGGCGACGGCGGAGGATATCCTCAGGTCCCGGGCCGCTGCGGACATGTTGCCGAGCTCATAGACACGCAGGAAGGTTCGGATATTTTCCAGATAGGCCATCGGCTGATTCCAACGATTATTCTAGTTTTTTTGAAACTGCTCGGCATTATGCTGAGATACCAGAAAATGTGGATCTGAGCTAGGGTACGGTCCCATAAAATTGAATGCACTGGTCTCTCTGGAGCGGACCGTTTCCAAGGCGCGAAGGCGCGGGAAACCCGGCCGGTTTTCAAGTCTTCGCAACGCAGGAGACGGTCCGCTCCAGAGAGATCCGACGGACGCCAAAACGGCTGCGAGCAGCAGCGTCAAAGCCCTTGGCCGATGTACAAGCATCGACCTGCGGACTTTTCCTCCCTGCTCATTGCCGTTTTGACGCCAGTGCAGTCAATTTTATGGGTCCGTACCCTGGCGTAAGCGACAAGTTTTTAGGGAGACAAACTATGCTGGACATTGCCATCATATGGGACTGGCTGGCTTTCGCCGTCCGCTGGCTGCACGTGATCACCGCGATCGCCTGGATCGGATCGTCATTCTACTTCGTCGCGCTGGATCTCGGGCTGCGCAAGGTGCCGCATCTGCCCGTCGGCGCCCATGGCGAGGAATGGCAGGTGCATGGCGGCGGCTTCTATCACATTCAGAAATACCTGGTGGCGCCGGAAAACATGCCGGACCATCTGGTGTGGTTCAAATGGGAAAGCTACGCAACCTGGCTGTCCGGCGCCGGGCTGCTGATGATCGTCTACTGGGTCGGCGGCGAACTCTACCTGATCGATCCGGCCAAGGCGGATCTCGCCCTGTGGCAGGGCGTGCTGATCTCGGCCGGTTCGCTGACCATCGGCTGGCTGGTCTACGACTTCCTGTGCAAGTCTGGGCTCGGCGAAAAGCCGACCCTCCTGATGGTCCTGCTGTTCATCCTGCTGGTGGCCATGGGCTGGGGCTACAACGAGGTGTTCACCGGCCGGGCGACGATGCTGCATCTGGGCGCCTTCACGGCCACGATCATGACCGCGAATGTGTTCTTCACCATCATTCCGAACCAGAAGATCGTCGTCGCGGATCTCAAGGCGGGACGCACACCGGACCCGAAATACGGCAAGATCGCCAAGCTCCGCTCGACCCACAACAACTACCTGACCCTGCCGGTCGTCTTCCTGATGCTCAGCAACCACTATCCCCTGGCTTTCGCCACGGAATACAACTGGGTCATCGCCGCGCTGGTGTTCCTCATGGGTGTCACGATCCGGCACTATTTCAACACCGTGCATGCGGGGGCGGGCAATCCCACCTGGACCTGGCTGGTGACCGCGATCCTCTTCGTCATCATCATCCAGCTCAGCATGGCGCCGCTGTGGAAGGAAAACAGCTACGAGGCCTCCGAGAACCGCAGCCTGACGCCGAGCGAACAGGTCTTCGCCAGCGCCGAGGGGTTCAACGAGGTCATGAACATCGTCCCGGGCCGCTGCGGCATGTGCCACGCCCGTGAGCCGTTCTACGAGGGCATCCACTGGGCGCCCAAGGGTATTCTCCTGGAAACCGAGGCGGATGTCGTCCGGGCGGCGAAGGAGATCTACCTGCAGGCAGGCCTGACCAACGCCATGCCACCGGCCAACGTCTCCTTCATGGAAGAGCCGGAGCGGCGGAAGATCGTGGAATGGTACCGCAATGCAAGGGAGAAACTGCCGTTCGGCGTGGCGGCGCGGTGAGGAAACCGTAGCTGCAAAGAGGACGCTTCCCGTTTCCGGGGAGCGCTTTGCTTGGGGAAAGGCTCACCACTTGTCTCCGTCATTCCAGACAAGCGCAGCGACTGCTGCGCGCTGATCTGGAATCCAGAAATCAGAGTGAGCGTCGCGAACACTTTTTTAAGTAAAATCGGCCGCGCTTTCAGCGCGAATTATGTCTGGATTCCGGATCAGCGCTCGGCTGCGCCTCACTTGTCCGGAATGACGTGGGCAGAACGCGATACGTTATCCTACCCGCTCACATCCGCGTGCCTGATGACGAAATCCACGAAATGCCGGATCTTGGGATCCTGCAGGCGGCGGTGGGGATAGAGGCAGCCGAACATGGTCGGCGGCGGGGGCGTATGCGTCAGGACTTCGACGAGGCGGCCGCTTTCCAGATGCTGGGCGACGTCGAAGCGCGGTTTGTTGACGATGCCGTAGCCTGACAGCGCCCAGTCGGTCAGGACGTCGCCATGGTCGGCGTCGAACTTGCCGGCGACCTGAAGCTTTCGCGGCCCGTCCGGCGTCTGCAGCACCCAGAAATATTCCGGCGAGCGCGGATAGCGCAGCAGCAGGCAGTTGTGATCCTCGCTCAGGAGGTCGTCCGGCGTCTGCGGCGTGCCGTGTTTCTTCAGATACTCCGGAGACGCACACAGCACGCGCGGGCAATCGGAGATCTTGCGGAGCTTCAGGTTGGAATCCTGCGGCGTGCCGATGAAGAAGGCGAGATCCAGCCCGTCGGCCATGAGATCCACCTTTCGGTCGGACAGGCGCATGTGCACTTCCGTTGCCGGATAGAGTTCGACGAAGCGCGGCACCAGCGGTGCGATGATCCGCCGGCCCGCGCCGAGCGGCGCGGTGACCCGGATGACGCCATGGGGCGTGTCGGAAAAGCTCGCGACCGCCATTTCCGCGTCCTCGATCGATTCCAGCGCCTTGACCGCGTAATCGTAGAAGACCTTGCCGACCTCGGTCGGCGTCAGGGAGCGTGTCGTCCTGTTGAAAAGACGGACGCCCAAGTGCTTTTCCAGCTCCTTGATGCGCTTGCTGGCAACGGCCGGGGTCAGTCGCAGATCCCGTCCGCCGGACGTGATGCTGCCGAGTTCGACCACGCGCGTGAAGACACGCAAGGATTCCAGATAGGCCATGTCCCGTCCTCCCGTTTCAAACGTCGCGTGTCGCGGCCGCGCGCCTAGCGGTTTCCGCCAGCTTACCACTTCCTGAGTTTCGCAGTCCCGGCGCTTTTTCAATGAATTGTTGAAAGTATTTCCGGATTCACCGGATTTTTCGAGCCAGTCGCCGGCGGTACCGTACCCAGATGGGAAGAGACTGTTAGCTGAGGACGCGATGACCCACCGTACAGAAATCCGGTTTCTGCTGAACGGCGCCGACGTTGCCGCCGGCGATGTGCCCGCAGACCAGACGCTGCTGGACTATCTGAGACTGGAACGCCGCCTGACGGGATCCAAGGAGGGCTGCGCGGAAGGCGATTGCGGCGCCTGCACGGTCCTGGTCGGGCGCCTGCACGACGGCGCCCTCAAATACGAGACCGTCAACGCCTGCATCCGCTTCCTTGCCTCGCTCGACGGCTGCCATGTCGTCACCATCGAACACCTGAAAGGACGGGACGGCGGACTGCACCCGATCCAGCAGGCGATGGTCGATTACCACGGCAGCCAGTGCGGCTTCTGCACGCCGGGCTTCGTCATGTCGCTCTATGCGCTGTGGATGGAAAATCCGGAGCCGGCGGAACACGAAGTCGAATCCGCCATTCAGGGCAACCTCTGCCGTTGCACGGGCTACCAGCCGATCGTCGCGGCCGCGATGGCGGCCAATCGCTACGGCTCCCCGGCCAACGATTTTCTTCAAGGTGAACGGGACGAGATCACCCGCCGCCTGAGCGCGCTCAAGGATGGCAGGCGGGTGGTTACCGGCCCGGAAGACAACCGGGCGATCATTCCGGCCGATGTCGCGGATTTCGCCGACATCCTGAGCGAATGGCCGGAGGCGACCATCGTCGCCGGAGCGACCGATGTCGGCCTGTGGGTGACTAAATTCATGCGCCCGATCGGCCCGGCCGTCTTCATCGGAAACCTGGGTGATCTGAAGGCCATCCATCTGACGGAGAGCGCCCTGGAAATCGGCGCGGGCGTCACCTATTCCGAGGCTCAGGGAGCGATCACGGAGCGGTTCCCGCATCTTGGCGCCTATTGGGACCGCATTGCCGGCAGCCAGGTTCGTAACATGGGCACCATTGGCGGCAATATCGCCAACGGATCGCCCATCGGCGACACGCCGCCGGTCCTGATCGCGCTCGGCGCGCAGATCGTGCTGCGCAAGGGACAGGTCCAGCGCACGCTGCCGTTGGAGGATTTCTTCATCGAATACGGCAAGCAGGATCGCGCGCCGGGCGAATTCGTCGAGCGCATCGTGATCCCGCGCCCCGCTCCGGGCCAGCTCGATGCCGCCTACAAGATCTCCAAGCGCCGCGACGAGGATATCTCGTCCATCGCGGCCGGGTTCTGCGTCACGGTCGACAACGGCGTCATCACGGATTGCCGCCTCGCCTTCGGCGGCATGGCGGGAACGCCGAAACGCGCAGGCGCAGCCGAAGCCGCCCTGCGCGGCCAGCCCTGGGGCAAGGCCGCCTTTGCCGCGGCGGGCAAGGCGCTCGAAGCGGACTTCACCCCGCTCACCGACTGGCGCGCCTCGGCGCAGTACCGGATGAGCACCGCGCGCAACCTCCTGCTGCGCTTCTACCTCGCCCATGACGACACGACCGCAGAGCCGGTCGACCTGCTTTCCGCGTGACAGTGAGATTTGAGCCATGAAACACGACGTAATCACTGAAGCCGGCACATCCATCAGCGGCGGCGTCCACGCCGACCGGCGGCACGACAGCGCCGAAAAGCACGTTACCGGACGGGCCGAATATTGCGACGACATTGCCGAGCCGCAGGGTACGCTGCACGCCTATCTGGGCGTTTCGACGGTCGCGCACGGGCTCATCAAGGGCATGGACCTTTCCGCGGTGCTCGCGGCTCCCGGCGTGATCGGCGTGTTGACCGCCGAGGACGTGCCGGGCTGCAACGACATCAGCCCGACGGGCCAGAACGACGAGCCTGTGTTTCCGACGGAAAAGACCGAGTATCACGGCCAGCCGCTTTTTGCGGTTATCGCCGAAACCCGGAACGCAGCCCGCCGCGCCGCCGAGCTTGCCAGGATCGACTATGAGGTGCTGCCGCATGCGCTCGATCCGCTGAGCGCGCAGGAAGCCGGCTACCCGCATGTCACCGCACCGCTGAAGCTGGAACGCGGCGACGCGCAAACCGCCCTGAGCTCTGCCGCGCACCGCATCAAGGGGCAGATCAGCATCGGCGGCCAGGACCACATGTATCTGGAAGGCCAGATCGCCTTCGCCCTGCCGGGTGAGGATGACGATGTCACCGTCCATTGCTCCACCCAGCACCCGAGCGAAGCGCAACACATGGTGGCGCACGTCCTGGGCGTTCCCTCCAACGCGGTGACGGTGAACGTGCGCCGCATGGGCGGCGGGTTCGGCGGCAAGGAAAGCCAGATGAACCTGTTCTGTGCCGTCGCCGCCATTGCCGCGAAGAAATGGAACCGGCCGGTCAAGATCCGCCCGGACCGGGACCAGGACATGACGGCGACCGGCAAGCGCCATGATTTCGTGGTCGACTACGACGTTTCCTTTGACGAGGAAGGCCGCATTCAAGGCGTCGACGGCACGTTTGCCGCCCGCTGCGGCTATTCCTCCGACCTTTCCGGCCCGGTGACCGACCGTGCGCTGTTCCACGCGGACAATGCCTATTACTACCCGCATGTCCGCCTCCGCAGCCGGCCGATGAAGACCAACACGGTCTCGAACACCGCCTTTCGCGGCTTCGGCGGCCCGCAGGGCGTGGTTGCGGCCGAGCGGATGATCGAGGAGATCGCCTATGCGCTCGGCAAGGATCCGCTGGAGATCCGCAAGGCCAATTTCTATGGCGACGCCACCGACGGACGGAACCTCACGCCCTATCACCAGGAGGTCGAGGACAACATTCTGGCGCGCCTGATCGGCGAACTGGAGGCAAGCTGCGGCTATCAGGCTCGCCGCGAGGCAATTCTTGAGCACAATGCCCGCTCCTCAATCATCAGGAAGGGCATCGCGCTGACGCCGGTGAAATTCGGCATTTCCTTCACCGCCACCTGGTACAATCAGGCCGGCGCGCTGATCCACATCTACAATGACGGTTCGATCCACCTGAACCATGGCGGCACCGAAATGGGCCAGGGCCTCAACACCAAGGTCGCCCAGGTGGTCGCCGATGCGTTCCAGGTCGATTTCGAGCGCATCAAGATCACCAAGACGACCACGGAAAAGGTGCCGAACACGTCCGCGACCGCGGCATCCTCCGGCTCGGACCTCAACGGCATGGCGGCGCTGGATGCCGCCGAACAGCTGAAAGAGCGCTTGATCGCCTTTGCCGCCGAAAAGTGGTCCGTAGCCCTGGAGGAAATCGTCTTCCACAACAACGTGGTGCGGATCGGCGAGGCGACGGTCTCCTTCAGCGATCTGGTACGCGAGGCCTATATGGCCCGCATCCACCTCTCGGCCGCCGGGTTCTACAAGACGCCGAAGATCCACTGGGACCGCGCCGCCGGCAAGGGCCGTCCGTTCTACTACTTCGCCTATGGGGCATCCTGTTCGGAGGTCTCCGTCGACACGCTCACCGGTGAATACCGTATCGACCGGACCGATATCCTCCACGATGTCGGCAAGTCGCTGAACCCGATCCTGGACAAGGGTCAGGTGGAAGGGGCGTTCGTGCAGGGCATGGGCTGGCTGACGACGGAAGAATTATGGTGGGACCAGGCCGGGCGCCTGCGCACCCATGCCCCGTCCACCTACAAGATCCCGCTCGCCTCCGACCGGCCGCGCATCTTCAACGTGCAGTTGGCGGAATGGTCGGAGAACCGCGAACGGACCATCAAGCGCTCCAAGGCCGTCGGCGAACCGCCGTTCATGCTCGGCGTCTCGGTGTTCGAAGCCCTGTCCATGGCCGTCGCCAGCGTCGCGGACTACCGGGAATGCCCGCGCCTCGACGCACCGGCGACGCCGGAGCGGGTTCTCATGGCCATCGAACGGCTGAAGGAAGGCGCGTAACGCCATGAGCGCGCTCCTCACCCACGCAGCCGACTTCTTCGACACGGGAAACCCGGCCATTCGCGTCGCGCTGACCCGCGTGCGCGGATCCTCGCCGCGCGGGGTAGGCACGGAAATGTTCGTCACCGCGTCCGGACTTCTGGGAACGATCGGCGGCGGGCGGCTGGAGCATATCGCCATTGACGAGGCCCGCACCCTGCTGGCGGAGGGGATGCTCAGCCGCTGGCTCGACCTGCCCCTCGGACCGGAAATCGGCCAGTGTTGCGGCGGCCGGGTCGAACTGCACCTGACCCGCATGAGCCGCAAGGACCGCCGGGACGCGCTGGACCGGTTCAAGGATGCCGAAGAGCAGCAGCCGCATGTCTACATCATGGGCGCCGGCCATGTCGGCCGGGCGCTCGCAAATCTCATGCAGCATGCGCCGGTGCATTGCGTGCTGGTCGACATGCGCGAAGGGGAACTGGCGCAATCGACGGCCGCTGTCGACAAGCGCCGCAGCGCAATTCCAGAGGTCGATATCTACAAGGCCCCGCCGGGCAGCGCATTCGTCGTCGCGACCCACGATCACGGCCTGGATTTCCTGCTGGCTTCGGCCGCGCTCGAGATCGGCCATGCCGCCTATGTGGGCATGATCGGCTCGGCGACGAAGCGCGCCAGGCTGCGTTCCTGGTGCGAAAGCCATTGCGACGGGCTCTCCATAGACGGGTTGACCTGCCCCATCGGGGCAACGGCAAGCCGCGACAAGAGACCCGAAATCATCGCCGCATTTGTGGCCGCCGAAGTCCTGACAGCCCTGACGACGGGCTCCCGGGCTTCCAGCGGCAACAGGGAGGCTGTGCTGCTGGAAGCGGCACAGTGAAAATGACGGCCGTTCCGCCGGACCGGGAGAGATGGCGGAACCAGCCGGTTCAATCGAGAAAGGAGACCCGAAATGCGGGTTGGGAGGTACGATTACAATCTGTTTTCGCGGGGGGACTTCAGTGCCTTCTGGGCATTGTTCACGGACAATCTCGTCAATCTGATGGTGCTGGCGGGGATCTGCCAGTTCGTGTTCCAGATGCCGGCGGAGATCGTCTACGGCCGGATCGTTCCGGGCGCGGCGATCGCAATTCTCGCCGGTGTCGCGGTCTATGTGCTGCTGGCAAAGCGTGCCGCCGCACGGCATGGCCGGGACGTCACCGCACTGCCCTACGGCATTTCGACGCCGGTCATGTTCGTCTATCTCTTCGGCGTGATCGGCCCGATCTACTGGTCGACCAATGATCCGCTGCTTGCCTGGCAGGTCGGCATCGGCGCCGGCTTCATGGGCGGGATCGTCGCCGCGCTCGGCGCAATCGTCGGACCGTGGCTGAAAAAGGTCACGCCGCGCGCCGGCATGCTCGGCACGCTGTGCGGCATCGCGCTGGTGTTCATCGGCACAGTGCCGCTGGCCATCGTCTTCGAGAACCCGTTCATCGGCTTTGCCTCGATGATCATCATTCTCTGGGGCCTCGTCGGCCGCTTCCGGCTGCCGTTCAACATCCCGGCCGGACTGCTGGCGCTCATCGTCGGCACGGTCGTGGCCCTGGCGATCGGCCAGTCAAGCGTCACCTTCGAGGGCGTCGGTTTCTATCCGCCCGTTCCCTATTTCGGTGACCTGATCGTCGGCATCCAGCATCTCTTCGGCCATCCGGAACTGTTCCTGGTGCTCGTTCCGGTGCAGATCTACAACTTTATCGAAACGATGAACAACGTGGAAAGCGCCGAGGCTGCCGGGGACCATTATCCGGTCGCGACCTGCCAGATCACCGACGGTGCCGGCACCATGATCGGCGCGCTGTTCGGCTCGCCCTTCCCGACCACCGCCTATATCGGCCATCCGGCCTACAAGCGCATGGGCGCCCATGCCGGATACGTGATCGGCGTCGGCGCCGTGATCCCGCTGGCGGCGTTCTTCGGGCTGCTTGCGTTCCTGAACAACCTGATCCCGGTTGCCGCCGCCGCACCCGTCCTGGTGTTCGTCGCCCTCAGCCTCATCACCAACACGGCCCATGCAGTGAAGACCGAGCACATGGCCGCCGTCACCATCGCCATGATGCCCCACGTCTCCAGCTTCCTGGTGATCAAGTGGGGCTCGCTGATGGGCGCTCTCAATGCCACCGGGGCCGAGGGCGTACTGCCTCTGGGCGATCCGGCACTGACGGCCGCGCTGCTGCAGCAGGGAGCCCACTACGAGGGTCACCTGGCGCTCAGCCAGGGTGCCATCCTGACCGGCCTGATCTGGGGAGCGATCGTCGCCAGCGTCATCGACGGCAGGTTCCGCAATGCCGGTGGATTCGCCTTCGCCGCCTTTGCCATGGCGTCCATCGGCATCATCCATTCCGCGACGCTGCACTGGCCGGACTTCGGCGCGGTCAGCCTCGGATACCTGATCGCGGCGGCCTTCCTGTTCATCTATCCGATGGTTCACAAGCAAGAGGCCGTCGAACCGGAAGCGGGCCGGTTGCCTGAACCACAGGTCACTCCGGGGGAATGACCCTGCCACGTCACAACCTTCGGGGCGGTCCTTCCGCCCCGAATTTTCGAGAAACGGGATATCGCACAATGCAACCTGATCGCCTGCTCCTGCGCGGACGTCTGCTCTCCTTCAGGTCGGAACCGCAAGGCCCCGACGACACGGCGTCCTTCGACTATATCGAGGACGGTGCGCTGCTGATCGAAAACGGCATGATCCGCAGGCGCGGGTCCTACCCTGACCTGACTGCGGAAGCCGGAGATGCGGAGATCGCCGACCACCGGCCGAAGCTGCTGATGGCCGGGTTCATCGACACCCATATCCATTTCCCCCAGGTACAGGTGGTCGCCTCCTGGGGCGCGCAGCTTCTGGACTGGCTCAGCACCTACACCTTTCCCGAAGAAACGCGTTTTGCCGGCGAGGGGCACGCCTCCGCCATGGCGGGCAGGTTCTTCGATCTCGTGATCAACCACGGCACGACGACCTGCGTCGCCTATTGCTCGGTGCACAAGACGTCCGCCAACGCCTATTTCGAAGAAGCCGAACGGCGCAACATGCGGGTGGTCGGCGGCAAGGTGCTGATGGACCGCAATGCCCCGGACGGCCTCAGGGACACGCCGCAAAGCGGATATGACGACAGTAAGGAACTGATCGCCAGGTGGCACGGCCGGGGCCGGGCGCACTATGCGATCACCCCCCGCTTCGCGATCACCTCGACACCCGAGCAGATGGAAATGGCGGGCGCCCTTGCCACTGAGCATCCGGACTGCTTCGTCCAGACCCATCTTTCGGAAAACCGGAACGAAATCGCCTATACGCTTGAGCTCTACCCGCAGGCCCGCGACTATCTGGACGTTTATCAGGCCTACGGCCTCGTCGGAGCCAGGATGCTGCTCGGCCATTCGATCCATCTGGAGCCGCGCGAGATCGACGCCCTTGCGGAAACCGGCGCACGGCCGGTCTTCTGCCCGACGTCCAACCTCTTCCTCGGCAGCGGCCTTTTCGACGATGCCGGCCTGCGTGCCAGGGGTATCGTCAACGCGATCGCCACCGATATCGGCGCCGGAACCAGCTATTCGATGCTGCAGACGCTGAACGAGGGTTACAAGATCCTCCAGTTGCAGGACCAGAAGCTTCACCCCTTGCGCGCCTTTCACTGGATCACGCGCGGCAATGCGGTCGCGCTTGGCCTGGAAGACCGGATCGGCACCCTGGACGAGGGAACGGAAGCCGATGTGGTGGTGCTGGATTCAAGGACGACCGACGCCATGGCCCTGCGCATGGAGCGCGCGGGCACGCTCAGCGAGGAACTCTTCGTCCTGCAAATGCTCGGCGACGACAGGGCGATCGAGGAAGTCTACGTGGCCGGGCGGCCCCAGAAGGGAGCCATCGGACGTCTGCCGCCCCGGCGCGAGAAAAGCCCCAGGGAACTGGTCGCTGCTGTCTGAGCAACTTAAAAAAGACCGGCCAACCTGCCGCCGTCTTTCGACGGGAGGCGGGCTGGCCGGCAAGCGCATTTCGCGACCGGATTGACTCATCCGACCGCGGCAAACTTGCTTACTGAAAAGTCTCCAGATAGGCGATGGCGTCGGCAACTTCCGCGTCCTTGCGCAGGCCCGCAAAGGACATCTTGGTCTTGGGAACGACGTCCTTGGGCTTCTGGAGATAAGCCCCCAGCGTCTCCTCATCCCAGACAAGACCGCCTTCGGCCGCCTCGATCATGCCTTTCGAATATTTGTAACCCTCGACCTGCCCCGCGGGCGCGCCGACGATGCCGTTCAGGGCCGGGCCGACCTTGTTCGCCGCGCCCTCGCCAACCGCATGACAGGCCTGGCACTTCTTGAAGATCTTCTCACCGGCAGCTGCATCGCCTTCGGCAGAGGCAGGAGCGGTGAAAACCAGACCCGCGATTGCCGCGAGGCAGAAGATTGCATGTTTCATATTCGATCCTTTCCGTTCGTGCCGACCTCCGTGCCGGAGAACCGGAAAGGGGCGGCGCCAAGCTGATTGCGGCAAACCGGGCCGGGCCTCTGTCAGCCGCGGAAGCATCCTGTCTGCGTTCTTCCAATCGCGGGATGCTCCGGCGGCCCGGACCCGGCCCGGCACTATCGGCCGTTTCCCTCGAGCGAAAGCGATCCATACCCCCCGCCTCCGCCCCGTGCCTCTGAAACGGACCCGGCCGAATAAAATGCCAACGTTTTCACGTAGCTAGAAAACGGCCAGCGCTTCACGGGCTCCTTGACTTTCGTCAACAGATCCCGGGCAATTCTGCATGCGGGGGCGGCGCGCGGCTTTGCCCGTTCGGATCCGGCTTCACCGACCGCCATTTGCACAGTTTCAGAGGTTTGAAAGATCCGCATTTCACCGCATGTGCCCGCGCGCGTCAGGTGTGTAGACTGGCGGCCTTGATTCGAGCAGGTTTCCGTGCCCGACCTGATAAGGATCCGCCAGAATGCCGAACGACCGCCGCAGGAAAATTGCGCAGAACTCGCTGTTGCTGAAAAGCTTTCCGCAGGGAATCCAGGAGATGGTTCTCAGCATGTCGAGCTGGCGCGAATATGATCGTGGCGAGACCCTGTTCCTGCAGGGCGAGACCGCCCACGCAATCCACATCGTCACGGACGGCTGGGTCAAGCTCTACCGGATCGCACCCAATGGCGGCGAAGCGGTGGTGAGTGTCTTTGCCAAGGGCGAGAGCTTCGGAGAGGCCGTCGCCTTCCGCGGCCTTGCCTATCCGGTTTCGGCGGAAGCCGTCACCGCCTGCGAGGTCATGCGGATCCCGAGCAGCGCCCTGCTGGAAGCGATGCGCAAGGACCCGGACATTGCGGTGTCCGTGCTGGCGTCCACGTTTGCCCATCTTCACTCGCTGGTCTCGCAACTGGAGCAGCTCAAGGCGCAGACCGGCCCGCAGCGGGTCGCCGAATTCCTGCTGGAGCTGTGCGAGCAGGAGACGGGGAGCTGCGAGGTGACGCTTCCTTACGACAAGTTCCTCATCGCCGGCCGTCTGGGCATGAAGCCGGAGAGCCTGTCGCGGTCCTTCGCGCGGCTCAAATCCGCGGGCGTCCACATCAATCGCAACAATGCGGCGATCGAGGATATTGACCGGCTGCGTGCGTTCTCCGAAACTGACCCGGTTGACGCCTGGCACAAAGCCTGATGATGAAACTGGAAAACGCCCTTACAGCGATCGACGCGGCAAACGCCGCAGATCCCAGCCTGGAAGACGGAGAGCCGGCCGCTCAGCTTTACGGCCGGCGGATGAGCGCCGAACTCGACCGTCTCTTTCCGGATGCTCCCGAGCCGCTGAAGATCGCCGCGAGGGGCCAGCATATCGAGCGCTGGATCCTGCCGCGCGGCACCTATCCCGAAGGCAAGGCGGGCTATCATGCGTGGCGCCGCGACCTGGCGCGCCATCATGCCGAACGTGTCGGCGAGATCATGGCCGCGGCAGGCTATTCGGAAGAGGATATCGCGGCGGCCGGCCGGATGCTGCGCAAGGAAGGCATAAAGCGTCACGACGACGTGCAGGCGCTCGAAGACGTCATCTGCTTCGTGTTCCTGAAATGGTATTTCGCGCCCTTTGCGGCCAAGCACCCGGACGACAAGGTGCAGGACATCGTCGGCAAGACCGCGCGCAAGATGTCCGACGAGGCCAGGCAAAGGGTGATCAGGGAATTCGACCTTCCCGAACCGCTGGCGGCGGCTTTCACCGGCTGACTTCGGGTATCAGAAACAGGCCGAGCAGCAGCAGGCAGTGAAGCCCGAGAACCCAGTTGAAGCCCGCGCGCCAGCCCGGCGCCTGCCACAGGCCGAGATAGCGCGAGAGAATGACGCGGGCCTTCATCCACGCAAACAGCAACACGCTTGCGCCGATGGCGCTGTGACCGAACGACGCGCCCGCGGCGAGTGCGGCGAGGACGGAGGCGGCGCTCAAGACCATCAAGGTCAGCCATGCGCGGGTGATCGGATCCATGGTCATGGGCGCCTCATCCGAGCAGATAGATGACAGGGAACAACAGCACCCAGACGAGATCGACCATGTGCCAGAAAGCGGTTCCCGCCTCGATATTGCCCGGCGCGTCCTTCCAGGCGACCAGCCCCAGGATCACGATACCGGCGGCGACGTGGGCCGCGTGAAACCCGGTCAGCAGATAGTAGAAGGTGAAAAAGGCATGGGTTTCGGTGGAGATCCCCTGCGCCGCCGCTTCCACGTATTCATGGACCTTGATCACCAGGAAAGCGGCGCCAAGTCCCATGGCGCCGACCAGGTGCCAGCGAGATGCGGCCCGCTTTCCCGCCTCCCTCAGCGCCAGGCTGCGGGCGGCAAGAAATCCGCTGGTGATCAGGATGATGGTGTTGAGGCCCGCCAGTGCCGGGTGGAGATGGGACTGCGCCTCCCTGAAACCGGCCGGATCGGTGATCCTGACGCCCAGAAACGCCGCCAGCCCCGCCCCGAAGACGAGCAACTCGCTGACGATGAGCACCCACATCATCAGCTCGCCGGGCAGTTCGTCCAGCGCCCCGGCTCCCGAACCGGTTTCGGAATGATCCAAGACTATCCTCCCACGAGCTGGCGATAGATCTGCGGCAGTGCCTGGGTCAGCTTGTCGGGATGCGGGATCACCGCGAATCCGCCTTGACCGAAAAGCCGGGGGAACCAGGATTTCGCGGATTTGTCTACGGTCACGCCAAACACCGACTGTCCGGCACGCCGGGCTTCCCGGACGGCCATTCTAGTGTCTTCGATGCCGTGGCGCCCCTCATAGTGGTCGAGGTCGTTCGGCTTGCCGTCCGTGATCACAAGAAGCAGCTTGCGCTTGCGGGACTGGGTGGTGAGCTCGGCGGAGGTGTGGCGCAGAGCCGCGCCCAGCCTTGTATAGAACCCGGGCCTCAGCCCACTGATTCTCTGCTCGACAGTCGCCGTCATCGGCTCGTCGAAACGCTTGCAGGTCTGGAGATAGACCCGGTGGCGCTTCAGGGAGGAAAAGGCGGAAATGGCGAAATCGTCGCCGCAGGCGTTCAGCCCCCAGGCAAGTGCCGTAAGCGCTTCGCGCTCGATATCGATCACCGCACGGCCCGAAACCGCGCTTTCGGTGGAGCGCGATACGTCGAGCAGAATGGATACCGCCAGGTCACGGGCCTCGGGGCGCGTCTGCAGCCAGATCCGCTCATTGCCGGTCCCGCTTGCCAGCCGCTCCACCTGGGAGCGCACCGCGGCGTCCATGTCCAGCCCATCGCCTTCCAGATGGCCGCGTGTCGTCACCCGGCCGGGGCGCAGTGCCTCGAATTGTCTTTTGACCGAGCGGATGCGCCGGGCGGCGCGCGGGTCGACGGCAATGGTACCCTTTTCAGGGTCGGCATCGACGACGCTGGCAAGGACGCAGACGTGGTCCTCAAGGTAGCGGCCGCTGCGCGTGTCCCATTCCGGATAAAGGATACGTCCGGACAGCCGCTCGCGGTCGACATCCTCTGGCGCCAGGTCCAGATGCAGTTTCAGGCGCGTTGCCGGAGCCTTGGAAATCTGGCCGAGGCCGATTTCCTCCTGATCGTCGGCGGCCTTCTTTGCATCGTCATTGTCGTCGTCATCAACCCGCCGGTTGAGGTTCAAAAACTCCGCCCAGCTGAGGATGGCCTCGAACTTGTGCAGGACCAGGCTGTCCTGGCGTTCGGCCTGGTCGGCCTTGCGCCTGCGGGCCCGAACGGTCTTGCCGCCGGCTTCTTCCGGGTCACCTTCCGTTTCCGCATTCTCGACCGCGTCGCCGCTTGAAAAAACCAGGTCGCGCAGATCCGGCCAGACGGGGACAGGGCGGAAGGGGCGGTATCCGCGCGGTGCTGAAATACCTTCCAGTTCGCCCGTGTCGACGGCCGCTTTCAGGGCCAGGACATCCGGGGTCAACTGGCCGGTGTCTCCCAGCATATGGCGCACGAGGCTTTCGACCCGCCGCTCGGCCGCCGGCAGGGAAGCCTCCGGTCTTTGCAGCAGAGCCTCGCGAGCGAGCGCCGAATAGAGATCGCGCAGTCCGGGCGCATGGGTCAGCGTTTCGCGGACCATGGCGCCCGTCATCTGCAGGTTGCGCAGATCCGCGCAGAGCGGATCGGTCTCGGCCGCATGTCCGGCCGCATTGGCCACCAGGGCCGTCAGCCAGATGTAGAGCGCCGCATTGGCTTCGCGGGTCGGAAACACCGCCAGCCTGGCAGGCAGGCGCAGGATCTCGCCGTCGAAGCTGGCGCGCGGCAGGATCTCCGCGTCCGTGCCGAGCCGCCTCAGAAAACCGAGGCGGTGGCGGGAGACTTCAGCGGCGACCGGGCGGAGTTCCACATTGTGGGCTCCGCCGAGCCCCCGGAAAAGGACAGCAAGCCGCCCGCCGACCTCGTGGAGGTCGACCGCGGCTCCATGATGCACCTCAGGTGCATCCAGGCGGCTTGCAAACGCGTGCCACAGTTTCCCGACAGTTTCTTCGGGTTCCCATGGCTCGAAGTCGATCTTGCCCATCGGTCTGGCCTCACCCAAACACGGCCGTGACAAGATCAAGGAGCCCGCGTTTCACGTCCTCGTCGTCCGTCAGCGGCTCGATCATCGCAGCCCGGATGGCCCGTTCGACGGGCATTCCCTGGGCGATCAGCGTGGCCGCATAGACGACAAGGCGGGTAGAGACGCCTTCTTCCAGATCCTGGCCCTTCAGGGCCCTCAGCTTGCCGGCCAACCGGACGAGGGCAGCGACCCGCTCCCGGTCCAGCCCGCTTTCCTCGGCCACCACTTCCGTTTCCAGTTTCGGGGCCGGGAAGTCGAATTCCAGGGAGATGAACCGCTGCCTTGTGGAGGGCTTCAGGGTCTTCAGGATATTCTGGTAGCCGGGGTTGTAGGACGCGACCAGCATGAAGCCGGGCGCGGCCGCCAGTTCCTCGCTCGTCCGGTCGATCGGCAGGGTCCTGCGATCATCGGTGAGCGGATGCAGAACCACGGTCACGTCCTTGCGCGCCTCCACGACCTCGTCGAGGTAACAGATGGCGCCTTCGCGCACGGCGCGGGTCAGGGGTCCGTCGACCCACACCGTTTCGCCGCCCTTGAGGAGGTACCGGCCGATAAGATCCGCCGCGGCGAGATCGTCATGGCAGGCGACCGTGTAGAGCTTGCGCCCGAGCCTTGCAGCCATATGCGCGACGAAGCGGGTCTTGCCGCAGCCGGTCGGGCCTTTCAGCAGGACCGGCAGGCCGTTTGCATAGGCGGCCTCAAAGACGTCGCACTCGTCGCCTTGCGAGAGGTAAAAGGGGCGTCGGCCGCCCCTCTTGCCAGGGATACACTTCCTTCCATCACATTTACTCCGCAGCCGCGGCGACGGCATCGCCCTGCTCGATGATTTCACGCCGGGGGACCGCCATCGCGTAGATGAACAGCACCGCGCCGAGAACAACCGCGACACCGGACCCGAAGCGCATCCAGTAGAACAGGGCCAGCTGGTCCTGGACGCCCATGAAGTACTCGCCGTTGACGCGCTGCAGATGCGTCTGGATGGTGCCGGCGAAGGTCAAGACGAAGGTCATGAAGGTCATGCCGCCGGCCATCAGCCAGAAGGAGGCCATGTTGAGCACCTGGTTGTAGGGATCACGGCCGCGCAGCATCGGCACGGCATAGCTGATGATCGCCAGATTGAGCGACACATAGGCGCCGAAGAAGGCCAGGTGGCCGTGAGCGGCGGTGATCTGCGTGCCGTGGGTGTAGTAGTTGACGCCATGCAGGGTGTGCAGGAAGCCCCAGACACCTGCTCCGAAGAAGGCCAGCGTCGCGCAGCCGAGCGACCACAGGAGCGCGGCCTTGTTGGGATGATCGCGCCGGCCCTTCCAGACCATGACGAAGGCGAAGGCCATCATGCCGAAGAAGGGAACGACTTCCAGCGAGGAGAAGATCGAACCGATCCACTGCCAGTAGGCGGGTGTCCCGATCCAGTAATAGTGGTGGCCGGTGCCGAGGATGCCGGAGAACAGGGCGGCCGCAACGATGACGTAGAGCCATTTCTCCACCACTTCGCGATCGACGCCGGTGAGCTTCAGCATCAGGTAGGCGAGAATGGAGGCCATGATCAGTTCCCAGACACCTTCAACCCACAGATGGACGACGTTCCACCAGTACTGCTTGTCGAGGGCCAGGTTGCCGGGATTGTAGAAACTGAACAGGAACAGCAGCGCCAGACCCCACAGGCCCAGAAGCAGGATGTTGGTGATCGCGGTCTTCTTGCCCTTCAGCACCGTCATGGTGATGTTGTAGAGGAAGATGAGCGCGGCGACGACGATGCCGACCTTCACCCAGCGGGGCTGTTCGATGAACTCGCGCCCTTCCTTGCCGAGCAGCCAGTTGCCTTCAAACAGGTTGAAGACATAGGTCAGCACCACGCCCAGCGTTCCGACGACCAGGATGATCAGCTGGAGATAAGCCAGCTTCGTCGAATGGATCTCCCGCTCGGCTTCTTCCGGGATCAGGAAATAGGCCGCGCCCATGAAGCCGAGGAGCAGCCAGACGATGAGGCTGTTGGTGTGCAGCATCCGGATGATGTTGAACGGCAGGAGCTCGGAGAGGAAGTTGGGCGAGACATAGACCCAGCCCGCCAGCAGGCCACCCGAGACCTGGATGGCGAAAAGGCCCAGGGCGACGGCGAAATACGCCAGGGCCACCTTCTGAGATTGGTATTTCATGTTCATGTCCTTTCGCGTTCGGATCAGCCGGCGTCATTGGGCGGCCAGCCCTGGGCGTTGATCTTGTTGGTCCAGATCAGGAAATTCGCGAGGTCCCGGATTTCCTCGTCCGTGAGGTGGAACTGCGGCATCTGCCGGCGGCCCGGAATGCCTGTGGGCATGGAGTCCATCCAGCCTTTCAGCGTCTCGAAAGCTGCGTCCGGATCCTCCAGGACACCCCAGCGCGCCATCACGTTGCCGACCTCGGGGGCGTAGTAGGCGCCTTCGCCGAGGATCGTGTGACAGTTGACGCAGGCCTTGTCTTCCCACACCCGCTTGCCGGCGACGACGCTCTCGTTGAGCGTGCTGGCATCCGTCGACGTATTGACGATGTACAGGTGAGTGTGGATGGACAGGCCCACGAAGATGATGATGAAGAACAGTGACCCGCCGTAAAATATGTTTCGGGCCATGCTTTTGGTCATGACTTCGCGCATCGTGCGTTCCTTTCCCCGAGTTGATCCTGGCCGGGAAAGTGACAGGACCGGCGGGCTTTTCCTTAACCAAAGTCAAGCAGGCCTTTTCCTGCGCGGAGGCCGGCGGGAAACGGGGCGGTTCCTTGCGGCATTGAAAGCGCGCCTGCGACAATTCGGTACAAACCGGCCGGGCGCGTCCGCTGAAAACGCCTGAAACACAACGCGTTTTTGGCTCACCCGGCTGCACGAGCCCTACGACCGACCCTGCCGATTCCAACAGGAGCGGCGCTCTCAAGTTAACGAAAGTCAAGGACCGGTCCCCATGGCGGGCGCACCGTCCGGCTGCCTCACCAGTCGAACGGAGACTAAACATGATCCCGACACGAGCCATCCGCAGGAATGCGTTGCTGATGAGTGTGGCTTTCACGCTCGGCTTTTCAGCACTCGGCGCTTCTGCCCAGGAAAAGCCAGTGGACCACGGCAACGGTCCGGCGGCAGCCTACGAACCCAGCATGTCGACACTCGGTCAATTGAAGGTCGAGATCCCGGGGCGCAAAGAAGGCGATCCGGTGATAACGCCCGACGAATACCAGAATGCCAACCAGATCTATTTCGAGCGCTGCGCAGGGTGCCACGGCGTGCTGCGCAAGGGGGCGACCGGCAAACCGCTGACGACGGACATCACCCGCGCCAACGGCTACGAATACCTGCGCGACTTCATCACCTACGGGTCTCCGGCCGGGATGCCGAACTGGGGCACGTCGGGCGAACTGACGGAAGAGCAGGTCGATATGATGTCCCGCTACCTCCTTCTGGAACCGGCCTCGCCGCCGGAATTCGGCATGCCGGAAATGCTCGCCAGCTGGAAGCTGATCGTGAAGCCGGAAGACCGCCCGAAGGAGAAGATGAACGACATCGATATCGACAACCTGTTCTCCGTCACCCTGCGCGACACCGGCCAGATTGCCCTGATCGATGGTGAGACCTATGAAATCCACGCGGTGATCGATACCGGTTATGCGGTGCATATATCGCGCATTTCCGCTTCCGGGCGCTATCTCTACGTGATCGGCCGCGACGCCCTGGTGAACATGATCGACCTGTGGATGGAAACACCGGCAACGGTGGCCCAGATCAAGGTCGGCTCCGAGGCGCGCTCGGTCGAAACATCCAAGATGAAGGGCTGGGAAGACAAATACGCGATCGCCGGGTCCTACTGGCCGCCGCAATACGTGATCATGGACGGCAACACGCTCGAACCGCTGAAGATCAAGTCGACACGCGGCATGATCTACGACGAGCAGGTCTTTCACCCCGAACCCCGCGTGGCGGCCATCGTGGCGTCCCACTACAGGCCGGAGTTCATCGTCAACGTGAAGGAAACCGGCAAGATCCTGCTGGTCGACTATTCGGACATCAAGAACCTGAAAGTCACCGAAATCGAGGCCGAACGCTTCCTGCATGACGGCGGGTTCGACAGCACCAAGCGCTACTTCCTCACGGCGGCGAACGCCCGCGGCAAGGTGGCTGTGATCGATACCAAGGAAGGTGCGCTCACCGCGATCCTGGAAACCGAGGGCCTGACACCGCATCCGGGCCGCGGCGCGAACCTCAATCACCCGGTTCACGGTCCGGTGTGGGCAACCTCGCATCTGGGCGATGAAACCATCGCGCTGATCGGCACCGATCCGGAGGGTCATCCCGACCAGGCCTGGAAGATGGTGCAGCAGCTCTACGGATTGGGTGGCGGCTCGCTGTTCGTGAAGTCGCATCCCAACTCCAACCATCTCTACGTTGATGCACCGCTCAACCCCGACGCCGAGATTTCCGGATCAGTCGCCGTGTTCAAGGTGGATGAGCTGAGCCAGGAAGAGCCGCAATACGAGGTCCTGCCGATTGTCGAATGGGCGGACATCACCGACGGGCAGCCGCGCGTCGTTCAGGGCGAATTCGACCAGGCCGGTGAAGAAATCTGGTTCTCGGTCTGGAACGCCAAGGACAAGGAAAGCGCGATCGTCATCGTCGACGACAAGACGCTCAAGCTGAAGCACGTGATCAAGGACGAGCGGCTGGTAACGCCGACCGGCAAGTTCAACGTCTTCAACACTCGCGCCGACGTCTACTGACATGGTTTGGAGGGGCACTTTTCCCGCCCCTCCATTTCCCCTGTGCACATCTCCTAATGGCAGGAAATCACGATGAAACAAGCTGGCAAGGTCTATCTGATCGGTGCAGGTCCGGGAGATCCCGAACTGCTGACCATACGGGCAATGCGTATGCTTCAGGAAGCCGACGTGGTGGTCCATGACCGGCTTGTTTCTCCTGAAATCCTGTCATTGGCCCCCGGCCACGCCCAAAAGATCGCCGTCGGCAAGTCTGCCAACAACCATCCCGTACCCCAGGACGAGATCAACGAGATCCTGGCGGGGCTGGCGATGGACGGGCTGACGGTTGCCCGCCTGAAGGGCGGCGACCCACTTATTTTCGGGCGGGGATCGGAAGAGGCCGCCCATCTTCTCGCCCTCGGAATTTCCGTCGAATACGCCCCGGGCATTACCGCCGCGCAAGGCGCGGCCGCGTCCAGCGGCGTGCCGCTGACCCATCGCGGCCTTGCCACGGGCGTGCGCTACGTCACCGGTCACAGGCAGGCGAACGGCAGCCTCGACCTGGACTGGAAGGGCCTCGCCTGCGAAGAGACGACACTGGTGGTCTATATGGGCGTTGCCACCATCGGCCAGATCGCCATGAGGCTGGTGGCGGAGGGGCTCAGCGAAGCGACGCCTGTCATGGCGATCGCCCACGCGACGACACCGCGCGAGACCAGGCTGTTCTCCCGCCTCGGGCAGGTTGCCCCGGACATACGCAAGGCCGGTCTCGATGCACCCGTTCTCTTCGTGATCGGCAAGGTCGTGACGCTGTGCCGGGAGTGGCCGGCCCTGACCACCGACATCATGATGGCCGCGGCGCAAGCCGATGCGCCCGGGAAGCTGGCCCATGCTTAAGCGGCTTGCGATCGTTGTCTTCTGCCTCCTCGCCATTGCCAGTCTGGCGATTGCCGAAGAGGCCGGTCAGCCCGAGGCGCTGATCAACCTCGTGAAGCAGGATTGCGGCTCCTGCCACGGCCTCACGCTGAAGGGCGGGCTCGGCCCCGACATCCGTCCCGCGGCCCTTGCCCATTACGACATCGACACACTCTCCGGCGTGGTTCTGGACGGTATTCCCGACACCGCCATGCCGCCCTGGCGGCCGATTCTCAGCGAGGGCGATGCCCGCAAGATTGCCGAATATCTTCTCAAGGGAGACTTGAAATGAAGTGGCTCAGCGGCGCCGTCCTGGCCGTTCTGATGGCCGGGTCCGTTCAGGCGCAGACCATCGTCGCGACAGGCGATCTCGGTCTCGTCGTGGAGCGCGCCTCCGGGTCCCTCCTGCTTGTCGACCAGTCCGACCGGTCCGCGATCGGCCGGATCGAGGGCCTCGGCGACCTCTCCCACGCCAGCCTCGTCTATTCTCCGGATCAGCGCTTCGCCTATGTCTTCGGCCGCGATGGCGGCCTCACCAAGGTCGATATCGCCGAGAAGCGAGTCGCCAAGCGGATCGTCCAGTCGGGCAATGCGATCGGCGGCGCGATTTCCGATGACGGCACGCTGGTGGCCGTATCCAACTACGAACCGGGCGGCGTGCGGATCTTCGACGCGGACACGCTGGAGCCTGTCGCCGACATTCCGACCGGTTCCAAGACGATCGGCCTGGTCGACGCGCCCGGGCGGCGTTTCGTGTTCACGCTCTGGGATGCCGGTGAAACCTGGATCGCGAACCTGTCTTCCGGCGCGCCAGAGATCACGAAAATCACCGGGATGGGCAGCAATCCATACGATGCCCTGATTACCGGCGACGGCCGTCTCTATATCACGGGCCTGTTCGGCGAGGACGGCCTGACGGCCCTCGACCTGTGGGACCCGGCGCCGGCGCCTATTCGCGTGCTGCCCGAATACGGCCGCGGGCAACAGGAACTGCCGGTTTACAAGATGCCGCATCTGGAAGGCTGGGCGCGGGCGGGCAAGGCGTTCGTGCTGCCCGCCGTCGGACATCACCAGGTTCTGTGGATCGACGCCGACAGCCTTGCGGAGACCGGACGCACACAGACCCACGGCCAGCCCGTCTTTGCCATGTCCCGGCCGGACGGGCGCCATGTCTGGGTGAACTTCGCCCATCCGCTCAACGACACCATTCAGGTGATCGACACGCTCACCAGGAAGGTCATCCACGAATTCAAGCCCGGGCCCGCCGTCCTGCACATGGAATTCACCTCGCGCGGGCACGAGGTCTGGGTGTCGGTGCGCGATGCCGGAAAGGTGATGATCTACGACACGCGCACCTTCGAAAAGCGCGGCGAGATCGAGGCCGACAGCCCGTCCGGCATCTTCTTCACCTCCCGGGCGCACAGGACGGGGTTGTGAGAAATGGACCGTGCGATCGATCCTCTTGACCTCAAGCTGCTCGACCGCTGGCAGCGGGACCTGCCGCTTGTCCCGCGTCCGTTCGCGGAAATCGGCGCGCTGGCCGGGTGTCCGGAACAGGTGGTGATCCGCCGGCTGATGTCGCTGCTCGAGGCGGGCAAGATCACACGCGTCGGCGCGACATGCGCGCCCAACACGGTTTCGGCCAGCACGCTGGCTGCCGTGAGCGCACCGGACGAGGCCGTCGAGGCGGTTGCCGAAATCATCGGCAACGAGCCCGGCATCAATCATTCCTACCTCAGGGAACACCACTGGAACCTGTGGTTCGTCGCAACCGGGCCGGATCGTGATCACGTCAGCAGGGCACTGGAGCGTATCAGGGCGCAAACCGGCCTGGAGGTTCTCGACCTGCCCATCGTGCGACCTTTCAATATCGACCTCGGTTTCAGGTTGAACGCAGAAGCAGGCCGGTCGCCAGCGCCCCGGAGGCCGGTCCGCCTGGAGCGCCTGCAGGAGGGTGACAACGACCTTCTGCAGGCGCTGACAACCGGCTTGCCGATTTGCGAGCGCCCGTATGCGCAGCTCGCCGCAAAGCTCGGGCGGAGCGAAACGGAAATCCTGGAGCGGATTGCGGATCTGCACGGTGCGGGGATCATCTCCCGCCTTGGCGTGATCGTCCGCCACCGCGCCCTTGGCTGGCGGTCGAATGCCATGGTGGTCTGGGACATCGCGCCGGAGCGGATCGGCGCCGCGGGCCCGGCCCTGGCAGCGCATCCCGGCGTCACCCTTTGCTACGAGCGCCGTCCGGTGGAAGGCGTCTGGCCCTACCGGCTCTACGCGATGATCCATGCCACGAGCCGGCAAATGGCGCAGGACATTCTTGCGGACGCCGCCCGCCTGCCGGAACTGGAAAACGCCGCGCACCACACGCTGTTTTCCACCCGCTGCTTCAAGCAGACAGGCGCCATGATCTCGCACCAGGTCACCCTGTCCTCGCAAGGGCGCAGACAGGACGCGCCGGCATTTTGAAACCGATCAACCTGCATTCAGGGAGCTGCCGAATGACCTACGACCTATCAGAGCTCGACCGCACGCTGATCAACAGCCTGCAGGACGATCTTCCGCTGACCTCGCACCCGTTTGCGGTGCTGGCGGACGAACTGAAGGTAAGCGAACAGGAAGTGGTCGACCGGATCCGGCGTCTCAGGGATGATGGCATCCTGACGAGGTTCGGCCCGTTTTTCGACGTCGAGGCCCTGGGCGGCGCCTTTTGCCTGTGCGCCATGGCCGTTCCCAACGAGCGGTTCGAGGAGGTCTTAACCAAAGTCAATGCCTACCCGGAAGTTGCGCATAACTATGAACGGGACCACAGGCTGAACATGTGGTTCGTGCTGGCGACGGAAAGCCAGGACGCCATCGCCGGAACCGTGGAGGCAATCGAGCGGGAGACCGGCCTGGACGTTCTCCAGTTTCCGAAAGAGCGCGAGTTTTTCATAGGATTCCGGGTGGATGCATGACCGACCCAACAGACCGGGCCATTATTGAGGCCACGCAAGCGGGATTGCCGCTCGTGCCCGCGCCCTTTGCCGTTCTGGCCGAAACCCTCGGCATCTCCGAACAGGAGATGATCGAGCGCCTGAAGCGCATGAAGGCGCAAGGCATCATTCGCCGGATCGGCGCCGCGCCGAACCACTACCGGCTGGGCCTGACCGCCAACGGCATGACGGTCTGGGATGTCGACGATGCCGCCGTCGACACGCTTGGAGAAATGGTCGGCGCGCTGCCCTTCGTCACACATTGCTACCGCCGCCCCCGGGCGCTTCCCGACTGGCCCTACAACCTGTTTGCCATGGTCCACGGGGCGAGCCGTGAAGAGGTGCAGGCAAAGAGACAGGAAATCGCGGCCCTTCTGGGCAGTGCCTGCCGGAGCGGCGACATCCTGTTTTCCACCCGCATCCTGAAGAAAACTGGAATGCGGCTGCGCAGAAAGGCGGGGTGAACCCATGTTTCGCTTGTCGGACTACATGCAGCAGATCATCAAGCCGGAACCGGTGCGCATCCGCAGGGGCAGCGGGCCGGTGAAACCGGTGGTGATCTGGAACCTGACCCGCCGTTGCAACCTCAAATGCCGGCACTGCTACACGGTTTCCGCGAATGTCGACTTTCCGGGCGAGCTCACCCATGACCAGGCCATGGAGACGCTGGAGGATCTCGGCAGTTTCGGCATTCCGGCGCTTATCCTTTCCGGCGGCGAACCCATGGACCGGAAGGACCTTTTCGAGATTGCCGGCCGGGCACGCGGCCTGGTCCGCATGCTGGCGCTTTCCACCAACGGCACCCGCCTGCACGGCGAGGCCGCCGACCGGGTGGCCGAAACCGGCTTCGACTATGTCGGCATTTCCATCGACGGTATCGGCGCGACCAACGACTGGTTCCGCGGCGTGGAAGGAGCCTATGCGGACGCCCTGCGCGGCGTGAGGGAATGCAAGGCGCGCGGCATCAAGGTGGGCTTGCGCTTCACGCTGACCGAGGGCAACTGCAATCACCTGCCGGACCTGCTCAGGCTCTGCGATGACGAAGGCGTCGACAAGTTCTACCTGTCCCATCTGGTCTATGCCGGCCGGGGCGACAAGAACCGCGGCGAGGATGCGGAGCACAAGCGCTCCCGCTGGGCCATGGACCTGCTCCTGGAACGGGCCTGGGCCGGTGTCAACGGCGGGCAGCCGCTGGACATCGTCACCGGCAACAATGACGGCGATGCGGTGTATTTCCTGAACTGGGCGCGGAAGCACTTCGGTGACACGAAGGCCGACCACGTGCGGACGCATCTGGCGGCCTGGGGCGGCAATTCCTCCGGCCTTGGCGTCGCCAATATCGACACCCAGGGCAACGTTCACCCGGATACCTACTGGTCGGACTACACCATCGGCAGCATCAAGACGACGCCGTTCTCCGAGCTCTGGACGGGCGACGATCCGATGCTGGCACAGCTTCGGACCCGGCCGAGACCGCTGAAAGGCCGGTGCGGCGCCTGTGCGTTTCAGGATGTGTGCGGCGGCAATACCCGCATCAGGGCCCTTCAACTGACCGGAGATCCCTGGGCCGAGGATCCCGCCTGTTACCTCAATGACGACGAAATCGGGCTGGACGGAAGCGCCCGCGAGCGCCTGGCCGTCACCCCGTTCCGAGGAAAGAGCCATGATCCGGTTCATCGCTTCGCTTAGCGCCCTGTTGCTGACGACCGGCCTCTCCCCGGCCGGACCGGCGCAGGACTATGCCGACAATTGCCAGGAGTGCCACGGCGCCGGACGCCTCGGCGGCCTCGGGCCCGCCCTCATTCCCGAAACGCTCGGCCGGATGCGCGGACCGGACCTGACCTCGGTGATACGGGACGGCCGCAAAGCCACACAGATGCCCGCCTTCGCCGAGGCCTTCAGCGCGGAGCAGATCGAACAACTGGCCGGCTTCCTGAAACAGCCTCTTGAGGAAATTCCCGGCTGGAGCGCCGAAGATATCCTGGCGAGCCGGCAGCTGAACGAAGAGTACGAGCCTGTCGACAGCCCCGTCTGGTCCTCCGATCCGATGAACATCACCCTGGTGGTGGAGACCGGGGATCATCACGTCAGCGTGCTCGACGGCGACACGTTCGAAACCCTCGACCGGTTTGCCACGCCCTTTGCCGTCCACGGCGGACCCAAATTCACGCCGGACGGCAGATATGTCTTCATCATGTCGCGCGACGGATGGGTGCAGAAATACGATCTCTACGCGCTTCAGGAGGTCGGCCGGGTCCGTGCGGGTCTCAACAGCCGCAACATTGCCATCAGCCATGACGGCAAGTGGCTGGCGGTGGCCAATTACCTGCCGATGAGTCTGACCCTTCTGTCCACAGAAGACCTTTCGGTTGCGAAGGTCATGGATGTGGTCGCCAAGGACGGCACGCCCAGCCGGGTGTCCGCGGTCTACCAGGCGCCGACCCGCAAGAGCTTCATCCTGGCCCTGAAGGACGCCCCGGAAATCTGGGAAGTCGCCACCGATCCCGAGGCCGAGCCGGTTTACGAAGGCTTCGTGCACTCCCGGGAGAAGGGCATGGTCGAGGCCCTAGCCTCGTCCGAGGGCCTGTTCGCAAGGCGCCGGATCCGGATCGCCGAACCGCTGGACGACTTCTTTTTCGACGACGACTACCGGCACCTGGTCGGCGCTTCCCGCGACGGGATCCGCGGCGTGGTGGTCAATCTCAATGTCGGCCGGGAAATCGCCGAGCTGCCGCTTGAAGGCATGCCGCATCTGGGCTCCGGCATCAGCTGGGAACGCGGCGGCCGGCGGGTCATGGCAACACCCCACCTGAAGGAGGGCAAGCTTTCGGTCATCGATACGCAGACCTGGACGCGAATCGCCACCATCAAAACCGAAGGGCCGGGCTTCTTTCTGCGAAGCCACGAGAACACGCCTTATTTCTGGGCCGACGTGTTCTTCGGTCCCAACAAGGACGTGATGCACGTGATCGACAAGCAGAGCCTTGAGATCGTGAAGACGCTCCGTCCCGTGAAACGCGCCACCGTGGCCCATGTCGAATTCACCCGCGACGGCCGCTACGCCCTCGTCTCCGTCTGGGAAGACGACGGCGCGGTCATCGTCTACGACGCCGCGACCCTGGAAGAGGTCCGGCGCCTGCCCATGCGCAAACCATCGGGTAAGTACAATGTATGGAACAAGATCACCTTTTCGGAAGGAACAAGCCACTGAGGCGATACTCGTCGCGCACGGCCAGCCGTCGCACCCGCAGGCAGGTGAGGAGCATATGCGCGCACTTGCACAAAGGGTCCGCGAGTATCTCCCCGACTGGAAAATCCGGGCGGCCACGCTGGCGGCGCCGGGGGCGCTCGATCATGCGCTGGAAGCTTGCCGCTCTGCGCCGCTTGTTTTCCCGGTTTTCATGACAGACGGCTGGTTCACCAAAACGGCGCTCGCCAGCCGCCTGGAGGGAACAGACGCCCGGCAGCTTCCGCCCCTCGGCGTGCATCCCGAATTGCCGCGCCTGACGGCCCGTCTCCTGCGAAACGCCGCCACACTGTCGGGCTGGGCACGGTCCGGCTTCGACGTGCTCCTGGCCGCGCACGGCTCCGCGACAGGCGCGGCCCCGGAAGAATGCACCATGGCCTTTGCAAACGCCCTCGCCCGCTGGCTGCCCGCAAGACGGATCCATGTCGGCTTTCTGGAACAGGACCCGCATCTGGCCGAGGTTGCAGGCCTGTGCAGCCTCCGCACGCTGCACCTGCCGTTCTTCGCAGGCGCCGGCGGACATCTGACGCGCGATGTTCCGCAGGCCCTCGACGGGGCAGGATTTGAAGGGCTGCGCATGGAATCCCTGGGAGAGGCCTACTTCATTCCCGACCTCATCGCGCACACGCTCGAATGCGCCGCACAAAGGACCCTGGCGGCATGACCCGTATCGAAAAAGGCTGGCCGGTCACGACGCTGGCGATCGTGCTCTACCCGTTCACCGCGGCAGCCGTCGCGATCAACCTCTTCATGCTGAGCCTGATGGGCATCGCCATCGGCCTGCCCTCGCTGCCGCCCGTAACGACCATAGCCCTCAGCATCCCGCTCGGAATACCGGCAACATGGCTGGTCGCCCGATGGGTGCGCCGGCTGATGGACGAAGCTGACCGGAAAGCTCCGCGGGCGGAGTGAGGGAAGGCAGGAAGCAGGCAAGCACGCGGTGGCACAATTGCCATAAGCGGCTGGGACGGCAAAGCTTATCCCAGCCACCCGTCCGCGCCGTCGTCGCGCACCACGAAGGCGCGTGTTGCCGGGAAACCGGCCATGGCAATCGCCAGGCGCTCTTCCCCGCAGACCAGTGCCGCCGTCGACAGGCCGTCGGCTAGGGCCGCGGTGCGGGCGATCACGCTTGCGGCGGTAAGACCGGAGCGGACCGGCTCCCCCGACTTGGGATCGAGAATGTGGGAGCGTGTTCCAGACTGGTCGAAGGTCGTGCCGAGCCGGGCGGAGCTCGCCACAGCGGCATCGGAAAGATGCAGTTTCACCTGCGCGTCGCTGCGGTGGGGGTCCGGACGAAGGGTGACGGGCCAGCCGGTCTGTCCCGGCTCCACCTCGTCGGGCGCCGCGCCGCGCGCGGTGATCTCGCCAAGGTCGACGACCATGTCCGTCAGGCCGTTGGCCGAAAGCAGCGCCGTGATCCGGTCGGTGATGAACCCCTGGGCGATGCCGTTCAGGGTCATCGCCATGCCGGGCCTCAGGAACCTGATCGCGTCGGCCTGCACCGAAACATGCTCAAGACCGGTCCGGTCCCGGGTGGCGGCGAATTCGCCTGCCTGCGCGGCACCGACGGCCCGGCGAGCGTAATAGTCCCAGAGCGGCTGGACGGTCGGGTCGAAGGCTCCGCCGGTCACGAGGTGAAGCTGCTGCGACAGGCCGAGGAGTTCGACCAGTTCCAGGGACGGGACGGCAAGTTGTCCGTTCCGGTTCAACCGGGCCAGCTCGCTTTCGCTGCGGTAAAGGCTGAAGATGTTTTCAAGCCGCTCGATTTCCGCCTCGATCCGCACGAACAGCCGTCTCGCCGTATTCTCATCATCGTGGAGCAGGTTGATTTCCGCCCTTGCGCCAAGCGCGATCCCCGTCCAGCGATGAAGGGAGGCTTGCGCCCGTGCGCTGCCGGGAAGCGCCAGAGCAGCCGCACCGGCCGCACAGATCTTCAGGAACCGCCTGCGGTTGACCGGCTTTTGTATTCCGTAAGTCGTTGTCATTACCGAACCTCGTTCCGGCCGTCGTCCTGGTCACGTGCCGCCGATGTGACGTCGATCGATTCCAGGACATAACCCGCCGAAATTTCCTTGAAGCGGACCACGCTGCCGCCATTGGATTGAACGAACCGTTCCGCCCCCGCCTGACTGCCGAACGGGATGGCCTCCGCGGCGCCCATGCCGCCGGCCTGCGTGCTGCCGATGACGAACCAGGCGCTGTCGGCCTCGATCCAGTTGTCGGTGCCCGGCTGGTCCCAGCTTTCCGCCTTGTCCATGTCGTTCACATAGATGGCGGCGATGTTCTTCGGCTCTTCGGGAGACAGCGTGAAGGCAACCGCGTCGCGGACCTGGGTGAACCAGAACGGGTTGGGGTTACCGGTCAAATGGATTTGCGCTTTCGGGCCGCTGTGGTCCAGCACCGTCATCTGGCAATAGTGCCCGGCGGCTTCCGGCGTCAGATCCAGGGCGGCTGGCCTGGCAACCTGCACGTCTTCCTGGCAGGCCGTCAGCAGGCCGAGCGCGAGAAGGACGATAGCACTGCGTTTCATGGTGCAATCCTCCGGATAAGCATGGCCGATCCCGTCAGCGCGGCGCCGGCGAAAGCCACCAGGGAGGCGAGCGCCAGTGCGGGATCGAAGGGAAGCGCTTCGGCGACACCGGCCATCCCGCCGACGAGATCGCTTGCCCCGAGGGCGGCAAGGTTGAAGAGACGGAAGGCGTCGGCCGGATTGAGCAACACCGCATAGGGGAAGACCTGGGAAGCGAACACGCCGCTCGGATTGGCGACGAGCGCGCCCAGGAGGGCAAGGTCGTAAAGGACGACCAGGAACAGCCAGACGGCGATGGAAGCTGCCGCCGCGGTTCTGGATTGCCGCGTCAGGGTGCTGAGAACATAGCCGATTGCCAGGAAGCAGATGCCGAGCAGGACCGAGGTCGCGATCAGGCGGACAAAATCGGTCAGTCCGGCGAGCGAGCCCGCGCCGAGGGCGACCAGCAGACCCGCCGTCAGGCCATAGCCGGCCACCAGCGCGAAAGCCAGCACCAGAGTATGGCCGAGTGCCTTGCCGACCAGGAACTCGGAGCGGGAAATCGGGCACGAAAGCGTCATCAGCAGGGTGCCGCGCTCCACCTCGCCGCAAATCGCGTCAAAGGCCAGCAGCAGCGCGATCAGCGGGACGAGATAGACCGACAGGCTCGCCAGCGAGGCAACGGTGATCGTCAGGCGGTCGACGCCGAGCGTTCCCGCCGGCGCGGAGCCGAGCATGGCCAGCGCCAGCGAAAAGACCGCAAGGATGATCGCCGCCAGCAGGATCCATCGGTTGCGGATCCCGATGCGGATCTCCTGTCCGGCAATGGTGAAAATCCGGGAGAACATGTCTCAGGCCTCCTTCTCGGCCACACTGGAAAAATGCCGGTAGACATCGTCCAGGCTCGGGTCGTGGACATCGATATCCTCGACAAGACCGCCAAGGCTGCTGATGGCGGACAGCGTTTGAATCTTGTCGCTGGACGTACAATCGAGCTCGACCGAGCGGCCGTTCATCCTGCCGCGTCCCAGCCTGCCGGCGACTTCGGCAAGCGATTCCGGGCTCGTCCAGACCTTCAGCCGGATCGGCAGACCGGCCTCGGCGCGCAGGCGCGAGAGCACGTCGTCGGCAACGAGTTTTCCCCTGGAGAGGATCAGGATCCGGTCCGTGCGGGCTTCGAGTTCGGTCAGGGCATGGGACGAGAGCAGAACGGTTGCGCCGCGCTCCGCGATTTCCCCGATCAGCTCATAGACTGTCTGCCGGGAAATCGGATCGAGGCCGGTCGTCGGTTCATCGAGAAGCACCAGCCGCGGACGGCCGATCAGCGCCTGGGCAAGGCCGAGACGCTGGCGCATGCCCTTGGAATAGGTGCCGACACGCCGTCCGGCCGCATCCTTGAGACCGACCCTGGTCAGAAGCGGCATGGCTTCGGACGGTTTGCGGCCCTTGAGACGGGCATAGAATTTCAGCACTTCCTCGCCGGTCAGCGCCGGCGGGAAGGCGACGGACTCGGGCAGATAGGCGCTTGCCTGCCGGGCCGCGTTGCTGCCGGGAGCCGACTGAAGCACGCTGACGTCGCCGCCGTCGCTCTTCAAAAACCCGAGAATGATCTTGAACAGCGTGGTTTTCCCGGCGCCGTTATGGCCGAGCAGGGCCACGCGCTCACCCGGGTTCAGGGAAAAGGAAACGTCATCCACGGCCATCTGGCCCGAAAAGCGTTTCAAGACATTGCGCACGGTGAGGCTGGGTATGGTCATCCTTGGACTCCCGAATCCGGCATAGCCTGAGCCGGTGGATGCATGAGAGGGGCATTGTCGACGATCCCGCCGGGCAGCAGCGCCGGGAACTGCGACTGCGTCCAACGCAGCAGCTGGACGGCCGGACTGCCGATCAACAGCTTGGCGGAGGGCTGGGTCCACAGAACCTGGTCGACGAGATCATTGGGACGGTAAGCCGTGTCGGCGATGCCGTCGCCGTTCATGTCGAAGGCGGAATGGTCGCTCCAGAAATTGCCGCGCCCGCCCGTGCTCCAGTCGAGCTGGCGGCTGCCGACATATTTGACCTGGGTCCTGTTGCGGATGAAGGCATTGCCCTGGAACGCGTTGTTGTCGGAGCCGGCGGTAAAGTGGACGCCGATCGGGCAGCCTTCGAACCGGTTGTCCGCAACCTCGTTCTTGTTGGCATTGTACATGAAGAGGCACTTTTCGCCGCCGCCCGTAACCTGGTTTCCGGTTATCTGCGCGCGGTTGGCATAGTTCAGCATGAGGCCGTGGTTCCGGTCGCCGATCGAGACGTTGTTGCGGATCACGAGGCTGTCGGAAAACATCAGCGCAAAGCCGATGTCGTTGCCCTTCGAGACGTTGTTTTCGATCACGCCTCTGTTGCCATGCATGTAATGGATCGCGAAGCGCAATTCCTCGAAGTGGTTGTTGCGGAACGTGTCCTTGTGGCTGTTATTGACGAAGACCCCGTCGCGGCCGAAGCGGATGGTGTTGTATTCGGCCAGAAGATCCGGCGCGTTCCAGACATAGATGCCGTTGCCGCGCTCGTTCACGCGCAGGTCGCGCCGACCCTCGATGAGGTTGTTCGAGACGACCGAATTGCGGGCGCCGTGCACGTCGACGCCGGTCAGGTTGTCGAGGATGCGGTTGTTGCGGATGACGGCCCGGTGCGCGGTCTTGGCGAGCTTGACCCCCGCATCGAGGGTTTCCTGTGACAGGCCCGACCCGGTCAGGGTCAGTCCCTCGACGGTCACGTCGGGCACCGTGACGGTGACGACGCTTCCCGTGCCTGTTCCAACGATGCGCGCCTGGCCACCGCCATCCAGGACAAGCGGCTTGTCGAGGACGATGGGGCCGGCGTGATCGCCCGGAGCAAGCCGGAGAATGTCCCCGGCTTGCGCTTTTTCCAGCATGTCCTGCAATGCGCCACCGCTTGCGGGCACCGACCATTCCCTGGCGGCCAGCGGTCCGCAGACCGTCAGGGCCACCACGAAAAGGGCCAGTTTTCCCGTCAGTTTCGGCAGGGCGCAGAGCATCGGTCAGGCCTCTCTCGGTTCCACGAACATCCGGCCGCGCATTTCCATATGGAGTGCGTGGCAGAACCACTGGCAGTAGTACCAGTGAACGCCCGGACGCTCGGCGACGAAGGTGACCGAAGCGGTTGCCTGGGGCCCCACTTCCATGGCAACGCCGTAATTCGATAGGCAGAAGCCATGGGTCAGGTCGTCGATGTCGTCGATGTTGGTGACATAGACCGTCACTTCATCGCCCTGCTTCACCGTGAATTTCTCCAGGCTGAAGGTCGGTGCGACGGAGTGCATGTAAACACGCACCTTGTTGCCGTCGCGAATGACATCCGCGGCATATTCCAGATCGACGCCGTCTGCCTCTGCCTGTTTCTTGGCATCGTCGAACCATGGGTGATCGCGATCCCAGACGGTTGCAGGGTTCACTTTCGACCGGTGCACGATGATGCTGTCATGCGGTTCGGCAAAGGTCGGACCGTCATGAACGACTTTCATGTCGTCGGTGGAGATGTCGATGAGCTGTTCGTTCTCCGGTTTCAGCGGGCCGACATTCAGGAAGCGGTCCTTGGAAAACTTGTTCATCGACACGAGCCACTTGCCGTCCGCCTCCGCGGTTTCGCCCATGGAGGTGGAGTTGTGGCCCGGCTGGTAATGCACATCGACCTTGGAGATGATCGGATCGACATCTTCACCCGCAAAGGCGCGGATCGCCTTGTCGATGTTCCATTTTACCACCTGGCTGTCCAGGAACAGGGTCGTGAAGGCATTGCCCTTGCCGTCGAAGGCCGTGTGGAGCGGTCCAAGGCCGAGCTGCGGTTCGCCGACAACCGCCGAACGCGGATCGGCATTGTCGCTGAACAGCGCATCGACCTTGGTGACATCGATGATGGACACGGTCGGCGACAGCTTGCCGTTGATGACGATATGCTTCTTGTCCGGAGCCGCGTTGCAGCCGTGGGGGCTGTTCGGGATCGGGATGTAGCGGGTGAACTGCGAGCCCGCTTCCTTGCGGCCGTCCACCACCGGTACCCCGTTCAGTTCCTGATAGTTGCCGGCGGCCACAGCCTCTTCGATCGCCTTGATGTTGAAAACGACGCAGTGGTCGAGCTCGCTCTCGGTCATCTCGGCAAGGGTCATGCCCATTTCCGAGTTGTAGCTGGTGGAAAAGGCGTATTTGCCCTGGTAGTCCGCGTCGCAGTTGTCGAGGTTGCCGGAGACGATCACCTGCCAGGCGACTTTCATCTCATCGCCGTCAATGGCGGTGAAGATGCAGGAATACTGCGATGGGTCATCAAGGATGGAGCCGTCGTTGACGAGCGGCGCCTCATGCTCGCCATTGGCGAAGATGTAGCCCGTGCGCGGATATTTCTGCGGGCGCATGCCGTGAATGTCATTCGCGTTCGGGATCTCGATGATCTTGTCGCATTTCATCGTGGTGCAGTCGATGCGGGCGACGCGGGTATTCGCCTTGTCGTTGGCGAAGATGTAGCGCCCGTCATAGGTGCCCTCGGTGAAGGACATGTGCGGGTGGTGCAGGTCGCCATTGTCATAGGTGACCTTGCCCTGGGCCGCGAGATACGCCTTGGTTTCGGGCAGCAGGCCCTCGGTCAGGATCTTCAGGGACTCATTGGTCTGGCCCCAACCGGTGGCCGAGCAGCGGTTGAATACCGGGATGCGCATCAGTTCGCGCATCGACGGAAAGCCGAGAATGCGCAGCTCGCCGGTCTGACCGGACGACCAGAAGCCGTAATACTCGTCGAGTTCGCCGGGTGCGAGTTCGAATTTCTGCCCGCCTTCCGCTGCCCAGGCCGGATTTGCCCCCGACACGGCAACAGCGCCCATGCCCGCGACGACCGCGGTCTTGGCCGTGCCGCCCAGCAGGTCGCGGCGGGACATGCCTGTGTGTTTTTCCAATTCCTTCATGGCGTTTCTCCTTCGTTTGCCTATTGAAGGTTATTCGGCTGTGACCGGCTTGGCCTTACGGGCCTCGGTTTCCGGTTTCACAAGCCCGGTCTGGACTTCGAAGCGGCGTCTCTTCGCGAGCTTCTTGATGCAGACGGGACATTTCTGGTCGTGCTGATACAGAACCTGGCAGTGCAGGCAGTACAGGCACTCGTTGGGATTGATGTGGCCTTCCGGGTGGATGGCCTGGACCATGCACTCCTTGGCGCAGCGGTTGCAGGGATTGCCGCACTCGCGGTAGCGCTTCAGCCAGTCGAACATCCGCAGCCTTGCCGGGATGGCGAGCGCCGCGCCGAGCGGGCACAGGTAGCGGCAGTAGAACCGCTCGATGAACAGCCCCGCGGCCAGCAGCACCACGACGAACAGGACGAAGGGCCAGGCGCGCTGGAACTTCAGGATGATTGCGGTCTTGAACGGTTCGACCTCGGCATAGTGCTCGGCCACATCGAGCGAATAGAGCGACAGTCCGAACAGACCCAGGAAGATGATGTACTTGATCGGCCACAGGCGTTCGTGAAGGCCCCAGGGAACTTCGATCTGAGGGATCCGGCACAGTTTCGCCAGGCGGTTGGTCAGCTCCTGCAGGGCGCCGAAGGGGCAGAGCCAGCCGCAATAGGCGCCGCGCCCCCAGAAGAGCAGCGCAGCCGCCACGGAGAACCACAAGAGGAACACCAGCGGGTCCATCAGGAAGGCATTCCAGCTGAAGTCGCTGGTCAGGGCCGAGAAAAAGGCCAGAACGTTGACGACGGACAGCTGGGCGTTTTCGATCCAGCCGAGCCAGACGAGCGTGAAGGTGAGAAACCCGATGCGGAACCAGAAGGTGAAGCGTTCGTTGCGGGTGACCTGCATCTGGAAGAAGAAGACCAGGGACAACACGCCGATCGCGCCTGCAAGGATGACGATATCCATCTTGCGGTCCGCCCAGATCCGTTCCCAGAGTTTCCGGACACCGTCGTCGTCGGCGCTCACATTGGCGGTGGTCGTCGCGGCGCCGGGCGCGCCGGCTGCCGGTGCGACGGTCTTCAGGTAGGTGTCCGGCAGCTTGTAGCCGAGATCGAAGGTCAGAAAGACCTTGTCGATCGCGCCAACGGCGCGCTGCACGAGGAGCTGCAGGCGGAATTCGTCCGCCGGGTCGAAACCGGCATCGGCGGGAATGATGAAGAGGTCCATCTCGGAAAACGCCGGGGCGCCGTCCGCGGCGATCTCGCCGACGCGGTTTTGCTGGCGGTCGTGGAAGCGGACGGACATATCGTCCTGGATCAGCTGGATCCGGTCGAAGATGCCGCCGCGCACATAGCCCGATCCCTTGTAGGAATAGCGGCCCCTGCCCATCACGATGAGCGCGTGTTCGCCTTCCTTCAGGCGCTTCTTGAGGTTGGCGTATTCGGCTTCGCCCAGCAGGGACAGGCCGATGGACGGGACGTCCGCCAGGGTGAGATAGAGATCTATGAAGGTCTCGTCATCCGGACCGGCTTCGGGACGGGCAATGGCGCGCTGATCCCCCTGGGCGGCAAAGGCCTCGTTGATCTGCGCAACGTCGAGAGACATCCGGCGCACGGAACCGTCGCCGGTCAGGCTCATCCAGTCGCGCACTTCCTGCTTGTCCGGATCGATCACCTTCTGCGGACCGCTGTCGGCAACTTGCGGAACGAGGCCGCCGAGGCCGAGGGCCCGCGCAACCTTGATGCCCGAGCGAACGATGGAATCATCGATCACCATGATGGTCACGGTAGCGCCGGAGATGATGTCGAGCTCGTGCGCGGACCCGCCGCCTTCGGCTTCTGTCTTGAGGTCAAGACCGGCATAGCCTTCCGTCACCGCACGGATTTTCGCATCCGGTATGCCGATCAGGACGATAGGCTCGGAATGCTTGACGAGCCGGACGCCGGTAATCACCGCGTTTTCGTCGACGCCAACGAGCGTGTGGATGGGCTTGCCGGAATAGCCGGTGGTGGAAACGAAGTCGGATGTCAGGAAAACCCAGCCGATCGGCGTTCCGTCCTTCAGCGCCGGAACGACCGCGACGTCTTCCCGCGGCGTCCCGAACGCATCCGCGCCCGGAACCAGTTCGCCAGCCTCGACCTTATCCAGAAAACGGGACACCAGAGCGTCGGCAGCCTGTGCCGGAAACGTCTGCAAGATCTGAAACGTCACCATGATCAGGGCGCAGAAAATCGCTCTCAGGTAGAGTTGGTGGGCAAGGGGTCGCACAGTGCACTCCGTTTTTTTTCTTGAGCTCGTTATCGCGACTTACAGCCTTGCCCGCTTTGATGATGATCAAGTGTGGACAAATAGTTTTTTTCGGTAGGCTCGCACGAGTGGCCACGTCCTTGTTTCATCTGCCTTTTCCGGTTTGCCGTTCCGCTCGCGGAGTGGACAGGATCGGAAAATAGACGCCGGCGAACAGGCCGAATGCCAGAACCCACAGTCCTCCGGCGAGCAGCATGACTTCGAAATAGCCGTAGGCGAGGAACCCGAAGACACGAGTGAGCGCGGCGGCAATGAGGGCGGCATAGGCCAGGACGATCAGGCGGGAGACCTTCAGCGGCATGCCGGCATGGCCGAGGGAGGCGCGCGTCATCATGGCAAGGGTCATGCCGCCGACTGCGCCGATGGCGAGCAGGTGAAGCGCGGCGGTTTCGTCCACGAGGTTGAACGTCAGGCTGAGTCCGTAGAGAAGGTAGCCCGCGGCAAGCAGCAGATAGGCGGCGTGCAGGACCCACAGGATGGGGCTGTTGAGTATCCTCCAGCCTTTCCAGCCGGCCAGCCTCGCCAGGTTCACGGCCCCTGCCCCGAGGCACAGGACACCGGTCACCGGCGCCGGAACAAAGGGCAGGGTCGCGACCGCCGCCAGCAGGGACAGGAGAATGCCGGACCGCTCCAGCCAGACATGCGAGCGCGGCATCGATCCGAGATAGCCTTCCCGCTGCAGAACGTTGCGGGTGAAGGCGGGAACGACCCGCCCGCCGATGATGGCGATCATCGCGGCGCTGAGGAAAACCCCCAGCCGGACGCCGGCTTGGGCGGTTCCTTCCGTCCAACCGATCCAGTCGAGATGCATCAGAAGGTTGGCGAGGAACAGCCCGCCCAGCAGAACGATGAATACAGCATTGCGGGCTTGCGATTTGCGCGCAAGACGGCCGAGAATATTGGTGGCGAGAATGGGAACGAAGAGAAGATCCACCGCGGCGACCAGGATTGGATCGAGCAGACCAGAAAACCAGACCGCGAAGCGCCCGAGCAGCCAGACGGCACCGCTGACCGTCACGAAGATCGTCCGTGCCTCTTTGGTTCCGGTCCAGCTCGGGACCGCGGTCAGGAAGAAACCGGCCATCACGGCGACCGTGTAGCCGAAGACCATTTCATGGGCATGCCAGAGCTGCGGAGCCATGCGCATGGGAAGAGTTCCGACACTCTCACCGGCGGCAAGCAACCCGAGCCAGAGAGTCCATGTCAGCATGGCGAACACCGAGAACACTCCCGCAGCCAGGAAATAGAACCGGAAGCCTGCGGTGAAGAGCGTCAGAAACCGCGCCGGGGTCCGACGGGTGGAAAGATGAAAAGTTTCGGCCATATGCCCATGCCTCAAAGATGCCGGGAGTTCGACACCGGGATCTGAGTCCACCAGTGTCCAGTCTGCGGCCATACTCGCGGTCCTTGGGGCCAAGCGACTTGACGAACGTCAAGCTTTGCAAAAAACCTTTGCGCGGATCAGATTTGCCGGTGGGGATCGCCACTGTGTTTCGGCTGACCCGGGACAATGATACGGCGTTCGGCGTCTTGAAGGGATAGGCGACATCAAGTCATTACACCCACGGAAGTCATCCCGGCCAAGCGCCAGCGCAGAGCCGGGACCCACTCGCTGACCCGCTTGCCGAAGCAGCCGCGAAACAGTGGTCGAGCCTTCCTGCACAAATTTCCAAGGCTATGGGCACGCGTTGGCCCCGGGTCTCACTTACGTTCGCCCACGGTGACACCTGAGGAGTGGTTCTTCGCAATCCAGGGGGCCGGGCAGGCCATTCCGCGCTCAATCCTGCCCGGTGATCCTTGCGAGCTCGTTCAGGCGGCGCGCGCAGCGGTCGGACAGGTCGGCGAGGAACTTCAGGCTTTCGGCATGGTCGGACATTTCCTGAGCCGAGAGATGCTGCCGGTCGATCTGACCTAGATCGGAGAGAAAGGCGACGCCGGAAACAAGCTGCGCGTAGTCCGCCTCGATGCTCGCGGTCAATTCCCTGCGCAGTTTGAGCATGCGCCAGGCCTCGATGGCGGTGATCGTGCGGTCCAACTCGTCCTTACAAGCGCAAGGCATGTCCAGCCGGTCGAGGACACGGTGGATCTGCTCCATGAAATCCCGGCCGCGATCGCTCATTGCCGGGCCGTCGGTTTCTACGCCGGGATCACTGTTCTCTTCCATCCCGCCTCTCCTGACAGATAGGCATTGCAGAGCGGTCCGGGCAGGTCCAGTGCGCCGAGCCCGGTTTCGAACTCTTCCGCATCGATCGCGCCGTCCAGAAAACGCCGGAACAGGCCGCTGACCTCGACCATGTCGACCGTGTGGGGCGACAGGCGCAGGCGGCGCACGCCGAGCGCCTGAAGGTGCCCGCTTGCAAGGCCGGCGAAGTGGCAGGCGTCGGACAGTGTCTGAATGCCGTTCGCCGCCAGAAAGCTGCGGCCATCCAGCGTGGCGACATCCATGCCGTCGGGGTCCTGGTCGCAGACGAACTGGCAGGAATCCTTCCTGAGGCCGTGCGCCCGTGCGTGGTAGCAGCGCGACGACAGGGCCAGCGGCAAGCGGCCGAAGGCGAACAGTTCCACTTCCACCTGCGGCACGAGCGCGGCGATTTTCTGGATCGCGTCCAGCGGCAGCTCGACCGGCGGACACCAGGCGACCGCGCCCCGTTCCGCGAGAAAGGCCAGGGTGGCTTCGTTATAGACATTGAGTAGGGGACCGGCCGCGAACTCCCGCCCGGAGCAGGCGGGCAGCATGGACATGTCGTTGATCTCGATGGCGAGATCATAGCCTGCCTGTTCGCGCAGGATCTGCCGCTCCCGCTTGTTGACCGGCTGCGCGAGGGTCGACAGCACAACGTCCTTGCCGGCTTTTTCCAGAATGTCGATCGCTTCGGGCCACACGGGATCGTTGAAGGGCATGCGTTTGCCGCACACGACCTCGCCGAGATAAACACGGTCGACGGGGGCTTCCGCCGCTATCCGCCGGTAGAATTCCAGAAGCCGTTCGGCGGACCAGTTGAACAGGCACGGACCAAGTGAGAGTTCCAGAGGGGTACTGAGAGAATGTTCTGTTGCGGACATATCCGGCCTCCTTTACCGCCAGGTCTTCTTGTAGGAGCCCGATGTCTGCCGGCCGCCTTCGGAAAAGGCGTTGAGGGCGGCAATAGCCGGACCGGCATCGCCGCCGCTTTCGAGACTGTCGAGTGCGCGGCGAAAGGCGCCGACGACACCGGCAATATAGGCCTTGCCGCGCTGCCGCCCTTCGATCTTGAGCGCCGTCACGCCGGCTTTTGCCAGGTCGTCCAGGAGTTCGAAGGCATTGAGGCTGACGGGGTCCTCGAACAGATAGCCGGTCTGCCCGCGGGCGCTGAACTGTCCCTTGCACAGGGTCGGATAACCGGCCGCCTGACCGCTCTCGAATCGGTCGATCGTATAGCCGCCCAGACGCGCAAGCAGCTGGCCGTTCTCGTCTTCCCGGTAGTCGACATGGTCGGGCGGCGAACAGACGCCGGTGAGGTTCGGCGATTTTCCGGTGGCGTAGGAGGACAGCGCGCAGCGCCCCTCGGTCATGACGCACAGGCCGCCGAAGACGAACACCTCGGTCTCGACGTCGATTTCGCGGTTGAGCGCCGCGATTTCCGGCACCGTCAGGACACGGGGCAGGACGACGCGTTTGACGCCGAAAGCTTCCGCATAGAACCGGATCGCCTCCGGCGTGTTGGCCGCGGCCTGGACGGACAGGTGCAGACGCGTGCCCGGATGGTTCGCCGCGGCATGGTCGAGCACGGCGATGTCGGCGGCAATGATCGCATCGGCGCCGCAGGCCGCTGCATCGTCGACCGCGTGCTTCCACAAGCCGACGTCCCCGGCCCGGGCAAAGGTGTTGATGGCGACGAGAACCTTTGCCCCCTTGCGGTGGGCATGGGCGACACCTTCGGACAATTCGTCGGCGGAGAAATTCAGGCCCGGGAAGTTGCGTGCATTGGTTTCATTGGCGAAGCCGCAATAGATCGCATCCGCCCCGGCATCGGCGGCGGCGCGCAGGGCGGACGGCGTTCCCGCCGGGCAGACAAGTTCCATCTGGTTCCGTGCCGCGCCGCTCATGACCGCTCCCGTTCCGGCTGAGCGACCGACCTTGCCGCGAAGGCCCTGGCCTGTGTGAGCAGCGTGTCGCTGAGTTCGTTCATCCAGCGCGCGGATGTTCCCGACAGGCCGAAGAACTCACCTGGGTTCAAATCCGCCTCTTCCAGAGTGTTGCGAAGCGCCAGCACATATTCCGTTCTGCCTTCGATGCGCAGGTCGCGGGTGAAGAACAGGGCATCGCCGTCATAAGTGCCGTCAAGCAGTCCCAGCAGCACGAGAAAGGGCGCCCGCACGACGGCCTGTGCCTCAGAAATCCTCGTCTTGTCGCAGATGCGCACGCTCGACCTCAACGGATCGAGCGACAACAGAAACGCATGGGGCAAGTCGTCGGGCACGATTGCGACCGGCACCTGGACGACGGCGCCAAGCCGGCGCAGAAGATCCGGCCGCCGGGCCACCAGGCGCCTGATGAAGCGGGACAGAAGGGCCTCCATCGGCAGCCGCGGAAGCGGCGCAATCAGCAGGGCAACCATCGGCGGCAGGCAGAGGGGTGAAGACGGTCTGGACATTCCGGGCTCGCTTTCCGTGCCGGACCGTAATCCAGAACCGCCGGGTCAGGACTTGACTAAGATCAAGGGGCCTCGTCGGTTTTTCCGATATCGCGGACTTCGACTTCGCCCCCTTTCTCCAATTGGCAGCTTCATGACCGGCCGCGACCTGCCTTCCTTCGCTGACCTGCGGACTTTCCTGTCCTTTCTGGAGAGCGAAGACGACTTCCGCAAACTGGATACGCCCGTCGACGTGCATCTGGACGCCGCTGCCCTGCACCGGAAAGTGATCGAACGCCAGGGACCGGCCGTGCTGCTTACCGCGCCGACCAACGGCAAGGAGGGCGGCTTTGCCGCACCCCTGCTCATCAATCTGTTCGGCACCCGCAAGCGGGTGGCCAACGGGCTTGGTCTTCATCCCGAACATCTGCCGGATCTCGGCCTGTTCCTGGCGGCCCTGCGCTCTCCCCAGCCGCCGAGCTCCTGGCGCGAGGCGCACAAGCTGCTTCCGATGGCGAAGGCGGGGTTGAATGTCCGGCCGAAACGGGTTGCCGCGAGCAAGGATCTGGAGCCGGTCGCCGCCGACCTCACCCGATTGCCCGTCCAGACCTGCTGGCCGGGCGACGCCGGACCGCTGATCACCTGGGGCATGGTGGTAACCCGGCCGCCGGGATCCGACGATCCCAGGACCTACAATCTCGGCATCTACCGCATCCAGGTTCTGGGACTCGACACGGCGATCATCCGCTGGCTGCCGTTTCGCGGCGGCGCGCAGCATTACCGGCAGTGGCAGGACGCCGGCCGGCCGATGCCGGTGGCCGTCGTCATCGGCAGCGACCCGGCAACGCTCCTTGCCGCCGTCATTCCGGCGCCCGGAAATCTGAGCGAACTTGCGCTCGCCGGCATCTTCAACGGCGCTTCCCCCCGCCTGGCGCCCTGCGATCAGATCGACTTGCATGTGCCGGCCAGCGCGGAAATCGTTCTGGAAGGTGAGATCAACCTGGCCGAAACCGCGCTGGAGGGCCCGTTCGGCGACCATACCGGCTACTATAACGATCCGGCGCATTATCCGGTTTTCCACCTGCGCGCCATGAAGATGCGCAAGGATGCGGTGTATCTGTCGACCTTTACCGGCAGGGCCCCGGACGAACCGGCGGTGATCGGCGAAGCGATGACGGATCTCTTCCGGCCGATCCTGCGCCAGGCCGTGCCGGAAATTACGGATGTCTACCTGCCTCCGGCGACCTGCTCCTACCGGTTTGCCGTCTTGCAGGTCGACAAGTCCTATCCCGGCCAGGCCCGGCGGGCGATGATGGCCTTCTGGTCCCTGCTGCCGCAATTCTCGATGACCAAATATGTCATCGTCGTCGACCCGGATATCGACATCCGCTCGTGGGACGACGTGATGTGGGCGGTGGCAACAAGGTCCGATGCCGAGCGCGATCTTCTCGTTCTCACCGGCACGGCGGTCGACCAGCTGGATTTCGCCAGCCCGTGCGTCGGTCAGGGCGGAAAGCTCGGCATCGATGCGACCATCAAGCTGGGAACCGAGACAACCCGTCCCTTCGCCCGGACACTCAAGATGCCGCCGGAGGCCGAAGCGCGGGCGGAAACGCTGTTCGCGGAACTGTGCAAGGCAAGCCGGGACGGGAGCGGGCAGCCATGAAACCGGTCAGACGCGTTACTGTGGGCATTTCCGGGGCATCGGGCGCCGCCATTGCCGTCGAATTGCTGCGTATGCTGGCGACACTCGGAATCGACCGGTACGTGATCGTAAGCCAGGGGGCCGAGCGCACCATCGGGCTGGAACTTGGTGTGGCCGCTCGCTGCGAAATCCGGGGTCTGGCGACAACGGAGTTCGATCATGCCGATCTCGCCGCGCCGGTTGCCAGCGGCTCGTTTGCCGTGGACGCGATGATCGTCGCCCCCTGCTCGATGCGAAGCCTTGCGACCATCGCCTATGGCACGGGAGAGGGATTGCTGGCGCGGGCGGCCGATGTCACGCTCAAGGAGCGGCGTCCCCTCGTTCTCGTTGCGCGCGAAGCCCCGCTGCATGAAGGCCACCTGGAAGCCATGCTCAAGGTAACGCGCATGGGTGCAATCGTGTCTCCGCCGGTGCCGCCCTTCTATTGCGGCCTTCAGAGCCTTGACGACATGATCCACCAGATCGCGGCCCGGGCCCTGGCGACAGCCGGGATCGATCCCGGCGACTTCCTGCGCCGCTGGGAAGGCAGTGATTAGCGGCACCCGCGGGTGACAGCGGCTCGAACCACATGCCGTCCGCCTGCCGAATTCCGAGAAGGGCGCCCATTCTCCCTGCGGCATCGCAGTGGCCGGTGTCCTGGGCTTGATGAGGGTTGATCTAAACGCAAAAAGCCCCACGGTTTTAACCGAGGGGCTTTTGTTTGATTTGGTTGCGGGGGCAGGATTTGAACCTGCGACCTTCAGGTTATGAGCCTGACGAGCTACCGGGCTGCTCCACCCCGCGGTATTGTTTTGTTCACGGGAACCGAGGTTTCCCGGATGGGCTTGTTTGAAGCCCGGCATTTTTTGTTTTGTTTGTCCTCGGACCTTTGGTCCTGCGGGCAAACGGGGCTGCTCCATTTCAGGATGCGGCAGCGTATATCATTGGGTGACCGGTATTCTGCGCTGATATGGGACTTGGGATCCGGAGCGCAGCGGAGGCAAGGCCAAGCGGCCGCCGGCCGGTCAGGCCGCCCTCGCGGAGCGCAGCCCGCAGGGCGTTACGCGCGTGAGCGGCAACAGGTTGAAGATGATTGACTGCGATTTGCAGGCCTGGCGGCGACCTACTCTCCCACATCTTAAGATGCAGTACCATTGGCGCTGGGGAGTTTCACGGCCGAGTTCGGGATGGGATCGGGTGGGGGCTCCCCGCTGGGGCCACCAGGCCGGCGAAGCGCAGTTTTTGCGTAAAACTGGTGTTGATCTGTCCTCACGGCCGTACGCTGCTTGGCAGCTGGCCTGCGGACGGCGCGCCCTGACCGGGCGGCGGCCGCTTGGCCTTGCGAACCTTGCGGTTCGGGCTCTTTTCCCTTGGGGGATTGGAGCCTTGAGGCCGGTGAGAACTGGTCATTCCTGATTATTGATGAGTTTCGATCTGGTTTTCCTTCGGCTTTGCGAGGGAACAAGAGTTCCGAGCGCAGCGAAGGCAAGGCCAAGCGGCCGCCGGCCGGTCAGGCCGCGTGGTTCGCAGGACAGGTCCGAAGGACCGTACGTCCGTGAGAACAAAACCATGATCTCAAAAGCGCTTTCGCGCTTTTGGGATGATGAACATTGACTAATGAGAGGATCAAGCCGAACGAGCTATTAGTAAAGCTAAGCTTCATGCGTTGCCGCACTTCCACACGCTTCCTATCGACGTGGTGGTCTTCCACGGCTCTTCAGGGAGAACTCGTTTTGAGGTGGGTTTCCCGCTTAGATGCTTTCAGCGGTTATCCCTTCCGTACATAGCTACCCTGCAATGCGGCTGGCGCCACAACAGGTCCACCAGAGGTACGTCCATCCCGGTCCTCTCGTACTAGGGACAGATCCTCTCAATTCTCCTACACCCACGGCAGATAGGGACCGAACTGTCTCGCGACGTTCTGAACCCAACTCACGTACCACTTTAATTGGCGAACAGCCAAACCCTTGGGACCTGCTCCAGCCCCAGGATGTGATGAGTCGACATCGAGGTGCCAAACAATGCCGTCGATATGGACTCTTGGGCATCATCAGCCTGTTATCCCCGGCGTACCTTTTATCCGTTGAGCGATGGCCCTTCCACGAGGGACCACCGGATCACTATGGCCGTCTTTCGACTCTGCTCGACTTGTCAGTCTCGCAGTCAGGCAGGCTTATGCCATTGCACTCAACGAGCGATTTCCGACCGCTCTGAGCCCACCTTCGCGCGCCTCCGTTACCATTTGGGAGGCGACCGCCCCAGTCAAACTACCCGCCACACACGGTCCCGGATATTGTTGTACCGCGGTTAGATATCCATGACGACAAGGGTGGTATTTCAAGGGTGACTCCACAAGAGCTGGCGCTCCTGCTTCAACGTCTACCACCTATCCTACACATGTCGACACGAATACCAGTGTGAAGCTGTAGTAAAGGTGCACGGGGTCTTTCCGTCTGACCGCAGGAACCCCGCATCTTCACGGGGAATTCAATTTCACTGAGTCTATGCTGGAGACAGCGGGGAAGTCGTTACGCCATTCGTGCAGGTCGGAACTTACCCGACAAGGAATTTCGCTACCTTAGGACCGTTATAGTTACGGCCGCCGTTTACTGGGGCTTCAATTCGGTGCTTGCACACCTCCTCTTAACCTTCCAGCACCGGGCAGGCGTCAGACCCTATACGTCGCCTTACGGCTTCGCAGAGCCCTGTGTTTTTGATAAACAGTCGCCACCCCCTGGTCTGTGCCACCCCACAACGGTTGCCCGTCGTGAGGTCTCCCTTCTCGCGAACTTACGGGAGCATTTTGCCGAGTTCCTTCAGCATAGTTCTCTCAAGCGCCTTGGTATGCTCTACCAGTCCACCTGTGTCGGTTTCGGGTACGGTTTATACGTGGGAGCTATTTCCTGGAACACCTTCGCAGCACCCCCAATCCAATAAGGGGATACGACACACGGCATCCGTCACTACCCACAAGCTGCAGAATATTAACTGCATTCCCATCGACTACGCCTTTCGGCCTCGCCTTAGGGGCCGGCTAACCCTGCGCCGATTAGCGTTGCGCAGGAACCCTTGGACTTTCGGCGAGCGGGTCTCTCACCCGCTTTATCGTTACTCATGTCAGCATTCGCACTTCTGATATCTCCAGGAGCCCTCACGGGTCTCCCTTCGCAGACTTACAGAACGCTCCGCTACCGCGCATCCCGAAGGATGCACCCGCAGTTTCGGTGTATGGCTTGAGCCCCGGTACATTTTCGGCGCGGGACCCCTTATTTAGACCAGTGAGCTGTTACGCTTTCTTTAAATGATGGCTGCTTCTAAGCCAACATCCTGGTTGTTTTGGGAGTCCTACATCCTTTCCCACTTAGCCATAACTTGGGGACCTTAACTGGCGGTCAGGGTTGTTTCCCTCTCCACAATGGACGTTAGCACCCACTGTGTGTCTGCCGGACAGTACTTCCCGGTATTCGGAGTTTGGTTAGGATCAGTAAGGCGGTAAGCCCCCATAGCCCATCCAGTGCTCTACCCCCGGGAGTATTCATCCGACGCTCTACCTAAATAGATTTCGCGGAGAACCAGCTATTTCCGAGTTTGATTGGCCTTTCACCCCTAGCCACAGCTCATCCCCGACTTTTTCAACAGGCGTGGGTTCGGTCCTCCAGTGCGTGTTACCGCACCTTCAACCTGGCCATGGCTAGATCACTCGGTTTCGGGTCTAATCCAACGAACTCAGCGCCCTATTCAGACTCGCTTTCGCTGCGCCTACACCTACCGGCTTAAGCTTGCTCGTTAAATTAAGTCGCTGACCCATTATACAAAAGGTACGCTGTCACCCTCTCGGGCTCCAACTGTTTGTAGGCATCCGGTTTCAGGATCTGTTTCACTCCCCTCGTCGGGGTGCTTTTCACCTTTCCCTCACGGTACTTGTTCGCTAT